>SBAS01000044.1 GCA_005240145.1 Nitrosomonadales bacterium | reverse complement strand
TCAAAACTACCTACTAGCAGACTTACTCGACTGTGACGGACTTCGCTAGGTTCCTGGGCTTGTCCACGTCGCTGCCGCGGGCAAGCGCGGTGTGGTAGGCGAGCAACTGCAGCGGCACCACGTGCAGGATCGGCGAAAGCGGCCCGTAGTGCTCAGGCAGGCGGATCACGTTCACGCCGGGCGAGGACGCGATGTGCGTGTCGGCGTCCGCCAGCACGTATAACTCGCCGCCTCGCGCCCGCACCTCCTGCATGTTGGATTTGAGCTTCTCCAACAGCGCGTCGTTCGGCGCCACGGTCACCACCGGCATCGCCGCGGTGACGAGCGCGAGCGGCCCGTGCTTGAGTTCCCCGGCCGGGTAGGCCTCGGCGTGAATGTAGGAAATTTCCTTCAGTTTCAGCGCGCCTTCGAGCGCGATCGGGTAATGCAGGCCACGGCCGAGGAACAGCGCGTGCTCCTTCTTCGCGAAGCGCTCCGACCAGCTGATCACCTGAGGCTCCAGCGCGAGCACCGCCGCGATCGCTTTCGGCAGGTGCCTCAAGCTGCGCAGGTGCCGGCGTTCCTCCTTGGCCGGAAGTTTTCTGCCGAGCTTGGCCAGGGTCAGCGCGAGGAGGAATAGCGCGATGAGCTGGGTGGGGAAAGCCTTGGTCGAGGCAACGCCGATCTCGACCCCGGCGTGGGTGAGGAATTTGAGCCGCGTTTCGCGCATCATCGCGCTCGAGGCCACGTTGCAGATCACGAGCGTCTTTTTCTGCCCGAGCGAGCGAGCGTGCTTGAGCGCGGCGAGCGTGTCCGCCGTCTCGCCCGACTGCGACACCAGCACCACCAGCGTTTTCGCATCCGGCACGCTGTCGCGATAGCGGTACTCGCTCGCCACCTCGACCTGGACCGGAATGCGCGCGAGCGACTCGATCCAGTATTTCGCGGTAAGCCCCGAGTAGTAACTGGTGCCGCAGGCGAGGATCAGCACCGACTTGACATCGCGCAAGGCCTTGCCGCGCGCGTCCTTGAAAAGCTCCGGGGTGATGCCTTCGATTCCCGCCAGCGTGTCGCCGACGGCGCGCGGCTGCTCGAAAATCTCCTTCTGCATGAAATGGCGGTACGGTCCCAGTTCTGCCGCGACGCCGCTGGTCTGCACGGTTTTTACCATTCGCTTTGCCTCACGACCCTGGGCGTCGAAAATCCTGAAGCCCTCGAGGTCGATCTGCGCGACGTCGCCCTCCTCCAGGTAGGCGATGCGGTCGGTGGTGCCCGCGAGCGCCAGCGCGTCCGAGGCAAGGAAGTTCTCTCCCTTGCCCAGACCGACCACCAGAGGATTGCCGGCGCGCGCACCGACCACGCGATGCGGCTCGCGCCTGGAGACCAGGGCTATCGCGTAGGCGCCGTTCAGGCGCTTGACGGCGCGGCGCACGGCGTCGAACAGGCTTCCCGCATACAGGCTGTGCACCAGGTGCGCAATCACCTCGGTGTCGGTCTGCGTCTCGAAGACGTAGGCTCTCGCCTTCAGTTCGGCGCGCAGTTCCTCGTGATTCTCGATGATGCCGTTATGCACCACGGCAATTTCGCCACGCGAGAAGATGGGGTGGGCGTTGCTGGTGATGGGTGCGCCGTGCGTTGCCCAGCGCGTATGCGAGATGCCGGTCCGCGCCGTCAGCCGCTGCTTCGCAATCTGCGAGGCGAGGTCCGCAACACGCGCGACGCTGCGCAGGCGCTGCAGCCGATCCGCCTTGAGCACGGCCACGCCGCAAGAGTCATAGCCGCGGTATTCGAGGCGCCTGAGGCCCTCGACCAGGATCGGGACAATGTCGCGCGTCGCCGCGGCGCCGACGATTCCGCACATGCGCTACTTCGCCCCGGCCGCTTTCTTGCGCGGCGGGGTCCAGCGCGCAAGCGACACCTGCTTGGCGCGCGCCAGCGTCAGCTGGCCCGGCGGCGTGTCCTTGCTGATGGTCGAACCGGCGCCGATATAGGAGCCCCTGGCGATCCGCACCGGCGCGACCAGCGTCGCGTCGGAGCCGATGAAACAGTCGTCCTCGATCACGGTGCGATGCTTGTTGGCGCCGTCATAGTTGCAGGTAATGGTGCCGGCGCCGATGTTGACCCGCGCGCCGACCTCGGCATCGCCGATGTAGGCGAGGTGGTTTGCCTTCGACCCGGTGCCGATCCTGCTCGCCTTGACCTCGACGAAATTGCCGATGTGCACGCCCGCTTCCAGATTCGTACCCGGACGCAGGCGCGCATATGGGCCGATACGGCAGCCGGCGCCGATCTGCGCGTCCTCCAGCAGCGAGAACGCGTGCACGTCGGTATCCGCTGCGACGCTGACATTGCGCAGCACGCAGTTTGGCCCGATCTTCACCCGGTCGCCGAGCTTCACGCGACCCTCGAAGACGCAGTTGACGTCGATGGCGACATCTTCGCCGCAGGAGAGTTCGCCGCGCACATCCACGCGCCAGAGATCGGCAAGCGCCACGCCGGCTTCGAGCAGAGACTTCGCCTGCGCGTTCTGGAATGCGCGCTCGAGGATCGCCAGTTCGTGACGCGAGTTGACGCCGGCCACCTCGTAAGGGACGGCGGCTTTCACCGCGCTCACCGGCGCCCCGGCGGCGGCGGCAATGCCGATCAGGTCCGTGAGGTAGTACTCCTTCTGTGTATTGCGGTTGGCGATTTTCGCCAGCCAGCCGGCAAGACGCGAGGCGTTGCCGGCGAGAAAGCCCGCATACCATTCCCGAATCGCTCGTTCCGCCGGTTTTGCATCCTTGTGCTCGACGATGCGCGTCACGCGGCCGCGCGTGTCGCGCACCACGCGGCCGTAGCCAGCCGGATCCGACAGCTCGCTCGTAGCAATGGCGATTCCCTTGCCCGTCGAGCGCAGCATCTTGCGTAGCGTCTCGCGCCGCACCAGGGGTACGTCGCCGTTGAGCACGAGAACGGTGGCACTACGCGGAATTCGCGGCAGCGCCTGCATCAGCGCATGGCCGGTACCAAGTTGCTTCGCCTGCTCCACCCATTCGACCGGCGCGCCCGCGAAGGCGGCCTTCACCTCGGCGCCGCGGTAACCGTGGACGATGAATACGCGCTCGGGCCGCAGCGACAGCGCAGCGTCGAGCACATGGGCAAGGAGCGGCCGGCCCGCAATCCGGTGCAGCACCTTTGGCAGCGCAGAACGCATGCGCTTGCCTTGACCGGCGGCGAGAATAACGACGTGGAGTGGCATCAGGGTCGGGCCCCTGATTCTAGCCGACTGGCGAGCCCTAGCCGCGCAGGCTGAGGACGTTGTACGCCGGGACCGGCTTGCTCAGGCCCTTGAGGGTCAATTCGCCGACATGCTCGGCCTCGATACGCTCCTCGACCTTGCCGTAGACGCGCTGCGAAATCAGCACATGGCCAGCGCTCGCCTCGCCACACAGGCGCGCCGAGAGGTTGGTCACCGGGCCGATCGCGCCGTAATCCCGTCTGCCCTCGAAGCCGATGGCCCCCATCGTCGCGTAGCCATTCGCAATCCCGACCCCGAAGCCGAGTTCGTGGCCGCGCTTCTTCCAGCCGGCGCCCAGTGCCGCCACCGCGGTGCGCATTTCGAGCGCCATGCGGATTGCGGCGAGTTCGGGCTCCGCCAGCGGCAGCGGATCGTTGAACAGGATCATCACGCCGTCGCCCGCGAAATGTTCGACCGTGCCCTCGTGGGCGAGCACGATGCGACCGATCGCGGCATGGTATTCACGCAGCACGCCCATCACCTCCTCGGGTTCCGCCGTCTCGGAAAACGCGGTAAAGCCGCGCAGGTCCGTGAATACCACCGTGATTTCGCGCCGGTGGGTCTTGAGCGGGTCGTCTACCTCGCCGGCAAGGATCATGTCAACGACGCGCGGCGAGACGAAGCGCTTGAGGCGCGCAAGGCGCTCGATCTCGCCTACCTGCTCGGCGACGCGCTTTTCCAGGTTCGCGTTGAGGGTGGCGAGTTCGTCATGCAGGGCCTTCACCCTGAGCGAGGACTTCACGCGCGCGAACAGCTCGGGCTGGTTGACCGGCTTGGAGAGGAAATCGTCGGCGCCCGCTTCGATTCCCTTGACGCGTTCCTGCTGCGGATCGAGCGAGGTGCACATGACCACCGGCAGCAGCACAGGGCCGGGTCGGCGCGGATGCGCCGGCAGACGTCGTAGCCCGAGAGCCCCGGCATCATGACGTCGAGCAGCACCAGATCAGGCCTCTCGGCCGCGATTCTGGCGAGCGCCTCCTCGCCGTTTACCGCTGCCGATACCTGATACCCCTTCGAGGCCAGCAGATCGCTCAGCAGCTTGATGTTGGCGGGCGTGTCGTCGTCGACCAGAATTTTCGACGCGCTACTCATTCGCGACCCGTTTCCAGCACGCGCTGCACGGTCGCGAGGAATTCCTTCAGGTTGATCGGCTTGCCGATGAAGCCGTCGAAGCCGGCCTCGGATATCTCGCTGCGGTCCGCGGACGTCACCGAGGCGGTGAACGCTACGATCGGGATGCGCGCGCAGGCCGGATCCGCGCGCACCTGGCGCAGTGCTTCGATGCCGTTGATGCCGGGAAGCTGGATGTCCATGAGCACGAGATCCGGTTTCTTTTCTGTCACCATGCGCACGCCCTCCTCACCGGTGACCGCCTCCAGCGTCGCGTAGCCCTTGGATTGCAGCACGTCGCGCGCGAGTTTCATGTTCTTTTCATTGTCCTCCACGATCAGGATCGTGCTCATGCGCGCACCGGAATCGTGAAGGTGAACGTGGAACCCTTGCCGGGGGCGCTTTCCAGGCGGATCTGGCCACCGTGCAGTTCGACGAAGCGCTTGGTGAGGGCGAGGCCCAGTCCCGTGCCCTCTGCCTTGCGCGTGTAATCGGTGCCGACCTGTTTGAATTCCTCAAACACGACGGCCTGGTCGGCCGGCGCTATGCCAACACCGGTGTCCGAAACCGCAAATTCGACCACACCGTGTGCCGGCCTCGCCGCCACCCCGACCTTGCCACCCTCGGGCGTGAATTTCACCGCGTTCGAGAGCAGGTTGAGCAGAATCTGCTTGAACTTGCGCTCATCGCCCCGGAACATGCCGAGCGACAGATCCACTTCGAGGCTGAGCGAGATGCCGTTGCGCTGGGCGCGCTCCTTCACCAGCGTCATCGCGTTCTCGAGCGCCGAGCGCAGGTCGAAGTCCGAGATGTCGAGCTCCATCCGCCCCGCCTCGATCTTCGACAGGTCGAGGATGTCGTTGATCAGCGAAAGCAGGTGCTTGCCGGAGGAATGGATGTCCTTCAGGTAATCGAGCTGCTTGTCGTTCACCTCGCCGAACATCTTCTCCACCAGCACCTCGGAGAAGCCGATGATCGCGTTCAGCGGCGTCCGCAGCTCGTGCGACATGTTGGCGAGGAAGTCCGACTTATGCTGGTTGGCAATTTCGAGCTGGCGGCTCTTGTCCTGAATCTCCCGGAACAGGCGCACATTCTGGATCGCGATCACCGCCTGGTCTGCAAAGGTCTGTACCAGTGCCAGTTGCTTTTCAGTCAACCGGAAACCGGGATCCGGGTGCGTAAGCGATATTACGCCGACCCCTTCACCCTCCTTGACGAGTGGCACGAATGTTACTGAGTTGTATCCCCCGGCGCGCGCTACCTTGCGCACGATCTCAAGAACGCCTTCGGCATTGACGTCCGGCACTTCGGTGACGCGCCGCTCCGTCATCACACGCGCCGACATCACGGAATCCGGATCGAATGGCAGCGGGTAGATTTGCTCGAGTGCACGCCGGTTCTCATCCGTGAGCCCGCCCCCTGAGCGCGCATGCAGATTCACCTTGTCACCTTCGCGAATGATGATCGCCGCACTGCACGGATGAAACAGGTCGCTTGCACTCTTCACAATCGTTTCAAAAACCGGTTGCGTGTCCGCAACCGAACTGGCGATGATGCCGAGGAGGTCGGCCGAGGCGCGCTGATACTTTAGCGACTGCTGCAGCTCGGCGGTTCGTTCATCGACCTTGCGCTCAAGACCAGCGTAGGACTCGCGCAGCTGAGTTGACATGCGGTTGAATTGCTCGGCGAGCGCCTGCAGCTCGTCGCCGGTCCTGATATCGATGTTCTGCTCAAGATTGCCTTCGCCGATGCGCGCGGCGCCTTCCTGCAGGGTGCGGATCGGGCGCACCATGCTGCGCGCGAGCCACATCGCGGCGAGCGCCGAGATGAGCAATCCGGCGACGATCAGCGACACGGTGCGGATGATGGTCGCATTCAGCGTTTCGTAGACCTCGGACACGGGCTGCTCGACGAACACTTTCCAGCCCAGGCTCTCGATCGACGCATAGGCCGTAAGCACCGCGCCACCGGCAAGGTCCTGTGCGTCGAGGGCGAATGAATCCGCTGCGCCCTTTTCCAGCGCGAACCTCACCTGTGGCAGCTTGGACAGGTCGGTCTTGCGCAATACCAGTCCGATGTCCGGATCGGCGACCAGGTGGCCCGTGCCATCCACGACATAGGCCTTGCCTTTCTTGCCGACCTTGATGCGCGTCACCACGTCCCACACGAACTTCAGATTCACGTCGGCGACCGTAACCTCGCCGGCTTCGCCTTTCGAGCGCACGGCCATCGACATGTAGGGCTCCGTCTCCTTGCGGAAGTACACCGGGCCGAACCAGGGCTGCTCGGATTTGGCGCCCTTGAACGCTGGCTCCCCCGAGCGATCGATACCCGCGTCGACGACGTTCATCCCGAGCCGCGATACTGCAATCCGCTCGCGGCCCTTCGCGTCGATCTGCACCGTATCGGTGATCGCCTGGACCAGGCGCTGCAGCTTGAAAAATTCGACCATGCGCTGCTCGGCGCCCGCGGCACCCAGTTGCGGCAACGCCGCATAGGCGAGCTGCTGCTCGATCTGGCGAATGAACTCTTCAATGCGTGCGGCCGCCGCGACCGCCTTTTCGCGCTGCAGACTGGCGAGCGCGACCTTGTTCTCCTGGTACGAAAAGTACAGCCCGATCGCTCCAGAGATCACCAGCGCGCCACACACCAGCGCCAGGATCAGCAGGAAATACTTGCCGAAGAGCCGCCCGCTTTCGATCGCCCGGATCTCGCGTTTCTGCTCGATGATGGCGTCGATTGGCTTCAAACAACCCGTATCCGGTTATGGCAATGACCCATCCGGCGCAGTATAGCCACCCCCCCGGGCGGTGGGCGGCGAACCTAGCGGACAGCGACGAAATCGTGGAAGTCGGCTTTCGGCACCACGAGAAAGCGCGAGGCATCCAGCGTCATGATCGAGGCCGAACGCGGGCCCTCGTCGAGCACCAGTTCGCCGAAATACTCTCCAGCACCCTGCGTCTGGAGCAGCACTTCGTTGCCGCTATCGTCGCTTACGAAGACCTTCACCCGCCCTTCGAGGATGACGTAGAGCGAGTCCGTCTTGTCGCCTTCGGTGACGATGATGGTGTTTTTCGGGTAGCTGCGTTGTCCTTTGGCAGCCATGCGCGCGCCTGCTTAGCGCGGCAGTTCGGAGAAACCCGTGAGGAATGCGTCCACCGCGCGCGCCGCCTGGCGGCCCTCGCGGATCGCCCACACCACGAGCGACTGGCCGCGGCGCATGTCGCCGGCGGCAAACACTTTTGGCACCGACGTCGCGTAAGCACGCGCGCCCTCCGTCTGCGCTCCGGCATTGCCCCGGGCGTCCTTCTGCACGCCGAACTCTCCGAGGAGCGACTGCACCGGCGAGACGAAGCCCATCGCCAGCAGCACCATGTCGGCGGGCATGTCGAATTCCGAACCCGGGATTTCGGCCGGCTTGCCGTCTTTCCAGGCCAGGCGCACGGCTTTCAAGGTCTTCACCTTGCCGGCTTCGCCGGCGAGCAGCTTGGTGGCGATCGACCAGTCGCGCTCGACGCCCTCTTCATGCGACGATGACGTGCGCAGGCGCGTCGGCCAGTAGGGCCATACCGGATTGCGCTCCACGTCGGGCGGCATCGGCAACAGTTCGAATTGCGTCACCGACGCGGCGCCGTGGCGATTTGAAGTGCCGACGCAGTCCGAGCCCGTATCGCCGCCGCCAATCACGACGACGTGCTTGCCGCTCGCCCAGAGCTCGGGCACGCCGGCATCCCCCGCGACGCGCTTGTTCTGCAGCGGCAGGAACTCCATCGCGAAGTGCACACCGTCGAGCTCGCGGCCGGGAATCGGCAGATCGCGCGCCACCTCTGCGCCGCCGGCAAGGACGATGGCGTCGAAATCGGCGAGGAGCTGCTGCGCCGCGATCGACTCGGTGGCCCAATCCGGCACGCCCTTGCCCGCCTTTTCCTTCCCGATCCTGATCCCGGTGCGGAAAACCACGCCCTCCGCCCCCATCTGCTCCAGGCGCCGGTCGATGACCCGTTTCTCGAGCTTGAAATCGGGAATGCCATAGCGCAGCAGGCCGCCGATGCGGTCGTTTTTCTCGAATACGGTCACCGCGTGGCCGGCGCGCGCGAGTTGCTGCGCGCAGGCGAGGCCCGCCGGACCGGAACCGACTACGGCGACCTTGCGGCCGGTCTTGTGGGCGGCAGGCTGCGCCTTGACCCAGCCCGATTCCCAGGCCTTGTCGATGATCGCGTGCTCGATCGACTTGATCCCGACCGCATCCTCGTTGATGCGCAGCACGCAGGCTTCCTCGCAGGGCGCGGGGCAGATGCGGCCGGTGAATTCCGGGAAATTGTTGGTCGAGTGCAGCGTTTCCATCGCCTGCCGCCAGTCCTCGCGGTAAATCAGGTCGTTGAAGTCGGGGATGATGTTGTTGACTGGGCAGCCCTGCATGCAGAACGGAATGCCGCAGTCCATGCAGCGCGCGCCCTGTACCTTGGCGTCAGCGTCGGTCAGGCGTAGGTAAAACTCGCGATAGTGTCTCTTGCGCGCATCCCGGTCCTCGTGCGGCTCCTCGAGGCGCTCGTACTCCAGGAACCCGGTGACTTTGCCCATGCGCTGCCTACGCCGCGAGGCCGTGTTTGGCCAACCCGTGCTTGGCCGCAAGCTCACCGAGCGCGCGTCGATACTCGTTCGGGAACACCTTGACGAACTTCGGCCGGTACGTATTCCAGGATTCGAGGATCCGCTTCGCCTGTACGCTGCCGGTAAGGCGGGCATGCAGGCCGATCAGGTGCTTTGCCGCAGCTTCATCCGATTCGCCCTTGTGCCAGAACTCGCGCGCGAGCTTCGCTTCCTGCTCCGTCTCGGCAAGCATCGGCTCCAGCGTGACCATGGAGGTGTTGCAGTACCTGGCAAAGGTCCCCTGCTCGTCGAGCACGTAGGCGATGCCGCCCGACATGCCGGCGGCGAAATTGCGTCCCGTGCCGCCCAGAACCATCACCGTGCCGCCGGTCATGTACTCGCAGCCATGATCGCCCAGGCCCTCGACCACCGCGCGCGCGCCTGAATTGCGCACCGCGAAGCGCTCGCCGGCGACGCCGCGGAAGAAGGCCTCGCCTTCGATCGCGCCGTAGAGCGCGACGTTGCCGGTAATGATGTTCTCGGTCGGTTCGCCGCGGAACTTGGCCGACGGCTGGACTGAAATCCGGCCGCCCGAAAGACCCTTGCCGCAATAGTCGTTGGTGTCGCCAATCAGATCGAGCCACACGCCGCGCGCGAGAAAAGCGCCGAAGCTCTGCCCGGCGGAGCCCGCGAGGCGCACATGAATCGTTTCGTTGGGCAGGCCTTCGTGTCCGTAGCGCTTGGCAATTTCGCCCGAAAGCA
Source organism: Nitrosomonadales bacterium (assembly GCA_005240145.1). GTDB lineage: Bacteria > Pseudomonadota > Gammaproteobacteria > Burkholderiales > SG8-39 > RBG-16-66-20. The sequence continues at coordinate 15,248 of SBAS01000044.1, read as the reverse complement.
TGGTGCCGACCGTGCGATTGATATTGCGGATCGGGGTTTCAATGGTCACTTTTGCGCCGCGCTCGAGGGCAGGTCGCGCGAGTTCGATCAGCCGGTTATCGAGCGCCTTGTCGAGGCCGTGGTCCTGAGTTTCGCAATGATGTTTTTTGACTTCCTGCGGCACCTCCGGCAGGTAAAAGATCCTCGAGAAATCGAGGCCCTTGGCCTTCCAGTGATCGATCCCCTGGCGCGTGTCGAGGAGGTCGGCGCGACCGATCAGATCCTCGACCCGCCGCGCACCGAGCTTTGCCATGAGCTCCCTGGCTTCCTCGGCAACGAAGAAAAGGTAGTTCACCACGTGTTCGGGCCTGCCTTCGAACTTCCTGCGCAGCACCGGGTCCTGCGTCGCGACGCCGACCGGGCAGGTGTTGAGGTGGCACTTGCGCATCATGACGCAGCCCTCGACCACCAGCGGTGCGGTGGCGAAGCCGAATTCATCCGCGCCGAGCAGCGCGCCGATGACGACGTCGCGCCCGGTCTTCATCTGCCCGTCCACCTGCACCGCGATGCGGCCGCGCAGCCGGTTCAAGGTCAGCGTCTGCTGGGTTTCAGCGAGGCCCAGCTCCCAGGGCGTGCCCGCGTGCATGATGGAGGACCAGGGGGAAGCCCCGGTGCCGCCATCGTGTCCGGAAATCGTAACGTGGTCGGATTTCGCCTTGGCGACGCCGGCCGCGATCGTCCCCACGCCTACCTCTGACACCAGCTTCACGCTCACTGCCGCGGCAGGATTGGCGTTCTTCAGATCGTGGATCAGCTGCGCGATGTCCTCGATCGAGTAGATGTCGTGGTGCGGCGGCGGCGAGATCAGCTCGACCCCGGGGGTCGAGTAGCGCAATTCGGCGATGTACTCTGAGACCTTCTTGCCGGGCAGTTGACCGCCTTCGCCGGGCTTCGCGCCCTGGGCGATCTTGATCTGCAGCATCTCGGCCGAAGCGAGGTATTCCGCCGTGACGCCGAAACGGCCCGAGGCGACCTGCTTGATCTTGGATTTGAGTGAGTCGCCCGCCTGGAGCGGTATGTCCACTTCGACCCGCTCCTTGCCGAGCCGCGACTGCATGCTCTCGCCCGCCTTGACCGGCGCGTAGCGCCGACGATCCTCGCCGCCTTCGCCGGTATTGGATTTGCCGCCGATGCGGTTCATCGCGATGGCCAGCACCGTGTGCGCCTCGGTCGAGATCGAGCCGAGCGACATGGCGCCGGTGGAGAAGCGCTTCACGATCTCGGCGGCCGGCTCGACTTCCTCGATCGGCACCGGATTGCATTGGTCGAATTTGAACTCGAACAGCCCGCGCAGAGTCATCTGGCGCCGCGCCTGCTCATTGATCAGCGCCGCATACTCCTTGTAAGTCGAGTAGGAATTCTGCCGCGCCGAATGCTGCAGCTTGGCGATGACGTCGGGCGTCCAGGCATGCTCTTCGCCGCGCACGCGCCAGGCGTACTCGCCGCCCGTGTCGAGCATCCCCTGCAGCACGGGATCCTTCTCGCTGAAGGCCGCGCGATGGATGCGCAGGGTCTCCTCGGCGAGTTCGAGTATGCCGATGCCGCTCACCCTGGATGCGGTGCCGTTGAAATACCTGTCCACCAGGTTGCGCGACAGGCCCACCGCCTCGAAGATCTGCGCACCGGTGTAGGACATGTAGGTCGAGATGCCCATCTTCGACATCACCTTCTTGAGCCCCTTGCCGACCGCCTTGACGTAGTACTTGATCGCCTTCGAACCCTTGGAGGAATCGCCGTCGTTCGCCGCGAGCAGCGTTTCCAGGGCGAGATAAGGATGCACCGCCTCCGCGCCGTAGCCGCCGAGCAGCGCGAAGTGATGGACTTCGCGCGCCGAGCCGGTTTCGACCACCAGGCCGGTGGAGGTGCGCAGGCCCTTGGCCACCAGGTGCTGGTGAATCGCCGAGAGCGCGAGCAGCGCCGGGATCGCAACGCGCTCGCGATCCACGGCACGGTCGGAAATGACGATGATCGAATAGCCGCCGCGCACCGCGTCCTCGGCCTGCGCGCACAGCGACGCGAGGCGCGCCTCGATCGCCTCCTTGCCCCAAGCCGCCGGGTAGGTGATGTCGAGCTCGAGCGAGCGGAATTTTCCTCCCGTGTTACGCTCGATGTAGCGCAGCTTCTCCATTTCGTGGAAATCGAGCACCGGCTGGCTCACTTCCAGGCGCAGCGGCGGATTCATTTCGTCGATGCCGAGCAGGTTGGGCTTCGGACCGATGAAGGACACGAGAGAGGTGACCAACTCTTCGCGGATCGGGTCGATCGCCGGATTCGTAACCTGCGCGAACAGCTGCTTGAAGTAGTGATAAAGCGTCTTGTCCTTCTTCGACAGGATCGCCAGCGCGGCGTCGTTGCCCATCGATCCGGTCGGTTCCTCGCCCGCTTCCGCCATCGGCAGCAGCTGGAACTTGAGATCCTCCTGCGTGTAGCCAAAGGCCTGCTGGCGGTCGATCAGCGCCACCGCTGACTTCAGCGGCGAGGTCTTTTCGGTCTCGACGTCGTCGAGCTTGACGCGGATGCGCTCGATCCACTCGGCGTAAGGCTTGGCGCCGGCAAGCGCTTCCTTCAGCTCCTTGTCGTCGATGATGCGGCCCTTCTCCAGGTCGACGAGGAACATCTTGCCCGGCTGCAGGCGCCATTTCTTGACGATGCGCTCCTCGGCAATCGGCAGACAGCCGCATTCCGAGCCCATGATCACGAGGTCGTCGTCGGTAACGATGTAGCGCGAAGGCCGCAGGCCGTTGCGATCGAGCGTGGCGCCGATCTGGCGTCCATCGGTGAAGGCGATTGAAGCCGGTCCGTCCCAGGGCTCCATCATCGCCGCGTGATACTCGTAGAACGCGCGCCGGCTGGGATCCATCAGCGTGTGGTTCTCCCAGGCCTCCGGAATCATCATCATCACCGCGTGCGCGACCGAGTAGCCGCCCATGACCAGCAGCTCGAGCGCGTTGTCGAAGGAAGCGGAATCGGACTGCCCCGGGTAGATGAGCGGCCAGATTTTCTCCAGGTCATCGCCCAGCACCGGGCTGGATATCGCGCCCTGGCGGGCGCGGATCCAGTTGACGTTGCCGCGCACGGTGTTGATCTCGCCGTTGTGGCAGATCATGCGGAACGGATGCGCCAGATCCCAGGACGGAAAGGTGTTGGTCGAGAAACGCTGATGCACCAGCGCCAGCGCCGATTCGACCCGCGGGTCCTTCAGATCGAGGTAGTACGCGCCGACCTGATTGGCGAGCAGCATACCTTTGAAGCAGATGAGGCGCGCCGACATCGACGGCACGTAGAAGCCCTTGCCGTGCTCCAGGCGCAGCGCCTGGATCGCGTGGCCGGAACTCTTGCGGATAATGTAGAGCTTGCGCTCGAGCGCATCGGTGACCGTGACCCCGGCGCCGCGCCCGACGAAGACCTGGCGAATCACCGGCTCGAGTTTCTTCGCCGGCTCGGCGAGATCGGCGTTGTCCACCGGCACGTCGCGCCAACCGAGCAGCACCTGGCCCTCGTCCTTGATCGCGCGCTCGATCTCGTACTCGCAGGCGAAGCGGCTCGCCGGATCGCGCGGCAGGAACACCATGCCTACCCCGTACTGGCCGAGCGGCGGCAGGCTCACGCCGCGCCCCGCCATGTCCTCGCGCAGGAAGCGGTCCGGCACCTGGATCGTCACGCCGGCGCCGTCGGAAAGTTTCGGGTCCCAGCCCACCGCGCCGCGGTGATTGAGGTTCTTCAGGATCGTCAGGCCCTGTTCGACGATGCTGTGCGATTTCTTGCCCTTGATATGCGCAACAAAGCCGACGCCGCAGCTGTCGTGCTCGTTTGCAGGGTCGTAGAGACCCTGTGCCACCGGGTGAAATCCACCGTTCATGCGTATCTGCCTAATCCAAAAAGCGTTTCGGCTATTTTCGCCGCGCCGCACAAAATTTGTGGGCGAACCTTGAAATATACCTGTGGAACCACGGGCTTACAAGGCACCGCACTGTTGCGCTCAATCCCAGTGCCTCCGGCCGGAGCCTACTGCGCTGCAGCGGCGATGCTCTGGCGCACCATGTCAGGGTCGAGGTCGCCGCGCAGCGCCGCCCGGCCCAATCCCTCGAGCACGATGTAACGGATGCGGCCGCCGGAGGCTTTCTTGTCGACCTGCATCAGCTCGAGGTAGCGCTCCGCCGGCAGCGCCGGGCCCCGCACCGGCAGGCCCGCCGCGGCGACCAGCGCCCTGACCCGGTCGGCCTCCTCGCGGCGCAAGCTGCCCGCGCGCACCGACAGTTCGGCCGCCATCACCATGCCGGTGGCGACCGCCTCGCCGTGCAGCCATTCGCCGTAGCCGACCCCGGCTTCGATGGCATGGCCGAAGGTATGGCCGAAATTGAGGATCGCGCGCAGGCCGGACTCGCGCTCGTCGGCGGCAACGACCTGCACCTTCAGTTCGCAGGAGCGGCGCACGGCGTGGCCGAGCGCGGCGCGATCGCGCGCCAGCAACTTGGCCATGTTGGCCTCCAGCCAGCCGACAAATTGCAGATCGAGGATGCAGCCGTGCTTGATGACCTCGGCGATTCCCGCACGCAGTTCCCTATCGGGCAACGAATCGAGTGTAGCGACGTCGGCGATGACGGCGAGGGGCTGGTGGAACGCGCCGACCATGTTCTTGCCGCGTGCGTGATTGATCGCGGTCTTGCCGCCCACCGAGGAGTCCACCTGCGCGAGCAGCGTCGTCGGCAACTGGATGAAGTCGATGCCGCGCTGGTAGACAGCCGCCGCGAACCCGGCGAGGTCGCCGACTACGCCGCCGCCCAGGGCGACAATCACCGCATCGCGGCCGCAGCGCGCAGCCAGCAGCGCATCGATGACGCGATCGAGCGTCGCCCAGGACTTCGAGCGCTCGCCGTCCTCGATCAATACCGGGACCACACCGCGGGCTCCGGCCTGCACGAGCGCGCGCTGCACGCGCTCGAGGTACAACGGCGCAACCGCGGCGTTGGTGACGACAACGACGCTTCTCGAGACGACGTAGCGCGCATACAGCTGCGCCTCGTCGAGCAGTCCCGGTCCAATGTGAATCGGGTAGGAACGATCACCCAGGCTTACGATGAGGGGCTGCATATGCCCTCCAGCCGAGCGAGCAGGTCATTCGCCAGCGTCTGCACGCTTTGCTTGCCGGTATCGATCACCACGTCGGCAACCTCGCGGTACAGCGGATCGCGCTGGGTGTAGAGCTCTTCAAGCCTGCGCTGCGGATCGCCGGTGGCGAGCAGCGGCCGGTTGCGGTCGTGGCGCACGCGCTGCCAGAGATGTCCGGGACGCGCATGCAGGTAGATGACGGTGCCGTGCGCTGCGATCTGGCGCCGGTTCTCCTCGGCCAGCACCGCGCCGCCGCCGGTGGCAAGCACCGCGTTGTCGAGCGCGCACAGTTCCGCGATCACTTGGGTTTCGCGCGCGCGGAAACCGGCTTCGCCTTCGATGTCGAAGATCACCGGGATGCGCACGCCGCAGCGGCGTTCGATCTCTTCGTCGGCGTCATAAAAGCTGCGCTTCACGCGCCGCGCGATCAGGCGGCCCACGGTGGTCTTTCCAGCACCCATCATGCCGATCAGGATCAGGCTGCCCGCAGGTTTCACGCCGTCATTCTACGCAGGTGGTTCGACGGTCCGTCGCGCGCGCGCCGCCAGCAGAAAAAGAAACGGCCGGGGGCCGGCCGTGAGGTGGTCTGCAAATTCGCGTCAGCGGACGGTCATGCGTTCAGTCACGATCCGCGGCGTGATGAACACCAGCAACTCGGTCTTGCTCGAGGTGCTGACCGAGTTCTTGAACAGGAACCCGATATACGGCAGGTCGCCGAAAAAGGGTACGCGCGTGACGTCGTTGCGGTCGCGCTGGTCGTAGATGCCGCCAATCACGACCGTGCCGCCGTTCTCCACCAGCACCTCGGTCTTGATGTGCTTGGTGGTGATCGCGATGCCGGCCGGCGTGGTAGCGCCGGGCTCGTCCTTGTTGACGTCGAGGGTCATGATGACGTTGCCGTCCGGCGTGATCTGCGGCTTCACCTTGAGCGAGAGGTTCGCCTTGCGGAAGGCGATGCTGGTCGCACCCGACGAGGTCGCCTGCTGGAACGGGATCTCCGTACCCTGCTCGATGACCGCCTCGACCCCGTCCGCCGTCAGCACGCGCGGGCTCGAAATCGTCTTGCCCTTGCCGTCGGCCTCGAGCGCCGATATTTCCATATTGAGAAATCGCGTCGCGTTACTGTTGAACAGGATGAACGAGAAAACTCCCGCGCTAAATAAATTCAGGCCGGCCGCCGGCAGGTTGGCGCTCAGCGAGTCTGGCAGAAATACTCCAGCGGCCTGCGGCGTGCCCACGCCCGTTCCTGCATGGCCTGCGACGTCGGTGAGAGCGCCGCCGAAGCCGAAGCGCGGGCTGTTATTTCCCAAGATCCGATGCGAACCCCGGAGGTCGTGGACGCCCAGCCGGGCGCCCAGGTTCTTGTTGAATAACTCGGAAGCCTCGACGATGCGCGCCTCGATCATCACCTGGCGCACGGCGACGTCGATCCGCGCGATGAGCTTCCTCACTTCATCGAGGCGGCTCGGCGTATCCTGTACGAACAGCGTGTTGGTGCGTGCATCCACGACTGCGCTGCCACGCTTGGAGAGCATTCTCTGGGCAGGATCGGCAAGCAGTTTCTGCACGTCCGCCGCCTTCTGGTAATTCATCTGGAACGCCTCGGTCCGCGTCTGCTCGAGCTCGGTGATCTGCGACTGCGCTTCGAGCGCGAGCTTTTCGCGCGTGGCCAGTTCATCGCGTGGCGCGATCCAGATCACGTTGCCCGATTTGCGCAGGTCCAGGCCGCGCGTCTGCAGGATGATGTCGAGCGCCTGGTCCCAGGGCACGTCCTTCAACCGCAGCGTGATGCTGCCGGCGACCGTGTCGCCGGTGATGATGTTGAGATCGGTGAAGTCGGCGATCACGTTGAGCACCGCGCGCACTTCGACGTTCTGGAAGTTGAGCGAGAGCTTTTCGCCGCTGTAGCGGCCGCGCTGCGCGACCTTGGACGGATCCACGGCCGCGGCCTTCACCTCGACCACGAACTGGGTGTCTGACTGGTAGGCGTTGTGCTCCCACTGGCCCTTGGGCTCGATCACCATGCGTACGTTCTCGCCCTGCTGGAAGGCGCTGACCGTCTGCACCGGCGTGGCAAAGTCCACCACGTCGAGCCGGCGCCGCATGTTCTCGGGCAGCGAGGTCTTGAGGAACTCGATGACGATGTTCTGGCCCTGTTGCCGGATGTCGATGCCAGTGGTGGTATCGGTCAAATCGATCACGATGCGACCTTCGCCGGCGTTGCCGCGGCGGAAATCGACGTCGCGAATCGCGTGCTTGGTGTCGGCCTTGCCTTCGGCAAAGTTCGAAACCTGTCCCGGCGCCGCGCCGGCGCTGGGCGCGGCTGCGGCCGACGACAGCGTTACGACGATGCTCTTGCCGTCAAGCGCGACTTCGTGGGACACCGAACGGCGCAGGTTGAGCACCAGACGGGTGCGATCGGAACCCTGCACCAGATTCATGCTGCGCAGCTCGCCCTGGCTCACGTCCTGGGAATTGCGGCCCAGCGCGTTGCTCGTGCCCGCGAAATCGAAGACGATGCGCGCCGGATTGGCGACCGTGAAGCTGGGAGGCGCGCTCTTCAGGGGCTCCTTGGTGGTGATGCGGACGACCACGTTGCCGGCCTGCTGGGTAACGTCGAAGGTTTCGATGCTGTTCGCCTGCGCGAACACGCCTCCGCTCCACGCCAGTCCTGCAACCAGCGCAACGCCCATTCCGGCCAATCGTTTGAGCATGTTCATCTCTTTGTCTCCTGCATCTGCAGCGAAGTGCTGCGCTCCACCCAATCCCCACCACTATCCTGGACCACTTCCTTGAGGCTGATCTGGCCCTCGTCGACGCCAAGGATCACGCCGAAGTTCTGGCCCATGTAGTTGCCCTTCTTCACGCGAAACAGGTTGGTGCCGGCCTTGACCAGCGCATACATGTCCTTGCTCTGGCTGAGCGTGCCCACCATCTGTATCGCCTCGAGCGGAAACGCTTCCAGCGGCTCCTTGGGTCGGTTCAGGTCGGGCTGGGTGCCCCCGCCGCTGCCGCCGGTGGACGCTTGCGACACCACGATGCGGCCCGGCACGAACGGATCGACCATGCTCTCGCCCTTGTAGGGCACCGGCTCATAGGACTTCACCTGCGGCAGGGGATTGACCCTGCCGCGCAAATCCTTGGTCATCGCCGCGAGCTCGCCCCGCAGCTCGCTCTGTTCCTCGCCGCCGCAAGCCGCGAGCAGCAGAGCGCACGCGATAGCTGTGGCGATTCCTATGTTTGGCATGCGTTTCATTTCTTGGCCGGCGCCTTTTTCGCTGCCGCTGCCTTGCGCTGTGCCGAGACTTCCTCTTCATCGAGGTAGCGGAAGGTGCGTGCCGTCACATCCATTGTCAAATTGCCATCCTTGCCGGTTTCGATCGTGACGTCGTTCAAGGTCACGATGCGCGGCAGCTGGCCGACGTCGGCCGCAAACGCGCCCATGTCGTGGTAGGTGCCGATCACCTTTACCTGAATCGGCAGCTCGGAATAGAACTCCCTTGGCAATTCCGCGGCGGCCGGCTTGAACCATTCAAACTGCAGACCGCGCGACAGGCCGGCCTGGTTGATGTCCACCAGCAGCGCGTCCATCTGCGACTTGTTGGGCAACTGCTTGAGCAGCGCGCCGAACTGCGTGTCGATTTCCCGCAACTGCTGCTTGTGCAGGTCGAGGTTGATCGCCTGGGTCTTCTTCGCGAGGTAATCCTTCTTCAGGGTCTCTTCATCCCGCAAGCCTTTTTCCAATTCCTCCATCTGGCCCTGCCAGACGACGAAATGGCCGATCACCGGGATCGCCGCGAGGATCGCGATCAGCACCACGATCTTGGGCGCGACCGCCCAGGTGCCTGGATCCTTCCAGTTGGTGTGCTTGAAGTCGTCCGCGATCTGGTTGAAGTTGATCGCCATGGCCTATCCCTTCTTCGCCGCCGCCGCTGCCTTGGCGGCGTCCTTTGCGGCGTCCTTCGCATCAGGCGCCGCGGGGCGCTTCATGGCGAGTTTCAGGTTGAATTCGGAGATGCGCATTTTCCCCAGCGTCGCCGCCTTGATTTCGACCAGGTTCGGATTCGCCAGCCAGGGCGAGGACTCGATATTGCGCATGAGGGTCGAGACGCGCGCGTTCGACTGCGCGTAACCGATCAGTTCGATGCCCGGGCCCTTCTGCTTGACCGATTTGAGGAATACGCCTTCGGGCATCTGGCGCACCAGCTCGTCGAGCAGGTACACGGTCTGCACACGGTCCGCCTGCAGGGTTTCGATCACCTGCTTGCGCGCGAGCAGCGCGTTGATCTTCTCCTTCACTTCCTTGATCTCGTCGATTTCCTTGACCAGCTTGGCGATCTCGGCCTTGAGGAACCGGTTGCGGTCTTCCTGTGCGCCGATGCTCTGCTCGTAAACGAACCACACCGCGCCGACGATCGCGAAACCGAGTGCGGCCGTCATAGCGCCGAGCACGGCGAAATGCGTGCGGGAGCGCTTGCGTCGCTCCTCGCGGTGCGGCAGTAGATTGATTTTGCCGCTCCTACCGGGTCGAACCTCCGCATGGCCAGGCCGCAAGCCACGATCAGCGAGGGCGCGTCCTGCATCAGGCGCTTCAACTGTATGCGCGGCGAAGTCTGCATCGCGCCGAACGGGTTCGCGACCACCGTCGGAACCTGGGTGCGGGTATGCACGATCTCCTCGAGGCCGGGGATCACGGCCGAGCCCCCCGCCAGCAGGATGTGCTCGACCGTGTTGAACGAGGTCGAAGTAAAGAAGAACTGCAGCGCACGCTGCACTTCCTGGGAAAGATTTTCCATGAACGGCCGCAGCACCTCGGCCTCGAAATCATCCGGCAGGCCGCCCGAGCGCTTGGCGTTTTCCGCTTCCTCGGCACTCATGCCGTAGCGCGCGACGATGTCCGCGGTAAGTTGATTGCCGCCAAAGGCCTGCTCGCGCGTATAGACCGACTGTTCATTGCGCACCACCGCGATCTGCATCACGTTGGCGCCGACATCGACGATGGCGACGTTTTGTTCCTTGCCACCGCCGGGCAACTGGCTGATGACGAGGCCGAGAGCGGCCATCTGCGCGAAGGACTCCACGTCCATGACCAGCGGCTTGAGGCCCGCGTTTTCGGCCACGGCGAAGCGGTCGGAGACCTTCTCCTTGCGCGTCGCGGCGATGAGAACTTCCTGCTCCTCCGGGTTCGTGGGCGATTGCCCGACGACCTGGAAATCCAGGTTCACCTCTTCCAGCGCGAACGGGATGTACTGGTTGGCCTCGCTCTGGACCTGCTGCTCGAGTTCGTCCTCGCGCAGGCCCCCGGGGACGATGATCTTCTTGGTAATGACGGCACCCGAGGGCACCGCCATGGCGACGTGCTTGGTGCGCGTGCCCAGCCGCTTGTAGCCGCGCGTCACCGCGTCGGCGACCGCCTCGAGGATGTTGATGTTGCCGTCGACGACCGCATCCTTGGGCAGCGCCTCGATCACGTAGCGCTCGACCCGGTAGGCGCCTTTGCCCGCGTCCACGATCTCGAGCATCTTCACCGAAGACGAGCTGATATCCAGCCCAAACAACGGCGGCGCTTTCGCCTTGAAAATGTCGAGGCTCATCCCTTTTTTCCTTTACGCATCAGATGTTAGGCGCGATACGTAGAATTCGCGTTAGATGCTAGCAACAACTATCTCTAGTGTCTAGTGAATCTTCCACGAAGCCGGAAGTCTATAATGCGCTGTGCCCCCCGCCACGTGCAACCACTCCCTAGAGTTGGCGTAACCTCCTTGATTTGGCTTCGTTTTCTGCTGTTTCCGCTGATCCTGATTGGCGGCTTCGCGGCGGCCGGGGCCTTCCTTGCCGCTCTTGTGGTTGCGCTCGCCTACCCGAATCTGCCTTCGCTTGAAGTACTTACCGATTACCAGCCGAAAATCCCCCTGCGTGTTTATACCGCGGAAGGGGCCCTGATCGGGGAATTCGGCGAGGAGCGCCGTTCGCTGATCTCGATCCGGGAGGTCCCCGAGCAGCTCAAGCACGCGATTCTTGCCGCCGAGGACGAACGTTTCTACCAGCACGCCGGGATCGACTACCTCGGCGTGGCGCGGGCGGCCTATGCCAACCTTACGCAGGGCGGGCGCCGGCAGGGCGCGAGCACGATCACCATGCAGGTGGCGCGCAACTTCTTCCTCTCGTCGGAGAAGACGCTCACGCGCAAGCTCTACGAGGCCCTGCTCGCCTTCAAGATCGAAAACAACCTGGAGAAGGACCAGATCCTCGAGCTCTACATCAATCAGATTTACCTGGGCCAGCGCGCCTACGGCTTCGCTGCCGCCGCCCAGATCTACTACGGCAAATCGGTCGGCAAACTGACGCTCGCCGAGGTGGCGATTCTGGCTGGCCTGCCCAAAGCCCCCTCGGCCTACAACCCGGTTGCCAATCCGCAACGTGCCCGGCAGCGGCAACAGTACGTGCTGCGGCGCATGAAGGAGTTGGGCCATATCACCGAGCAACAGCAGGCAGACGCCGCCAAGGCCCCCCTCCACGTACGCCGCGAAATGGATGATTTCGCCGGCGTACACGGGGAGTTTCTGGCCGAAATGGTGCGCCAGGCCGTCTTCGAGCAGTACCCCGAGGACGCCTACACCAAGGGCTTTCGCGTCTACACCACAATTCGCAAGGCCGACCAGGAAGCCGCCTACGAAGCGGTGCGGCGCGGCGTGGTCGCCTACGACCGCAGCCAGGGCTACCGTGGTCCGGAAGCTTTCGTGCAGCTGCCCGCCAACAGCACCGAGGACGACCACGAGGAAGCGCTCGCCGACCGTCCCGACGTCGACGACCTGAAAGTCGCGCTGGTGCTCGCGGCGAGCGCAAAGGAAGTCAAGCTCGCGCTGAAGAACGGCGAGGCGATCAGCGTTGCGGGCGAAGGCCTGAAATTCGCCGCGCGCGCGCTGGAGGAAAAAACGGCGCCGCAGCGGCGCGTGCGGCGCGGCGCGATCGTGCGGGTGTACCGCGACGAGAAAAAGCACTGGCACTTTGCGCAATTGCCCGAGGCGGAGGCGGCGTTCGTCTCGCTGGATCCGGTCGACGGCGCGGTGCGCGCGCTGATCGGCGGCTTCGATTTCAACCGCAGCAAGTTCAACCACATCACCCAGGCGTGGCGCCAGCCCGGATCGTCGTTCAAGCCGTTCATCTACTCCGCTTCGCTGGAAAAGGGCTTTACGCCCGCGACCATGATCGCCGACGAGCCGATCGTAGTCGAAGCCGAGATCACCGGCAGCCAGCGCTGGGAACCGAAGAACTACGACGGCAAATTCGAGGGGCCGCTGCGCCTGCGCGCCGCGCTCGCGAAATCGAAGAACATGGTCTCGATCCGGATCCTGCAGAGCATCGATCCGAAGTACGCGCAGGACTACGTCACGCGCTTCGGCTTCGACGCCGACAAGCACCCGCCCTACCTCACGATGGCGCTGGGCGCCGGCTCGGTGACGCCCATGCAGATGGCGCGCGCCTATGCCGTCTTCGCCAACGGCGGCTACCTGGTCGAGCCCTATTTCATCCAGAAAATCGTCGACGACCGCGGCAACCCGCTCGGCACCGCCAAGCCCCAGGCAGCGGGCGAGGAAGCGCTGCGCGTGATCGACGCGCGCAATGCCTTCCTCATGGATTCGATGATGCAGGACGTCACGCGCTACGGCACCGCGGCAAGCGCCGCGAAGCTCGGACGGCGCGACCTCGCGGGCAAGACCGGCACCACCAACGATTTCGTCGATGGCTGGTTCTGCGGCTACCAGCCTGGGCTGGTCGGCGTCGCCTGGATGGGATTCGATCAGCCCAAGACCCTGGGCAAGAACCAGACCGGTGGCCGCATCGCGCTGCCGATCTGGATCGAGTACATGGGCAAGGTGCTGACGAACGTGCCTGAAGCGCCGCGCGCCGTGCCGCAGGGAATCGTCGCGGCGAAGTCCGATGCCGATCCTTCGCAGCCCCCCGAGGCGAGGACAGGGACGGAATATTTTTATCGCGAATTCGCGCCGTTGAAGGACGAAGCCGCGCCGCTGCCGGTGCCTATCTCGCGCTGAGCACGACCGGCGCTCCGCCCTGCTCGGAAGCAAGCTTCGACACCGCGGCAAACAGCTCGGTGCCGTCGCGTGTATCGCGCCATGCGCCGCGGTCGTGGCGGAAATGAAAGCCGCCGCGTCGCGCCGCGACCCAGATCTCGCGCGCCGCGGCGTGCCGGTTGATCACCATTTTCGAGCCGTCATCGAATTCGATCTCGAGCAAACCTTCGCCTTTGGCCTGCACGTCGACATCCGGCAAGCTGGCTTCAAACGCGCTCTCCAGCGCACTCAAAGCAGCGCCGGCAAGTGCCTCAAATTCGCTCTCGGTCATGGCTGGGATTCAGGGACGATCCTGCTAACATCGTCATTTTAATCGCCGTTACCCTTCCCGATGCGTCCGGTACTCCTCGCCGTGCTGCTGCTTTTCCTGCTTGCCGCCGGTTGCGGCCAGAAGGGGGCGCTGTATCTGCGTGATAATCCGCCGCCCGGCGTCAGGCCGCCCAAGCCCGAGGCCTACAAGCCGCTGCCTTACCCGAAGGAAGCCGGCGAGGACGAGAGCGCGGGCGGCGCCAAGAAGTAGCCGACATGGCCTTCGCCTACCGCAGCGGCGTGCTGTGCGCCGAACAGGTCTCGCTCGAAGACATCGCGCGTCAGTTCGGCACGCCCTGCTATGTCTATTCGCGCGCGGCGATCGAGCGCGCCTACCGCGAGTACGCCGACGAACTTTCGGGCCGCTCTTCGCTCGTGTGCTACTCGGTAAAAGCCAACTCCAATCTGGCGGTGCTCGCCCTGATGGCGCGGCTCGGCGCCGGATTCGACATCGTTTCGGGTGGCGAGCTTGCGCGCGTCATTGCCGCCGGCGGCGATCCGGCCAAAGTCGTGTTTTCGGGCGTCGGCAAGTCGGCGCACGAGATCCGGGGGGCGCTGCAGGCCGGTGTGCTCTCGATCAACCTGGAATCGGAGCAGGAGCTCGCACGCGTCAACGACATCGCTGTGAGCATGGGTAAGCGCGCACCGGTCGCTTTCCGCGTCAATCCCGATGTCGACGCGAAAACGCATCCCTACATTTCCACCGGCCTGAAGCAGAGCAAGTTCGGCATTGCGTACGCTGATGCGGAACGCCTGTACCGCGAAGCGGCGCGCTTGCCCGGCATCCGGCTTACGGGCATCGGCTGCCACATCGGTTCGCTCATGAACGACAGCGCGCCGTTCGTCGCCGCCACGCAGCGCATCGTCGCCCTGCTGGCGCGGCTCGAGGAGGGGGGCATCTCACTCGCGCACATCGACCTGGGCGGCGGCATGGGAATCCGCTACCAGGACGAAGCACAGGCGCCGGTCGCCGCGTTCGTGCACGGCGCGCTCGACGCCATCGGCCAGCGCAAGGAAAAGCTGTTGCTCGATCCGGGACGATCGATCGTGGGCAACGCGGGACTGCTGCTGACGCGCATCGAATACGTCAAACCGGGCGAGGCGAAGAATTTTGTGGTGGTCGATGCAGCGATGAACGACCTGATCCGTCCCGCGCTGTACGATGCCTGGCACGAGGTGCGGCAAGTGCGCGAGGTGGAATTGGACGCCGCGGCCGGTGTTTACGACATCGTCGGGCCGGTATGCGAGAGCGCGGACTTTCTCGCCCGGGGGCGCAAGCTTGCGGTCCGCCCGGGCGCGCTGCTGGCGCTCATGTCGGCGGGGGCGTACGGCATGGTGATGAGTTCCAACTACAATACGCGCCCGCGTCCCGCAGAGGTAATGGTGGCCAGCGGCGCCGTCCAGCTGGTGCGCAGACGTGAAGCTGTCGGGGAGATGTTCGCGGGAGAGCGGGTGCCGGAATGGAATTGACGCCAGTATTCTGCAGAAGAGTCGCGCTCATCGCCGCACTGGCCTGCGTTGTCGCGGGCTGCGGCGGTGAAGTCGATTCGGCAAGAAAATCTGCCGGCCCGCCGCCGGCGCTGGTGAGCGCAATCGTGGTGCAGGCGCGCGATCTCTGCGCCGTCCGCGCGCGACTGGATCTCGAAATCCTGCGCGTCGATCTCGGCCAGAAGCTCGCCCCGGGTGACCTTTTTGCCG
>SBAS01000129.1 GCA_005240145.1 Nitrosomonadales bacterium | reverse complement strand
GCGCACGACCTGGCCGAGAAAATCCTCGTCGGCGGCAAGATTCCTCCCGAGGTCAACCTGGGCGGTACCTACGAACCGCACCTCGCGCTCGACGTGCTGCGCCATCTGCACCTGTATTGGTCGCCGGCGCCGCCCGAGCGCAAGACGCAGCGTCACCCGGTCAAGTCGCGCCTCTCCGTCACGCACGGCTACGAAAGCGTGGTCGGGGTGCTGGGCGGCGGCGACACGCTCGACTTCGACAACCAGAATTCCGAAAGCTGGATCGTTGAAAACGTGAGCGCGGGGGGATTCGGCGCCGTGGTGCCGCAGCTGAAGGGCGACTGGCTGCGCGTCGGCACTTTGCTGGCGCTGCAACCCGAGGGCGGCACGAACTGGGTGCTGGGCCTGGTGCGCCGGGTCAACAAGCTCTCAGGTCAGCAGGCGCGCGCGGGCATCCAGACGCTGTCCAAGTCGCCGTTGCTGTCGCGCTTTGCGGTTGGCGGCGTCAAGACCGTGACCGAGCAGGGCGTGCTGCTGAAAATAGACGGCGCGGGGGAAGTGCACATCGTGCTCAAGCCGGGCGCGTTCACGCCGGGACAGAACCTCGAACTCGCGCAGGGCGAGCGCTACCACGTCTACCTGCCGCAGGCGGTCTCTGAGCGCGGCGAGGACTACGAAATCGCCAGGTTCAGGGAGCTAATCAGAGAATCCTGAGCAGGAAGGCGGCGATGGCGCCGATTTCCTCGGGGCAGACCGAGTGCGCCATCGGGTATGCGTGCCAGTCCACCTTGTACCCCAGAGCGACCATCGCATCGCGCGAGAGCATTGCGCGGTCCATGCCGATCATGTTGTCGTACTGCCCGTGCGCCATGAAAACCGGCAGATTGGCGTTCGCAGCGCTTTTTTCTTTTTCAAGGGTGTTTTTCAAGGGCAAATAAGTGGAGAGCGCCATCACGCCCGCCAGGGGTTGGCCGCTACGCAGCGCCGTGTGCAGCGCGATCGCGCCGCCCTGGGAGAAGCCGGCGAGAACGATCTTGTCGTGAGCTATGCCCCGCTCTATCTCGCCGGCGATCAGGCTTTCCATCGAAGCCTGCGATGCGCGAATCCCGGCTTCGTCTTCCACGCCGCCACCGAGCTGGAAAATGTCGTACCAGGCACGCATGCGCATGCCGCCATTGATGGTCACCGGTCGCTGCGGCGCGTTGGGGAAGATGAAGCGCACCGGCTTGGCGGCGGGCAGGCGCAGCTCGGGCACGACCGGTTCGAAGTCGTGCGCATCGGCGCCCAGGCCGTGCAGCCAGATAACCGTCGCCGCGGGCTTCGGCCCGGTTTCGATTTCCAGGGTTTCGATGCTCAAGGCTGGCTCTTCAGCGCTGACTTCGGACGGAACGCCTTGACGAGGGACTCATTGGTTTCAATGTAGGGCCCGCCGATCAGATCGATGCAGTAGGGCACCGCGGCAAACACGCCGTCCAGCGTTTCCTTGATCGCCTTGGGCTGCCCCGGCAGGTTGATGATCAATGCCTGCTTTCGAATCACCGCAACCTGGCGCGAGAGGATGGCGGTCGGCACGTACTTCAGACTCACCGCGCGCATCTGTTCGCCGAAGCCGGGCATTTCCTTGTCCGCCACCGCCAGCGTCGCTTCGGGCGTGACGTCGCGCCTGGCGGGCCCCGTGCCGCCGGTGGTAAGGACCAGATGGCAGCCCTTCATGTCGACAAGCTCGAGCAGCGTCGATTCGATGATCGGGCGTTCGTCGGGAATCAGGCGTTCTTCGAAATCAAGCGCGGGAGACGCGATGACCCTGCCAAGCCATTCCTTCAACGCCGGAATTCCCTCGTCCTTGTACACGCCGCCGGAGGCCCGGTCGCTGACGGAAACGATGCCGATTCTGAGGTTGCTCATTTGACCTCGAAGATGTCCAGTTCCACCGCCGCCGCGCGGCGCGCGCCCGTGGCGATGCAGATGGGGCGATTGAGCCAGTCGTAGCGGGGGGCGGAGGTTTCGAACCAGGGCGTGGCGCGCATGTAGTAAAGACCCGGATCGACCGCGTCGCCCCGGGCCAGGCGATCGACGACTTCCTTCGGTCCGTGCCGGTAACCCTTGTTGTTGACGTAGATCAGCGCGCCGTCATCCGTCTCCAGGGTGTAGCGCGCGTCCAGATAGGCCACGCCGTCGGCACGAATCACCTGCCAGTCGGCGCCGCCGGGCAGGATGCGGCCGCTGAGGCGCGCCCCGCTGAACTTTCCGCCGTTGATGCCGATGATCCGCCGCCGGCCGCGCGGCGTTGCGCCGAGATCCCGGACAGGGTCGAGGGTGACTTCCACCCGCATCAGGGGCGCGAGCTCAATCATGGGGGAAATCCCGCAGCACCCTGAACAGTTCCCGCTGCGCCCGCGGCGGCTTGCTTTGCGCGATTTCCTTGCGCGCGTTGCGGATCAGCGTGCGCATCACCTGCAGGTCGGCGCCGGCGTGTTCGCCCGCGAATTGGGTCAGCGCCGCATCATCCGCGATCAGCCGCTCGCGCCACTGTTCCAGGCGCTTCTGGCGCGCGCGCGTCGCGGCGGACTGGCCGGCGCTTGCGGCAACCGCGGCGCGCACCGGCGCTGGGTCGAGTTTGCGCATGAGTTTGCCGATGAATTGCACCTGGCGCCGCTTTGCCCCGTGGCTGGTGATGCGTTGCGCTTCGCGTACCGCAGCCAGCAGCACTGCCGGCAGATCGAGCACGTCAAGTTCCTTCGCCGGTAGCGCGATAAGAGCCGCGCCGAGGCGCTGCAGTTCCTCGACTTCCTCTTTTTTCTTCGTTCTGCTGACGAATTCGGCTTCCATCGCTTGCTATGATAGCGCGCCATGTCGAAGGAAAATCGGTTTACGTATACCTCCGCGCAGCTCAAGGAGTTCGCGCAGCTCGTTCTCGATGCGGCAAAGCGTGTCGGCGCTTCCGCCTGCGAGTGCGAGGTTTCCGAGGGTCACGGACTCTCCGTTACGGTGCGCAAGGACGAACCCGAAACGATCGAGCACAACCTCGACAAGGGCATCGGCATCACGGTGTATTTCGGCGAGCGGCCAAACGCGCACCGCGGCCACGCCAGCAGCTCGGATTTTTCCGCCGCGGCCCTCGTCAGCGCCGTCGACGCCGCGGCGGCGATCGCGCGCAAGACGGCCGTGGACGATTGCGCCGGGCCGCCTGAGCCGGAAGAGCTGGCGCGAGCCCCCGATTTGGACAAACTCGACCTTGACCTGCACCATCCCTGGAATCCCGGCACCGAGGGCGCGATCCGCATCGCGCGGCGCGCCGAGCGCGCCGCATTCGCGCTTTCGCCCAAGGTCCGGAACTCCGAAGGCGCGACCGTGTCGGTGCAACAGGGGCAGTTCGTGTTCGCCAACAGCCACGGCTTCATGCACGGCTTTCCGAGTTCGCGCCATTACATTTCGCTCTCGGTGATCGCCGAAGACGGCGGCCTGATGCAGCGCGACGACTGGTACAGCTCCTCGCGCGTGCCGGGCCGCCTCGCCGATGCCGCGGCTCTGGGGCGCTATGCCGCGGCGCGCGCGCTGGCGCGGCTCGGTTCGCGCAAGATTGCCACCTGCCAGGCGCCGGTGCTGTTCGAGGCGCCGGTCGCCGCGGGCCTGATCGGCTCGTTCGTCGCCGCGGCGAGCGGCGGCAGCCTGTACCGGAAGTCCTCTTTCCTTCTCGATGCGCTCGGCAAGCAGGTGTTTTCGAGCGGCATCTCCATCGAGGAGCGCCCGCATGAACCGCGCGCGCTCGCAAGCACTCCCTTCGATGACGAGGGCGTTGCCACGCGCAGGCGTGCGGTGGTGGACAAAGGCGTGCTGAAGGGGTACTTCCTTGGCAGCTACTCGGCGCGCAAGCTCGGCATGCAATCCACCGGCAGCGCGGGCGGCAGCCACAATCTGGTGCTCTCGTCCGACGGACCGGACCTCGCGGGGATGCTCAAACACATGCGGCGCGGCTTCCTCGTCACCGAGATGCTCGGTCAGGGGACCAACCTGCTCACGGGCGATTATTCCCGCGGTGCCGCAGGCTACTGGGTGGAAAACGGCGAGATCGCTTATCCGGTGGAGGAGGTCACGGTGGCTGGAAACCTGAAGGACATGTTCCGCGGCATCGCTCGCGTGGGCAGCGACACCGTGGTGCGCGGCGCCTACCAGTGCGGCTCGATCCTGGTGGACAACCTGACGATTGCCGGAAACTGACCATGGCCAGGTCCCTGCTGATCGAGAAAGTTTCCGGCGCCTATGCGGTAAAGTCGAGCCTCCCCTCGACCAGAACGCCGTAGATCCGGATCGGCGTGCGGCGCGGCAGTTCGAGCTGCGGCAGCGGTTCGGCATCCAGGTCGAGGTTCTCCACCGACAAGGCGCCCATCACGGCTTCCGACATCACGATTTCGGCGGCGCGGGCGCGACTCACCATTGCCTGCGCGAGCGAGACGCTGTCGCCGAATGCCACGCGCCGCTCCGCGCCGCGCGGCCCGGCGATCCCCAGCACCGCTTCGCCCAGATGCAGGCCTTGCGCCACGGCGCTGCGCAGGCCGTAGGTGGTGCGCCACCTTTCCGCCAGCGCGGGGAATTCGGCCTGGATGCGCTGCGCCGCGCGCACCGCCTGTTGCGAGGTCTGGATGGCGTTGCCATGGGTGAAGGCCGACAGGAGCATTTCGTGCTGCGAGGTGACCGCCTCGCCGCCGTGCCCCGTCACGATGTCGGAGGCAAAGCAGAAGAATTCATTCGCCAGCAGGATCACCAGGGCCGGATCGAGCGCCTCGGACATGCGCGCCAGGCCGCGCAGTTCGGTGCACAGCAGCACCGCCTGGCGGCGCTCGGTCGCCGGCGTGAAACCGACCGTGGTTTTCTGGTGTATCGACACAGGCGCTGCGCCCATCGAGCTGCTCCCTTTTTCCGTGGTGACGCCCCCAGAATAGGGTTTGCAAGAAACTGTCAGGGAGGAACTATTGCCGCTTCCGCGCGCAAGCGGATGGACGGGCAGGGCGCGCCGACGGGCGGCGCGTGACTTACTGCCGGAATCCGGGCCCTAGAGCAGGGTGATCAGGCCCACGACGAAAACCACGAGCGCGCCAGCCGCGAAGAACGCGAGCGACGCATCCGACACCTGCGGCAGGCCGGGATCGCGGGGGATGGGCTCCGGGTGGTGATCGTCATGGTGATCTTCCGCCACGACCTGCACGGGCTTGCCGACCTTTGCATTGAAGGCATCGAAGAATTCGTTCGCCACCTTGTTTGCCGCGGCATCCACGAGGCGCGATCCGATCTGCGCGAGTTTGCCGCCCACGTTCGCCTTTACCTTGTAGGCAAGCCTGGTTGCCTGGCCTTCGGTCACGAGGCTGACATCGGCGCCGCCCTTGGCGAAGCCGGCCACGCCGCCCTGGCCCTCGAAGGCGATGGAATAGGAGTGCGGCGGCTTCACGTTGGAAAGCGTCAGCTTGCCCTTGAACTTGGCGCTCACCGGCCCCACGCGCGCCGTCATCTGCACCACGAATTCCGTGTCGCTGGTCTTATCGATCGTCTCGCATCCCGGCACGCACGCTTTCAGCATCTCCGGGTCGTTGAGCGCCGCCCAGGTATCGGCCTGGGAAGCCTGGATCAGCTGTTCGCCCGTCATTTCCATGCGCGTTTCTCCAGTCCGGCGCGCGCAGCGGGTTCGGCAAGCGCGTGCGCGAGGTCGATGAGGCTCTTCAGATTATGCACCGGCAGGAAGCGATCGACGTGCGGCAGCATCGCGCGCACCCCGGCCGGCCGCGCTTCGAACTTGTCGTAGCGCAGCAGGGGATTGAGCCAGATGAGCTGCTTGCAGGACTTGTGCAGGCGCTGCATTTCCTCCGACAGGCCTTCGCCCGCCTCGCGGTCGAGGCCGTCGGAGACCAGCAGCAGGCAGGCGTTCTGGCCCAGCACGCGCCGGCCCCAGCGCCAGTTGAACTCGCGCAGGCTCCAGCCGATGCGCGTGCCGCCCGACCAGTCCTTGATCGCATCCGCCACTCTCGCCATCGCCACGTCGACGTCGCGGTGGCGCAGCTGGCGCGTGATGTTGGTCAGGCGCGTGCCGAAGACGAACACCGCAACGCGGTCGCGGTCGTTGGTGATCGCGTGCAGGAAATGCAGGAACATGCGCGCGTAGGGATTCATCGAGCCGGAGATGTCGCACAGCACCACCAGCGGCGGATGGATCCTGACCGGGGCTTCGCGCACCAGCGGAATCACGTTGCCGCCCTCGCGCAGCGACTCTCGCAGCGTCGCGCGCAGGTTTATCTTTTTTCCGTCCGGATTTATCTTGTTGCGCCTCGTCCGGATCAACGGCAGGGGCAGGCGCAGGTTGCGCAGCATCTTCTTCGCTTCGGCGAGCTCGGCCGCGGACATGGTGTCGAAGTCCATGCGCTGCAGCACCTCGTGCGAGGAGAAGGTGAGGCGCGCGTCGAGCTCGATCTTCTGCTCCTTGAGTTCCTGCTCCGCCTTTTTCTGATTGAAGAGCGCGTCCGAGAGGCTCTGGCTCTGCTCCTGCTCGGTCTTGCCGGCGCGGCCGTAGGTCTTGGGCAACAGCGCGTTCATCATCCGCTCGGCGAGCTTGGGGTCGCGCCAGAAGATGTGGAACGCCTGGTTGAAGATCGGGCGCTGCTCCTCCTTGGAGAGGAACACCGCCGACATGGTCCAGTACCAGTCGTCGCGCCGGTTGCAGTCGGCCAGTTCCAGCGCCTTGACGCAGTCCACCACGCGGTCGGGCCCGAGGCGCAGGCCCGCGGCGCGCAGCAGGCGCGCGAAGTGCATCACGTTCTCGGCGAGTTTTTGCCGGCTGCCGGCCGCGTCGATCTCGGGGAACACTCAGGCCGCGGCCGCCGCCGCCTTCGATTCGCCCACCAGGCGGGTTGCTTCCTCGCCCGCGATGCGCTCGATGTCGTCCTGGTACTTGAGCAGCACGCCGAGCGTGTTGTTCACGGTCTCGGGGTCCAGGGTAATGCGATCGAGCGCCACCAGGCAGTTGGCCCAGTCGATGGTCTCGGCCACGCCGGGCAGCTTGAACAGATCCACGCCGCGCAGGCGCTGCACGAACGCCACCACCTCCTTCGAGAGCGCCCCTGCCGCCTTGGGCGCCTTGCGCCGCAGGATTTCCAGCTCGCGCACCGCGTCCGGGTAATCCACCCAGTGGTAGAAGCAGCGCCGTTTCACCGCGTCATGGATTTCGCGCGTGCGATTGGAGGTGATCACCACCACCGGCGGCTCGATGGCCTTGAGGGTGCCGATTTCCGGGATCGTGATCTGCCAGTCGGAGAGCACTTCCAGCAGGTAAGCCTCGAACGGCTCGTCGGTGCGGTCCAGTTCGTCGATCAGCAGCACGGGCGCGGCACCCTTCTTGCCTTCGAGCGCGCGCGCGAGCGAGCGCTTGACCAGGAACTTCTCGGAAAAGACATCCTGTGAAATCTTCTCCTTCGATTTCTCGCCCGACGCTTCCGCCAGCCTGATCTCGATCATCTGGCGTGCGTAATTCCACTCGTAGGCCGCCTGCGCGATATCGAGCCCTTCATAGCACTGCAGGCGAATCAGTTCGCGCCCGAGCGCCGCCGCGATCACCTTGGCGATCTCGGTCTTGCCCACGCCCGCCTCGCCCTCCAGGAACAGCGGCCGCTGCATCGCGAGCGACAGGTAAAGGGCCGTCGCCAGGCTGCGGTCGGCGACGTAATCGGCTTCACCGAGCAGCTTGTGCGTCTCGTCGATGGATTTGGGGAGCGGTCGCGCCATGGGTTGGGGTTCGTGTGGCAGTGCGGAAAACCAGCATTTTCCGGTATTTGGACGTTCGCCGCTACGCTACTTCGCTTCCGGCTCCAGGGCGAAGATCCAGGGCGAATTCGCCAGTAGCGCATCAGTCTGCGCGTTGTGCTCGAGCAAGCGGAGGGCAACCGTGCGTACCGAGCCTTCGAGGCGGGCGCGCCAGCGCGCGCGGTGGCCGTCGCCATGCCGGCCCTCCTGCTCCCAAAGGGCGACGTTGGCGAGAGCCTGGCGGACCATGTCGGCGGCTTTTTCCGGATTTACGGCCAGCAACGCGGCGGCGAGCGCGGCGTGGCGCCGCCGGGCGTCCAGCTGCCGCAGTTGCGCGAAAGGGCCCGAAACGGCGGGGCAGTTGCCTTTGGGTAGAGCCGACAGCTCCAACCCAAGAGCGCCGCATAGCCTTTGCAACGTTCCCAGGCGGAAGCCCTGTGTGGATCCCGATTCCAGGCGGGCGATGGTAATGCGCGATGTGCCGCTCGCCTGCGCCAGTGCCTCCTGGCTCATGCCTGACCGGTGCCGTGCTTCCTTGATCGACTGTGCGAGGATGTATCTCATACGATACAACTGATTGTATCATATTAGATACAAAAGAAAGCAAAAAAACCCGCCTAGGGTATGGGAGCCGTAACCCCCAGGCCCTAGACGGGCCGACTACCTCCAACCCCCTCCGGAATCCTTAAGAATTGAAGCGCGGCATCTGGCGCTCCTTTACCTGAGCGCGGCCTCCACGGCGCGCCGGGCCATGACGGTCACCAGGTGCGCGCGGTACTCGGCGCTGGCGTGCATGTCGCTGTTCAGGCCATCCTGTTTCTGCTTGATGTTCGCCACTGACTCGGGCGCAAATTTCGCACCGAGCGCTTTTTCCATGTCAGCCTGGCGGAATACTGCCGGTCCGGCGCCTGTCACCGCAACGCGCACCGAGCCGCCAAAATCGGCCACGAACACGCCGACGATGGCGAAGCGCGAGGCCGGGTTCTTGAACTTGGTATAGGCGGCGCGCTTCGGTACCTGGAACGAGACCGAGGTGATGATTTCACCCGCGCCGAGCGCGGTGGTGAACATGCCCTTGAAGAACTTGTCGGCCTCGTACTTGCCTTTGTTGGTGGTGATCGTGGCGTTGAGCGCCAGCACCGCCGCCGGATAGTCGGCCGCCGGGTCGTTGTTGGCGATCGAGCCGCCGCAGGTGCCCATCGCGCGCACCTGCCGGTCGCCGATCATGCCGGCGAGCGCGGCGAGCGCTGGAATCGCCTTTTTGACGTCGGCCGAATGCGCGACCTCCGCGTGCCGGGTCATGGCACCGACGGTGACGCTCTTGCCGTCGGACTTGATGCCGGCGAGGTCCTTGATGGTCCCGAGATCGATGATGTCTGAGGGCGAGGCGAGGCGCAGCTTCATGGTCTGCACGAGGGTCTGGCCGCCGGCGAGGAGCTTGGCTTCGCCCTTGGCGAGCGCCGCGGCGTCGTTGACACTGGCGGGACGGTGGTATTTGAAGGCGTGCATGGCGTTCTCCTATTTCTTGTTTTTCAGGGCCGTCCACACCGCTTGCGGTGAGGCGGGCATCGGCATGTCCTTCACGCCGAGCGCATCGGTGATGGCGTTCATGAGCGCCGCGGGTGCGCCGATCGCGCCGGCTTCGCCGCAGCCTTTCACGCCGAGCGGGTTGTGCGTGCAGGCCGTGACGCGCGTGTCCACCTGGTAGAAGGGCACGTCGGTCGCGCGCGGGATGCAGTAATCCATGAACGAGCCGGTGGTGAGTTGGCCGGTGGCGTCGTACCGGGCGCCCTCGGTGAGCGCCTGGCCGATGCCCTGCGTGAGGCCGCCATGCACCTGCCCCTCGACGATCATCGGGTTGATGATGTTGCCGAAGTCGTCCACCGCGCTGAACTTCTCGACCTTTACCACGCCGGTCTCCGGGTCCACCTCGACCTCGCAGACGTAGCTGCCGGCGGGGAAGGTGAAATTGGCGGGGTCGTAGAACGCGTTCTCGTTCAGGCCCGGCTCGAGCTTGTCGTGCGGGTAGTTGTGCGGCACATAGGCGGCGAAGGCCACCTCGCCGAACATTTTCTTCTTGTCGGTGCCCTTGACCGTGTAGACGCCGCGGTCGTACTCGACGTCGGACTCCGCCGCCTCCATCAGGTGGGCGGCGATCTTCCTGCCCTTGGCGATGACCTTGTCCAGCGCCTTGACGATGGCGGTGCCGCCCACGGCGATCGAGCGCGAGCCGTAGGTGCCCATGCCGAAGAGGATCTTGGAGGTGTCGCCGTGCACGATGTCGACGTTCTCGATCGGCATGCCGAGGCGGTCGGCCACGACCTGCGCAAACGTCGTTTCATGCCCCTGGCCGTGCGAATGCGAGCCGGTGAACACTGTCACGCTGCCCGTCGGGTGCACGCGCACTTCGCCCGCTTCGAACAGACCCGCGCGGGCGCCGAGCGCTCCGGCGACCGCCGAGGGCGCGATGCCGCAGGCCTCGATGTAGGCCGCGTAGCCGAGGCCGCGCAGCCTGCCTTTCGCTTCGGAGGCCTTCTTCCTGGAAGCATAGCCTGAGACATCCGCCAGCTTCTGCACCGCGTCCATGGTGGCGTTGTAGTTGCCGATGTCGTACTGCAGTGCGACCGGCGTCTGGTAGGGGAACTCGGTGATGAAGTTGCGCCGGCGGATTTCAGCCGGGTCGATTTTCATCTCGCGCGCCGCGGTTTCCACCAGGCGCTCGACGACGTAGGTTGCTTCGGGCCGCCCCGCGCCACGGTAGGCGTCCACCGGCGTGGTGTTGGTGAACACCGCCGTGACTTCGCAGTGGATCACCGGCGTCTTGTACTGGCCGGCGAGCAGCGTGGCGTAAAGGATGGTCGGCACGCAGGAGGCAAAGGTCGAAAGATAGGCGCCGAGGTTGGCGGTGGTCTTGACCCGCATGCCGAGGAACTTGCCGTCCTTGTCCATCGCCATCTCGGCCACCGTGTGGTGGTCGCGGCCGTGCGCGTCGGTGAGAAACGCTTCCGAGCGGTCAGAGGTCCACTTCACCGGCCGATTGATCTGCTTCGATGTCCAGGTCACCGCGACGTCCTCGGCATAGAGGTAGATCTTCGAGCCGAAGCCGCCGCCCACGTCGCCCGCCACCACGCGCACCTTGTGCTCGGGCAGGCCCATCACGAACGCGGTCATCAGGAGCCGCTCGACGTGCGGGTTCTGGCTCGCGACGTAGAGCGTGTAGTTGTCGTCGGAGCGTGAATACGAACCGATCGCGACGCGCGGCTCCATCGCGTTGGGCACCAGCCGGTTGTTGATGAATTCGAGCTTCGTCACGTGCGCCGCCTTGGCGAAGGCCGCGTCGGTCACCGCCTTGTCGCCGATCGCCCAGACATAGCAGGTGTTGTCGGGCGCGATCTCGTGCAACTGCGGGGCGCCCTTGGCGCGCGCCCTGGAGCCGTCCACGACCGCGGGCAGCACCTCGTAGTCCACTTCCACTAGCCCGGCCGCGTCGCGCGCCTGTTCGCTGGTTTCGGCCACCACGATGGCGACCTGGTCGCCGACGTAGCGCACCTTGCCCTGCGCGAGGCAGGGATGCGGCGGTTCCTTCATCGGCTGGCCGTTGACGTCGGTGATCAGCCAGCCGCAGGGCAGGCCGCCCAGTTTGGCGGCGGCGAAATCCTCGCCCGTATAGATTGCGACGAATCCGGGAGATTTTTTCGCTTTTGCGCTGTTTATTTTCTTGATTACGGCATGCGCATGCGGAGAACGGACAAATACAGCGTAAGCCTGGCGCGGCAGGTCGACGTCATCGGTGTACTGGCCCGCGCCGGTGAGAAAACGGTAGTCCTCTTTGCGCTCGACCCGAGCGCCGATCAATGGTGCACCCATGGTTCGTCTCTCCTTACTTGCCAGCGGCCATGGCCTTGGCGCCCGCGCCAATGGCCTTGACGATGTTGTGATAACCCGTGCAGCGGCACAAATTTCCTTCCAGCGCCTCGCGGATTTCCTGCTCGGAGGGATTCGGGTGGCTCTTGGCGAAATCGATCGCGTTCATCACCATGCCCGGGGTGCAGAAACCGCACTGCAGGCCGTGGTGCTCCTTGAACGCCGCCTGCATCGCATGCAGCGTGCCGTCGGCCTTGGCTACGCCTTCGATCGTCATGACATCCGCGCCCTCGGCTTGCATGGCGAGGATCGAGCAGGACTTCACCGCCTTGCCATTCATGCTCACGGTGCAGGCCCCGCACTGCGCGGTATCGCAACCGACGTGGGTGCCGGTGAGCCGGAGGTTTTCGCGGATCACGGTGACCAGCAGCGTGCGCTCCTCCACCTCCACCGAAACCGATTTGCCGTTGACTTTGAGGGATACCTTGACCGCCATGCTGCCTCCTGGAGAGCGCGTTAATTCGTGGGGAGGTGCATCCTAACCAAGCGGTGGGCCCGCCGCAATGATGCGGTGCGGCAAAGGGCGCGCCGCAGTAGAATCAGGGCCATGGACAGCGTCGACATCGAGGTAGTGCGCAGCGCGGAGGCATGGCGCAAGGCGGGCCATCGCGTCACTTTCGGCACCATCGTGCGCACCTGGGGGTCGGCGCCGCGCCCGGTGGGGGCGCTGGTGGTGATCCGCGACGACGGTCAGGTGGTGGGTTCGGTGTCCGGCGGCTGCGTCGAGGACGACCTCATCGAAAAGGTGCGCGCGGGCAACGTGGCGAAGGACGAGCCGCAACTCATCACCTACGGCGTCACCAACGAGGAAGCCACGCGCTGGGGATTGCCCTGCGGCGGCACGCTCGAGCTGGTGATGGAACCGGTGACCGGGAGGAGCGCCTTCGGCGAGCTGCTCGAAACGATCTCGAAGCAGCAGCTGGTGCGCCGTCGCCTGGAGATGGACAGCGGCCGCGTGACGCTGCAGGCCGGCAGCTGGCAGGACGCGCTCGAATTCGACGGCAAGGTGCTGACCACGGTGCACGGGCCGCGCTGGCGCCTGGTGCTGATCGGTGCCGGTCAACTGACGCGCTACCTCGCCGAGATGGCGCACATGCTCGACTACCACGTGCTGGTGATCGATCCGCGCGAGGAGTATGCCGGCGGCTGGGACCTCGCCAGCGTGCCGCTGGATCGCGGCATGCCCGACGATGTGATCGCGGCGGCGAACCTTGACGGCCACAGCGCGGTGGTGGCGCTCACGCACGATCCCAAGATCGACGACCTCGCGCTCATGGAAGCGCTCAAATCCCCGGCGTTCTACGTCGGCGCCATCGGCTCGAAGAAGAACAACGACACGCGCCGCCTGCGCCTGAAGGAATTTGACCTCTCGGAGGGAGAGATCGCGCGCTTGCGCGGCCCGGTGGGCCTCTACATCGGTTCGAAGACTCCACCCGAGATCGCGGTGGCGATCCTGGCCGAAATGACCGCGGTGCGCCACGGCGTGGCCGAGCCGAGCTGGGCGGCCAAGCCTACGCCCAGATTTGATCCTTCGGCTTGTGAAGTAACTCCGCACAAGGTTTGAAGGTCGTCGCCATTCTGCTGGCGGCGGGTTCGGCGAAGCGATTCGGTTCCGACAAGCTGCTCCACGCCTTGCCGCACGCAGTGCCGATTGCGGTGCAGGCCCTGCGGCATCTCAAAGCTGTTTTTGAAGAGAACATTTTCGTCGTGACCCGGCCTGAAGCAGGAGCGCTTTCAGCCCTTCTGCGCAAAGAGGGCTGCAAGGTGGTGGTATGCGAGAACGCCGCCGAGGGCATGGGCGCGAGCCTAGCGTGCGCGGTAAGGGCCGCGGGAGATGCGCAGGGTTACGTGGTGGCGCTCGCCGACATGCCGTTTATCCGCGCGAGCAGCATCGCTGCCGTGCGGGAAGCGCTCGGCGCAGGCGCGCCGCTGGCGGCGCCTTATTTCCGCTCGCGCCGTGGGCACCCCGTGGGTTTTGCCGCGAAGTTCAGGCCCGCGCTCGAAGCGCTCGAAGGCGACCAGGGGGCGAAAAGGATCATCTCGCTGGAAGAGAAAAATCTAGTGAAAATACCCGTCGGCGACCCGGGCGTGATACGCGATATCGATACGCCTGGAGACCTCGCGCCGCCGATCATCGTATAGTGGCGCTGCCTGCATGGAAACCGCGCAACGCGCCGTGCTTTTCGTGGACGTCACGGACAGCACCAGGATCTACGAG
Organism: Nitrosomonadales bacterium; assembly: GCA_005240145.1. Taxonomy (GTDB): domain Bacteria; phylum Pseudomonadota; class Gammaproteobacteria; order Burkholderiales; family SG8-39; genus RBG-16-66-20. Next base: position 6,732 of record SBAS01000129.1, on the reverse strand, counting down.
TCGCTCGGCGATACCGTCGCGCTCGCGGTGATCAACGGCCTGTTCGGCCACCTGGAGAAGATCGTCGTCAAGTTTTCCGGCAGCGTCGTCAAGACGCTGGGCGACGGCATGGTGTGCGTGTTCGAGAATCCGGACGACGGTTTCCGCGCCGCCTGCGGGATGCAGGCCTCGGTGAGTTCGCTCGCGCAGGGCGCGAGCAACCGGTTGCAGATCAAGGCGGGCCTGACCTACGGCTCGGTAGTGCTTTCCAAGGGAGACGTTTTCGGCGACACCATGAACGTTTGCGCGCGCCTGGTAACCTTGGCGAACCCGGAGCAGATCCTCACTTCGGGGCAGACCGTCGAGGCGCTCTCGCCCGGGCTGCGGCTGCGCTGCCGGTCGCTCTTCCCGACCCGCATCAAGGGCAAGGCCGAGGAAGTCCCGGTGAGCGACATCGGCTGGCGCTACGACCCGGCGGTGACCGAAAACAACCTGACCCGCGCGCATCTGGCGCAGAACACGCAGATGGCGCTCAAGCTCATCTACCGGGCCAATATTTTCGTCGTCAACCGCACCCGGCCGGCGCTGCAGATGGGGCGCGACGACAGCAACGATATCGTGATCGTGAGCCTGTTTGCCTCCCGGCTGCATGCGCGCGTGCAGGCGCGGGAAGCGCATTTCGTCCTCACCGACCTGTCCACCAACGGCACCTTCCTGCTGGCCGACGAGCAATCGGGCGAGATGCACTTGCGCCGGGAAGAAGCGGTGCTGAGCGGCCGCGGCTGGATTGGCCTGGGCAAGAGCGCGGTGAAGCACGGCGATCACTCGGTGCGCTTCGCGCTGCAGCCGGAAATCGGCTGACTGGTAAAATCGGTTCGTGTTCGCCCCCCAGACGCTAGAGGAGTCGGATCCGGAGATCTGCCACGTCATCCGCCAGGAGGCGCGGCGTCAGGAAGATCACGTCGAGCTGATCGCCTCTGAGAACTACGCCAGTCCCGCGGTGCTTGCGGCGCAGGGTTCGCTCCTCACCAACAAGTACGCGGAAGGCTATCCCGGCAGGCGCTACTACGGCGGCTGCGAATACGTCGACAGCGCGGAGAACATCGCGATCGAGCGTGCGCAGCGCCTCTTCGGTGCGCCCTGGGCGAACGTCCAACCGCACTCGGGTTCTCAGGCCAACCAGGCCGTCTACACCGCGGTGCTCAAGCCGGGCGACACGATCCTCGGCATGTCGCTCGCGCACGGCGGGCATTTGACGCACGGTTCGCCGGTGAACCTCTCGGGCAAGCTCTACCGCGTCGCCTCGTACGGCTTGAACGCTGGCGAAGAGATCAACTACGAGGCGGCGGAGAAAATTGCCCTCGCGGAAAAGCCAAAAATGATCGTCACCGGCGCCTCCGCCTATTCGCGCGTCATCGACTGGCGGCGGTTTCGCGCCATCGCCGACAAATGCGGCGCGCTGCTGATGGCCGACATGGCCCACTATGCCGGGCTGGTCGCGACCGGCCTGTATCCGACGCCCGTCGGCGTGGCCGATTTCGTCACCACCACCACCCACAAGACCCTGCGCGGTCCGCGCGGCGGGCTGATCCTCGGCAGGGCGGAGCAGGAAAAGGCCGTCAACTCGGCGATCTTCCCGGGATTGCAGGGCGGCCCGCTGATGCACGTGATCGCGGCCAAGGCGGTGGCGCTGGGCGAGGCGCTGAAGCCCGAATTCAGGCAATACCAGTCCCGCGTGCTGGAAAACGCGCGCGTCATGGCGGCGGCGCTGAGCGCGCGCGGCCTGCGCATCGTCTCGGGCGGCACCGATTGCCACATGTTCCTCGTCGACCTGCGGGCCAAGAACATCACCGGCAAGGATGCCGAGGACGCGCTCGGCCGCGCGCACATGACCGTGAACAAGAATTCCATCCCCAACGACCCGCAAAAGCCGATGGTCACTTCGGGCGTGCGCATCGGTTCGCCGGCCATGACCACGCGCGGCTTCGGCGCCGCGGAGGCTGAACGGCTATCGCAGCTGATTGCCGACGTACTCGAGGATCCGCACGGCGATCTGACGCGCGGGCGCGTGACGCGGGAGATCAAGGCGATGTGCGCGAAGTTTCCGGTCTACATCTAGCCGAGCGCCATGCGCTGCCCGTTCTGCGCGAGTGACGACACCCAGGTGGTGGACACGCGCTCCAACGAAGGCACCAACGTCATCCGGCGGCGCCGCAAGTGCGCGAAGTGCGAAAAGCGCTTTACCACCTACGAGAGGGTCGAGTTGCGCATGCCGCGCCTCGTCAAGAAGGGCGGCAGCCGCACCGACTTCGAGCGCAGCAAACTCGTCGGCAGCATGACGCTCGCGCTGCGCAAGCGCCCGGTGGCAACTGAGGACGTGGATGCCGCGGTGGACCGTATCGAGGAAAAGTTGCGCGCGCTCGGCGAGCGCGAGATCCCCACCAGCCGCGTCGGCGACCTCGTGATGCGCGAGCTGGCCAGGCTGGACAAGATCGGCTATATCCGTTTCGCCTCGGTGTACCGCAGTTTCGAGACACCCGACGATTTCCGGGAAGCGGTACAGGAAGTAAAGACCAAGAAACGCAGGAAGTGACTGCATTCACCGCGTTCGACCACGCCATGATGGCGCGGGCGCTCGAGCTTGGGGCGAAGGGGCTCTACAGCACCACGCCCAACCCGCGCGTCGGCTGCGTGCTCGTGCAGGGCGAAGCCGTGGTCGGCGAAGGTTGGCACGAAAAGGCCGGCGGGCCGCACGCGGAAGTGGTCGCGATCGGGCAAGCGGGCGCGCGCGCGGCGGGCGCAACGCTCTACGTCAACCTCGAACCCTGCAACCACCACGGCCGTACGCCGCCCTGCGTCGACCTGATCCGGCAAAGCAAGATCAAGCGCGTGATCGCGGCGATGCTCGATCCGAATCCCAAGGCGGCGCGCGGCGGTGCGGCCCTTGCCGCGGCCGGCATCGGATTCGAGCACGGGTTGATGGAGGCGGAGGCGAGGGAGTTGAACATCGGCTTCGTCTCGCGCGTGACGCGCGGCCGGCCCTGGGTGCGCATGAAAATCGCCGCGACGCTCGATGGCCGCACGGCCCTTGGAGAGGGGCCAAATGCAGGCAAGTCGCAGTGGATTACCGGCCCCGAAGCGCGCAAGGACGGTCACCGCTGGCGCGCGCGCGCCTGCGCCATCCTCACTGGCATCGGCACCGTGAAGGCCGACGATCCGCGCCTGACAGTGCGCGAGGTCGAGACGCCGCGCCAGCCGCTCAGGGTGGTGGTGGATAGCCGCCTGGAGATCGCGGACGGCGCGAGGATTTTTGAGGGTGGGAATGTCCTGATCTTTTGTGGGGTAGAGGCAAAGAGAAAGCTTGGTGCGGAAATTCAAAGGCTTCCCAATCCAGATGGCAAAGTCGAATTGCCCAAAATGCTCGAAGAACTTGCGCGCCGCGGCGTCAACGAGTTGCACGTCGAGGCCGGCTTCCGCCTGAACGGGTCGCTGCTGCGCGAGGGCTGCGTCGACGAATTCCTCTTCTACCTGAATCCGAGCCTTCTTGGAGACGAGGCGCAGGGCATGGTCTTGCTACCGGGATTTGCTTCTCTGGATCAAAGGGTGAAGTTCAAAATCTCGTCGCTGGAGCGTCTCGGCGACGATATTCGCATTCTCGCGCGTCCCTGATGTTCACCGGCATCGTCCAGGCCGTTGGCCGCATCGAGAAGCTCAGCCCGCTCCAGGTGAACGCCGGCCGCCTGGCGCTTGCCGACGTGCGCATCGGCGATTCGATCTGCGTGCAGGGCTGCTGCCTTACGGTGGTGAAGAAGGCCAAGGGCAAGCTGTGGTTCGACGTCTCGAAGGAAACCCTGCGCGTCACCGCTGGCCTCGGCCGGCCGGGCGGGGTGAACCTGGAGAAATCGCTCGGCCTGGGCGACAGGCTGGGCGGGCACCTCGTCACCGGTCACGTCGACGGCGTAGGTCGTTTGCTGAAGAAAAAGGGAAGTGAATACACGTTTGCCGCACCCAGGACGCTTGCTCGCTACATTGCGCGCAAAGGCTCGATCTGCATCGACGGCGTGAGTCTCACCGTTAACCGCGTGAAAGGCGTCGCGTTCGAGGTGAACCTGATCCCGCATACGCTCAAGGTCACCACGCTCAAGCGCCTGGCGCCCGGGTCGAAGGTCAATCTTGAGGTCGATCTGGTGGCGCGCTACGTGGAGAAGGTTCTGGGGGCGTCCTAGAACGTCAAAGGTGACCGCGAGAGCCCATACGCATGTGAGCATTTGGCTCCCTTGCCGCATTGCGGCAAACAATCCGGCGCTCTGGGTTCTGCTATGCTGAATTTCATTCGAATCGAAAGCTCTCCAACTCAAAACAAGAACGCAAATTGAGGGCCATCCTCGTCGCGATCGTCTTATCAGTTTTGACTGCGACGGAGCACGCGCAGAGCGGGCAGTGTGGCTTTATCAAAGACTCAGATCGGCAGTCTTACTGTCGGGCAATCAACGGTGGGGGATCAAACCAGTGCGGCTTTATCAAAGATCGCGACCTGCAAGCACTGTGCCGCGCTGAGACAGGGGGTGGCTCTGGTCAGTGCGGCTTTATTGGAAATCGCGATATGCAAGCTGAGTGCCGAGCGAGGACGGGAGCGCAAGCGCAAAGTGGGCAGTGTGGCTTCATCAAAGACTCTGATCGGCAAGCATACTGTCGAGCAATCAATGGCGTGGAATCAGGTCAATGTGGGTTCATCAAAGACCGCGACTTACAAGCACTGTGTCGCGCTGAAACTGGCGGGGGGTCTGGCCAATGCGGATTCATTAAAAATCACGACAAACAAGCTGAATGCAGAGCCAAATCGAAATAGATTCCACCATGAAATCGCAGCAGACTTAAGAGATCACCGTAGTAACTAGGGGGCAACATGGCATGTGTAGCGTGCGGCAAAGATCTAGCAGTTAACGCAAAGTTCTGTAGACACTGCGGGGCCAATCAAGCGCAACCCCCTACCCCTATCGATTCGACGACAGCTCAAGCCGCAAGCGCCCATGCTTGCGTGAAGTGCGGTGCTGCTCTAGTTGCTTCCGAAAAGTTTTGTCGTAGCTGTGGCGCGCAGCAAAGAGTTCAACCAGCGACTGCCCCAGAAAACGTAGTAGAAGCCGCGGCGCCGAAGCAGCCCACAATAGCACCTCCTGTAACTCCTCCAAGCTCGGTGCCAGTGCCGGAGCCCGAAGCGACTCCTGCCGCTGCCGAACCCAAAGTCGGACCATCAGTTGCAGTACCTCCTGCGCCTATTGCTAGTCCTTCTAAATCCATCGTCCCCGTTGTTGTGGGCGCAGTATTAGCCTTGGCCTTGCTTGGCGGTGGTGGCGCATGGATGTGGGACAGTAAGCAGAAAGCTGACGCACAAGTGGCAGAGCTAAAGAAGAAGGTAGACGAAGAGGCAAAAGCACGCCAAAAGCTCGAAGAAGAGGCTCGCGTTAAGAAGGCAGTTGAAGAAGCTGCGGCAAACGCGCGGCAAGAAGCCGAGGCGAGAGCGGCAAAGGAGCGGCAAGAAGCCGAGGCGAGAGCAGCAAAGGAGCGGGAAGAACTTCAAGCGAAGCTGGAAGCTGAGACGAAAGAAAAGGTAGAGGCGGCGGAGAAGCGCGCAGCTGCCAAAGCTGCGCCCACATCAGCAACTCCATCTTCTTCCGTACCTTGCGCGAATATAGCTAACTGCTACCAGGCAACACTGATCGCGATGTCGAAAAACGACTTTGACTTGGTCAGAAGAATTGCCGAAAAGATCGACACGTTCAACAAACCTGCGCGAGGCAATCGGCCAGCTGCAAGAAAGTTGAATGACGATGGCCTGCGTGCGATGAGGCAAAACGACTTCATACAGGCCGCCACCATCTTCGCTAAGGCTCAGCGTGAAGATCATTCGGATGTCGAGATTGCATCTAACTTGGGTTTTGCGCGCGTAAAAGCTGGCGATTTTCCTGGTGCAAGCCAAGCGTTAGGAGACGCATTGCTACTCAATCCACGTCGCGCTAGCACATGGGTTCCAATCGCGGAGTTGATCGCCCGCCGCGACCGGAATGCCAACGGCGCACTCATTGCGCTGTTGGTGGCCTACGAATGGTCGACTGCTAAAGAAAAGGCTATTAACTATTACACGGAGCAAGCCAAATCAGAAACGCATCCGCAATATAAGGCTGCCTATGAACAAGCGCTGAAACGCATAGGCGCGACACCAACGGTAGCTTCAGCACCACCTGCACAGAAAGCGGCAGGGTCACCAGCACAGTCCGCTCCGCAAGTCGCCGCCGCGCCAACCGCCACTTCGGCACCAGTGCAGCGTGATCCACAGCAACTTTGCAAGGACAAGAGCAACTTCATATCCAGATCAATGTGTGAAACAAAACTGTGCGAACGTGAAGCCGACATGACAAATCATCCATACTGCGTTCAGCTACGGGCGAAGCAAAGCAGACAATGAAGTGTGGGTGAGCAAAGTCGATTATCGATTGCCAAGTTTAAGGGACGAAGAGAAGGCGATAAAAATGTAGGCGTTTAGCGCAATAGGTCCACGCTAAAACTTTCCATGTCTTCATAAACTACGTTAATAACTACGGGGGCGTTAAATGTTTTGCATAGAGTGTGGTGCGGCAATTAGTGATAAGGCGGCGGTCTGACCTTGCCCCTGTTTTCCGTATCCCATAGCCGAGGCCATTATGCGGCCCGCTTTTCCTGAGCGGCGAGCCAACGCTTCTCGAACTGCATCGGGCT
>SBAS01000125.1 GCA_005240145.1 Nitrosomonadales bacterium | reverse complement strand
GGGGGGGAATGAGTTTCGCAAAAGTCGGTGGGGTGCTTTCCGCTACCGTGGTGCTCGCTGTAGCGGGCGGGGCGGCGGTAGCGCAGACAAAGATCAAGCTCGAGCCGCTCGTCACGGCCATCAACACGCCGCTGGCGATGGTGCAGCCGGCGGGCGACGCCCGCATGTTCATCATCGAGCAGAACGGCCGCATCAAGATTCTGGAAGGCGGCAAATTGCGCCCGACGCCGTTCCTCGACATCCGCAGCAAGATTCCCAAACTGCACCATGATTTCGACGAGCGCGGCTTGCTGGGACTCGCGTTCCATCCGAAATTCAAGGACAACGGCAAGTTCTACGTTGCCTACAGCGCGCACCTGAATTACGGCGCGGACCTCGGGCAGATGCTGTGGTACTCGCACAGCAACGTGGTCGATGAGTACACGGTGTTGAAGGCCGACGCGAACACGGCGGATCCGACCTCGGCGCGGCGCATCATGACCACGGCCTGGCCGCAGTTCAACCACAACGGCCACTGGATCGGGTTCGGCAAGGACGGCAAGCTGTACGTGTCGATGGGCGACGGCGGCTACGCCAACGACTGGGGAATCGGCCATAACCCGGCCATCGGCAACGGTCAGGACTTGTCGACCGTGCTGGGCAAAATGCTGCGCATCGATGTGGACGCGCGCACCGGGAACAAGGCCTACGGCATCCCGTCGGACAACCCGTTCGTCGGCAAGAAGGACGTCGAGCCCGAGATCTGGGCCTACGGCCTGCGCAACCCGTGGCGCTGCTCGTTCGATACCGGGGGGGGCGGCGAGTTGTTCTGCGGCGACGTGCAGCAAAACAGCTATGAAGCGATCAAGATCGTGGGCAAGGGCCAGAACATGGGCTGGCGGCGCGTGGAAGGCATGATGCGCTGCTTCGACTACCTCAAGCCCGACGCTCATCCGGCCAACTGCGACAAGGCGGGCATTACCCCCGCGATCATCGAGTACAACAACTGCACGGCCAAGCCACAGGGTTGCAAGGGGATCTCGGTGACGGGAGGCTACGTATACCAGGGCAAGGTCGCCGCCTGGAAGGGCAAATACATCTTCGGCGACTGGAGCAAGTCATTTGGCGAGATGGACGGCCAGATCTTCTTCGGCACCAAGGGCTCGGACGGCAAGTGGAGCATGGACACCGCCGAAGTGGTCGGCATGGCGGGCAAGAAGCCCTATATCCTGGCCTTTGCGCAGGACAACAGCGGCGAGGTCTACGCGCTGACTTCGATCACCACTGGCCCGAACGGGTCGCTGGACACGATTTACAGAATCGTACCGGCGCAGTAACCCTTTGGCCGTGCGGGAAACCGCCGCCGCCGTGCGGTCGCGGCGGCGGCTGTTGCGAGCGACCGGCACGCTTCTCTGCGTGCTCGCCGCGTTTTCGGCTGCTGCCGGCGAGGATCAGGCCAAGACCGTGAAAGAAAAGGCCCCGTCATTCAACAAGGCCTATCTGTCCAACAAGGCCAACATCGAGGCCGGCAGAATCGTCTGGGAGAACCAGTGCCGGCACTGTCATGGGGCGGCAGCCTATCCGGGGAAGGCGCCCAAGCTCAATCCCGGCTCGATGGTGCCGGACTTTATCTATGACCGTGTCACCAACGGCTTTGGCAAGATGCCGGGCTGGAAGGACGTGTTCTCCGTCGAGCAGCGCAAAGGCGTCGTCGCTTACATCAAGAGCGGCGATTTCTCGCCCTAGGGAATGTCTGAACAAGTGGTCACGAAGCGCGAGCGAGATGCGAATTTATCGTGACGAGCGCGTTTTGAGTTCCGATTCGAGGTTTTTTGCGCTTCGATCGGGCTCTGAAGTATTGCTTTTGCCGATTTCGGACGCACTACGCCTCCTGAAGCCGCAATAGTCGATGTCGGACCACGAACAGATTGGCCAGCGCGCAGGTGACGAAGAGGCGATTCGCGTTCTTCGCGATACCGCGGTAGCGCACTTTAACGAAACCAAAGACCCGCTTGATGACACCGAACATGTGCTCAACGCGAGCACGCACCCGCGAGCGCGAGCGATTCAAGCGGCGTTGGTGCGCGCTGAGATACTTGTAGCCGCGTCCACGACGTTGCGTGAAGTCGCGTGCCCCAGGGGCTTTGGCACGAATCTTCTCGGTGCGACCCGCGTAGGCCGCATCGCCCCAGACGTGGGTCTCGCCCCCGTGCAGCAGCTCTCCCATCATGTTGCCGTCGGCGACGTTGGCGGGGGTGGCCACCACCGAATGAATGAGCTTGCTCTTGCGATCCACCCCGATGTGCGCCTTCATGCCGAAGTACCAGTCCTTGCCCTTCTTGGTCTGGTGCATCTCCGGATCGCGTTCTCCCGCGGCGTTCTTGGTCGAGCTGGGCGCGTTGAGGATGGTCGCATCGACGATCGTGCCGTTGGAGACCTTCCAGCCCTTGCGCTGAAGGTGGCGCCCAACCTGAGCAAAGATCTTCTCACCCAAGCCGTGCTGCTCCAGCAGATGCCGGAAGCGGCACACCGTGCTCTCATCGGGTGCCGCCTGCTGACCCAGGTCCACTCCCGCAAATGCGCGCATCGAAGCCGAGTCGTACATCGCTTCCTCCACCGCCGGGTCCGACAGGTTGAACCACTGCTGCAGGAAGTACACCCGAAGCATCAGTTCCAACTCAATCGGCGGGCGACCATCGCCCGCCTTCGGGTACACCGGCCTGATCAGCGCGCACAGCTCGCCCCAAGGCACCACCCGATCCATCTCGCCCAGAAACGCAGCGCGCCGCGTCGTCTTCGTGTACTTCTCGAACCCCGTACTCTATCAGCGTTATTTGCTTGTTGTTCATCGCTGTCTCCCGTTCTTGTTGGATGCATCTTGCGCAGCTATGCATCAGACAATGAAACAGGGGACTTGTTCAGAGATTCCCTAGCGGACGCTCAGGCTGCGGGCCTGCGCAGCAGGGCCGTGGCCAGCGCGACGAACAGCACCGCGAGCGCAATCATCACGCCCATGCCTTCGCGCGCGGTTTCCTCCACCCACCACACCTCCTTGCGCCAGAACTCGGGCATGGTGGGCCAGTAGTAGACCGTGGTGGCCGCGCCGATGACCAGAGTGGCCCACAGCAGGCGTTCTCCGGCCAGCGCGCGCACTTGCGGCAAGCGAAACGCTGCGGCGAACGCCCATGCGGCGGGAATCAGGTAGATGACGATCCACAGCAGCGCGTCAGGGTCGTTGTATTGAACGGCGGCAAATGCCACCATCACCAGGCCGAGGACGATATTAACGTAGCGCATATGTCCGATTCTAAGGCAGGATACTGAGAATGGCATCGGATACACGCTCAACGACAGCGCGAACCGCCACGCATTGGCAACGGTTTGCCGTTCCCTACGAGTTTCCCATCGTCTTTACGGAGGGCGTGTTCGACCCGGAGAATCCGGCGCTGCGCGATGTGCTGTGCAGGCTCGAGCCCGCCAAGCGCCACCGCGTGGTGGTGTTCGTCGACGACGGCCTGAATACGGGGCGCGCGCCGCTGACCGAGGCGATCGTGCAGTACGCGCAGCGGCACGCTGACGTGATGGAGCTGGCCTGCGCGCCCGTCGTCGTGCCCGGTGGCGAGAAGATCAAGTCCAACCTGCATTTCGTCGAAAGCCTGCAGCAGACTCTGTTCGATCTGCGTATCGACCGCCATTCCTTCGTCATCGCGGTCGGCGGCGGCGCGGTGCTCGATGCCGTCGGCCTGATCGCCGCGACCACGCATCGCGGCGTGCGCCACGTCCGCATTCCCACCACCGTTCTGGCGCAGAACGATTCCGGCGTCGGGGTGAAGAACGGGGTCAACCTGCAGGGCGTAAAGAATTTCGTCGGCACCTTCGCGCCGCCTTTCGCGGTGCTGAACGACATGGAATTCATCGTCACGCTGCCAGAGCGCGACAAGATTGCAGGCATGGCGGAAGCGGTGAAGGTGGCGCTGATCCGCGACGCCGATTTTTTCGCCTGGATCGAGCGCAGCATGGACGCCCTCGCCACTTTCGAGCGCCCGGCGATGGCCACCATGATCCGGCGCTGCGCCGAACTGCACATGCGCCAGATCGGCCAGGGCGGCGATCCATTCGAGTCGGGTAGCGCGCGCCCGCTCGACTACGGCCACTGGTCCGCGCACAAGCTGGAAAGCCTCACTCGCCACCACGTGCGCCACGGCGAAGCGGTGGCCATCGGCATGGCACTGGATGCACGCTATTCGGTGCTCTGCGGACTGCTGGCGAACGGCGAAGAGGAGCGCATCTGTGCCCTGCTCGAGTTTCTCGGCTTCGACCTGTGGCATCCCGCGCTCGTCAAGTGCGGCGCCAGCGGCGAATGGGCCATTCTGGAAGGGCTGCGCGAATTCCAGGAGCACCTGGGCGGCGAGCTGACGGTGACGCTGCTCGCCGGCATCGGTATCGGCGTCGAGGTGCACGAGATCGACCGCGCGCGCATGCGTCAGGCGATGATCTGGCTGAAAGAGCGCGCGAGCTCCTGATGCACCTTTCGTCCGGACGCGATCTCGGACACCTCACTTACTGCACCAACATTCACGCGGGCGAGCCGCTGGATGCGGTGATGAGCAGCCTCGCGCGCTACCTGCCGGAGATCAAGGCGCGCGTTGCGCCTGGCCGGCCGTTCGGCGTGGGCTTGCGGCTCGGCAGTGCGGCCGCGAGCGGCCTGCGCGAGCCCGGCGCGATGGCGCAGCTCAAGCACTTCCTCGGGGCGGGGGGCTATTACGTTTTCACCATCAACGGCTTTCCCTACGGCGCGTTCCACGGCACGACGGTGAAGCAAGACGCCTACAAGCCCGACTGGAGCGACCCGATCCGGCTCGCCTACACGGACAGCCTCGCCGACATCCTGAGCGAACTGCTGCCGGCGGGACAGGAAGGCAGTGTGAGCACCGTCCCCTGCACGTTCAAGCCGTGGGCGCAGGGACGGCTCGAAGCGATCACCGAACACCTCATTCGCCACGTCGCGCACCTTGTCGGCATCGCCGCGAGGACCGGCCAGACCATCGCCTTGGCGCTCGAGCCCGAGCCGTATTGCTACCTCGAGACCGTTGCGGAAACGGTCGCGTTCTTCAACGAGCGTCTGTTCGATCGCAAGGGTGTCGCCCGCCTCGCGGCATTGGCCGGCGTCACGGCCGCCGATGCTGAAGCCGCGATGCACAGGCACATTGGCGTGTGCTACGACGTGTGCCACGCCGCAGTGGAATTCGAGGATCCGCAGGCGAGCATCGCGCAGCTGCGCGCCAACGGCATCCTGATCGCCAAGATCCAGCTCAGCTCCGCTCTGAAGGTGGCGGCGCTCGACGCCGAAAGCGCGCGGCACCTTGCCGCTTTTGCCGAACCCGTGTACCTGCATCAGGCGGTGCAGAAATCCAACGGCGCGCTGCGCCGCTTCCTCGACCTGCCGCAGGCGCTCGACGCATCCGGCGCCGCGGCGGGCGCGGAATTGCGCGTGCACTTCCACGTTCCGGTGTTCCTCGAGCAGGTGGCGCACTTCGGCACCACGCAGGCTTTCCTCGCGGAAATCCTGGCGCTGCATCGCGCCGATCCGATCAGCCGCCATCTTGAGGTCGAGACCTATACCTGGGACGTGCTGCCCGCGTCGTACCGCAGCGCGGACCTGAGCTCGGCGATCGCGCGTGAACTGAACTGGGTCAAGGCGCAGCTGCTGCAGTGAAGCCGCGCACGGCGCTCAGGCTCGGCCGCGTCTCCAACCTGCCGACAGTGTGGAGCAACACGCTCGCTGGCGCGGTGCTGGCCCGCGCGGGCGGCCTGGGCGCGGAGCTCACCGTCATGCTGCTCGCGTTCTCGTTGTTCTACACCGGCGGCATGTTCCTCAACGACGCCTTCGACGCGGAGTTCGACGCCGCACAGCGGCCCGAGCGGCCGATTCCCTCGGGCGAAATCAGCGGCCGCGAGGTGTTCGGCTACGGCTGCGGCATGATGGCGGGCGGCGTTGCCCTGCTCGCGTGGATCGGCATCGCGCCGGCGCTCGCCGGCCTGGCGCTGGCGGCGGTAATCACCTACTACGACTGGAACCACAAGAAGAACCCGTTCAGCCCCGTGGTGATGGGCCTGTGCCGCGTCCTCGTCTACATCGGCGCCGGCCTGTGCTACACGCTCGCGCCGAACGCCGCGCTGGGGATCGGCGCCGCACTGATGCTGTGCTACCTCATTGGGCTGACCTATATTGCCAAGCAGGAAAACCTGGGCAAGGTGGAAAACCTCTGGCCGCTCGCTTTCCTCGCGGCGCCAGTGGCCTACGGCGCCTGGCTCGCCAGCGCACAGGCGGCAGTCTGGCCGTTCTGGCTGTTGTTCAGCGGCTGGATGCTGGTGGCGCTGTGGTTCCTGCGCCGGCGCAGGAAAGGCGACATCCCGCGCGCGGTGGTCAGCCTGATTGCGGGCATTTCCCTTCTCGACGCCATGCTGATTGCGGGGACTGGGTCGGTAGCGCTCGCCTCCCTCGCCCTGGCGGGTTTCGCGCTCACCTTGTTTCTTCAGCGCTACATATCGGGAACTTGAATTGTAGAATTTGCGGCGCAGACGGATCCGCGAGAGACTGCGCCCGTCGCCGGATCACTGGGGAGCGAAAGTGCCTCTGATTGAACTTAACCATTACTTCGTGCGCGCCAACGATCTGGAGCGGACCAAGGATTTTTACGTCGGCGTGCTGGGCTTCGAAGTCATGCCGCGGCCGGAATTCCCGTTCCCCGGCTACTGGCTGGGCATCAACGGCAAGATCCAGGTGCACATGGGGCTGGCGGGGGTTCCGAACCAGGAGATGTACTACCTCGGCACGCCGAAGAACGCGGCGACCGAATATTCCGGCGTGGTCGACCACATCGCGTTCCTCGCCAGCGAGCCTGAGGAATTCATCAAGCGCTTCAAGACGCTCGGCATGAGCTACCGGCCGCGCAGCCTGCCCGAGTCGGAGCTGTTCCAGCTCTTCGTCAAGGATCCCAACGGCCTGACGATCGAACTGAATTTTTTCGGCATCAAGGACGCGCCCGACTGGGGCGGCGAGGACTACTCAAAAATGGCCCGGGTGTCTGGCTGATGAGTGCACGACCTAAAGTTTCACCCACCTTTGCAGGTACAAGTTATGAAGAAGCGTTGCAACGGGCGCGGGACCTGGTGCCGGCGCTGCGCGAACGCGCCGCGCAAAGCGAGTCCGAGCGCGTCATGCTGCCCGAAACGCTCGCCGATTTGCACCGCAGCGGGCTGTTTCGCATCCTGCAGCCAAAGCGCTGGGGCGGGATGGAATTCGATTTCGTCTCCTATGTCGACATACCCTGCGAGCTCGCGCGCGGCTGCGCCTCGACCGGCTGGAACGCCGCCAACCTTCTGATTCATCACTGGATGCTGGCCCTGTACGACGAACGCGCCCAGGAGGAAGTCTGGGGGCAGAACCCGGATGCGCTGATCGCCTCGGGCATCGCCTATCCGCAGGGCAGGGGACGGGCCACGCAAGGCGGCTTCGTCGTCAGCGGGCGGTGGAATTTTTCCAGCGGCGTGAATGTTTCAGACTGGAACATGCTCGCAGTCACCGTACGTGAAGGAGCAGGACTTGGCGGAGAAAAGGTTGTCGATCACCGCATGTGCCTGTTGCACAAGTCGCAATACGAGGTGGTGGACGACTGGCAGGTGCTCGGCATGCGCTCGACGGGCAGCATGACCGTGGTGGCGAAGGATGTATTCGTGCCGGAACACCGCGCGTTGTGCATGTACGAGGCGCGCGGCGGCGACAAGTTTCCCGGCGCGCGCGGTAATCCGCATCCAGTCTTCCGCGTGCCGCTTGGCACGCTCGGCAGCCACGGCATCGGCGGCGCCGCGGTGGGCAACGCGCAGGCCGCGCTCGAACTCAGCATCGAGGTCGTCAAGGCGCGCAGCACCAACTACACGGGCCTCAAGATGCGCGATTTCCAGGCCGTGCAGCTGCGCATCGGCGAGGCGGGCGCGAGAATCGACGCGGCGCGCCATCTGCTGCGCAACGACTGCATCGAAGGGCAGGAGATCGCCAACCGCAACGTCATCGCCGATCCGGAGAGGAAGCTGCGCTTCAAGCGCAACCTGGCCTACGCGGTGAGCCTGTGCACCGAAGCGGTGGACATCCTGCACGCCATGGCGGGCGCCAACGGCATCTACGACGGCTACCCGATCCAGCGCATCTTCCGCGACGCGCACGCGCTGGGCGGTCATTTCAGCTTCAGCACCGACGCGCAGTTCTCGTCCTGGGGCCTCGCGGCGCTGGGCGGCGAAATTGTCAATCCAACCTTGTAGGAGGTTGCGAATGAAAAAATATCTGGTACTTGCGTGCACACTGGCACTATCGGGCTGCGCGACGACCATGAGCGCGGAGCGGTGCAAGTCGATGGACTGGTTCTGGCTCGGCCAGAAGGACGGCTACGACGCGGCGCCCCCGTATACCGGATCGTTACTGGACATGTACACCACCGAATGCGCGGTTCATGGCACCAGGCCCGACGCAGAGGCCTACGCCAAGGGCCTCGCTTCCGGGGCGCAGAATCGGTTGTACTGGTGGGGACCTGCCGCCCGGCCGTGAATATTACTTGAGCGTCGCAGCGATCTGCCGGATCTGCTCTGGCGTGCGTTCACCGGCGCGCGCCTTGGCTGTGCGCCAGCGAGTAGGGCAGGGCTCCCAGTGCAATGCCTGCTGCGGTACCGCGCAGGAAATCTCGACGATTCATTTTCATTGCCATTCTCCTGAGGATTTCGGGGCCAAGGGCATTGTAGCTAAGACATTCTGGTGCAATATGGTGCAATGTGGTGTACCGTGCTTCCATGGGCACCGCTGAACGGCCTGTTCGCCAAAGCGTAAGTCTTCCCGCGCGAGTTGCGCGCCGCATCAAGTCATTGGCACAAACGAGCAAAACGAGCGCCAGCCGAGTCATTGCTGATCTTATTGAATCCGGGCTTGACGTCCGGGAGCAGGAAAAAAAGCGCTTCTTCGAATGCGCCGACCGCCTCGCGCGCTCTCGCGACCCGGAGGAGCAAAAACGCCTGAAGGACGAACTGGCCCTCATGACCTTTGGTAAGTAATGCCGAAGGTCCAGTGGACCGGCCTTCCTCCCGCGCTACGCGAGCACCTGTTTGACAGGCTGCGCGAACGCAAGATTACCGCCGATGACCTCTATCAATTGAAGGCGTGGAGGGAGTCCGAGCCCGAAGCGCCGGACGGGCCTTGGTACAAGGACTTCAGTTCCTTCAAAATCTGCGGAGAAGGACAGTATCCGAAGACTTTCCTGCTTCGAGGCCAGCCGGCCAAGGGCGAAAAACTCTAGAGGCGGAGGAGGCGGGCTGCCGTTCCGCCTTTGATCCTGTCTCTGTCGGAATCGGTCAATCCTTCAATTCGTGCAACGGTTGCGACGGGATCGGCGAGTCCCATGTCGAAACAGTAGTCGCTGCCCAGCAACACCCGGTCGGCGCCGACCAGTCGCACCAGGTTCGCATTGATGCGGTCGTCGTGCCCGATGGTGTCGTAGCTGAAACGGCGCAAGTATTCACTCGGCATGCGTTTCATGTGCTTGAGTTCCGGCCGCATTTTCGTGCCGTGGTCGAGGCGCCCGATCAGCCAGGGAAAGGTGCCGCCGGCGTGCGGCAGGTTGACTTCGAGTTTTGGAAACGCGTCCAGCACGCCGCCGAAAACCAGGCTCGCGGCCGCGACGCCGGTGTCGTAGGGGTTGCCGAGCAGGTTCTTCAGGTAATAGCGCGTGGTGCGCTCACGGCCGATGGTGTCGACCGGATGTAGGTACATGGTCCAGCCCAGTTCCTCGGCCTTGGCGTAGACGTCCCAGAAGCGCTTCTCATCGAGATCGGCGCCGTTGACATTGGTCGCGACGTAGAGGCCGCGCATGCCGGGCAGCTTCGCGCAGCGCTCCAGCTCCTTCACTGCGAGTTCCGGCGCCTGCATGGGGAGCATGGCAAGGCCGAGGAATTTTTCAGGATGGCGCAGGTGGGCCGCGCTGGCTGCGTCGTTGTAAGCCTGCGAGAGCGCCAGGCCAAAGCCGGCAGAAGCCCAGTTCACCATCGGCGCGGTGAGCGACAGCGCCTGCAGGTCCACGCCCTGGCGGCGCATGCCCTGCAAGCGCAACTCCAGGCTCACGAACTCGTCGTCGAAGGCATTGGTGATGCGCTCGGTGCGGATGGTGTAGCCCTTGGCGCCTCGCTCGAGCTTGGCGCCTTCCTTCGGTCCATCCTTCTCGAACAGCTGCAGCCATTGCTCGGGATACCAGTGGGCGTGAATATCTATCGTGCGCATCGGGGCTCGCGTATTATTGTTGCCAGGAGGCAGGCAAACATTATGAAGCAGATCGGCGTTGCCATCGTCGGCACGGGCTGGTGCGGCGGCATCCGCGCCGAAACCTGCGCCGCGCATCCACTGGTGAAGAGTCTGCATCTGGCGGAAACGCGCCCTGACAGGCTTGAGGAAATGGCGCGCAAGATCCGGGCTTCAAGCGCCGTTTCGGATTACAAAAAACTTCTGGAAAAGAAAGAAGTCGAAGCGGTGTACGTCTCCGCCACGCCCGAAGACACGCATTTCCCGATGGCGCGCGACTTTCTCGCCGCCGGCAAGCACGTCTTCCTCGAAAAGCCGATCGCGCTGACGCTCGCGGAGGCAGATGAGTTAATAGATTTATCCAGAAAACATAAACTCAAATTCACAATCGGCTACTCGCAGCGCTTCAACCCGAAGTTCGCCTATGTGCGCAAGGCGATCCGCGAGGGCAGCATCGGCACGCCGGTGAGCGCGCTGGTGAGCCGCCACATCACGCGCAGCCTGGGCAAGAAAATCAGCGGCCGCATCAAGCTTTCGCCGGCGGCGATGGAATCGACGCACGACCTGGATTTCCTGCTCTGGTGCCTGGAACCGTCCCGGCCGGTGCGCGTGTATTCGCAGGTCAACTACGGCGTCATGCGCGCAAGCACCGGCGCGCAGATCGCTGACACGCAGTGGATCACCGTGACGATGGACTCCGGCCTGTCGTTCGTGGTGGGCGGCGGCTGGACGCTGCCGCCGGGCTACCCGAACTTCTCCACCACCTGGATCGAGATGGTGGGGACGGAGGGCGCCATCCTGCTCGACGATTCGCACAAGGACGTGGTCCTGAACACGATGAAATCCGGCATGCAGCTTCCCATGTCGACGATGCCGGGTGAGTTCGTCGAGCACACCTTCGCCGGCCCGATGGCGGCGGAAACGGTGCATTTCCTCGAGGCCGTGGTCCATGACCGGCCCGTGATGGTGACGCCGGAGCATGCGCGCATGGTCATGGAGCTGTACATCGCCGCCGACCTTTCCGCCGAAAGCAACGCGCCGGTGACGCTGCCGCTGAAATGGCCAAAAAAAATCCGCAGCGCATCGGCCTCGCGATAATCGGCGCGGGACGGGTTGGCCTCTTTCGCGGCGAGGTCGCCGCGCGCCATCCGATGGTGGACTTCATCGGCGTTTGCGACTTGAAGAAGGATCGACGTGATCTCGTCGCTTCCAAGGTGAACGCCGATTTCGTCACAGAAGATTTGCATGCGCTGTTAAAGAGAAAAGAAATAACGGCTGCAATTATCTCCACCGACGAGCACCTGCACGTCGAGCCGATCCTTGCCGCGGCCGAGAGAGGGCTTGCGCTGCTGATCGAGAAGCCGCTCGCGACCGAACTTGCCGATTCAGAACGGGTCCTGGCAAAAATAAAGCAGTCCGGAGTGGACGCCGTGGTGGGCTACACGCAACGTTTCCGGCGCCGCTGGCTCGCGGCGAAAGAGAAGGTGCGCACCGGCCAGCTGGGCGACGTCACCCTGGTGACTTCGCGCGCATTCATGAACCGCCTGGTGGCGCTGGACAACTACAAGCGAACCAGCGACCCGTCGAAAATATCTCCCATGGTGATCTCGGGCACCCACGCGCTTGACGTCGTGATGTGGATGATGGAGGCGAAGCGCCCGGTGGAAGTCTATGCGCGCTCGGTGGACAAGGCGCTCGGCCCGATCTGCAAAGGCATCGATGCGACCGCCGGGATGATCACGTTCGAAGATGGCAGCATCTACCATGCCTCTATTTCCTGGGCGCTGCCGGTCGTCTGGCCAGGCGCCGTCTACAGCCTGGAAGTCGGCATCACCGGCACGGAAGGTGTGCTAACCATCGACGACACCCATCGGGATATTGTTCTTGCTACTGAAGTAAAACAATCTGAGGGCTACGCGCCGGATTCGACGCGCAAGGTCGACTTCCTGGGCAGCTACCCGCCGGGCGACATGGCGCTGGGCGAACTGCGCGGCCCGATGCGCGAGGAAACCGAACAATGGCTGAACCGCGTCTGTATGGGGCATGCGACCCAGCACGCCACCGCCGCGGAAGCCCACAATCGCCTGATGCTTACCAAGGCCTTCGACCTGTCGGCCAGGCTGAAGCGCGCGGTGCCCTTGCCTATTTCCTCGGAGGAAGCATGAGAACTCTTGCCCTTCTTCTTTTCCTCATCCCCGGCCTCGTATTTTCACAGGGCTACCCCATCAAGCCGGTACGCATGATTATTCCCTTCGCGCCCGGCGGGGCGTCCGACTTCGTCGGCCGCATATTCCAGGCGCGCCTGGGCGAAGTGCTCGGCCAGCCGATCGTGATCGAGAACCGCGCCGGCGCCTCGGGCAATCTGGGGCTCGAAGCGGCCGCGCGCGCGGCGCCAGACGGTTACACGCTTTTCCTCGGCAACGTCGGCACCGTGGCCATCAACGTGGGCGTGTTTCCGAATCTGCCAGTGACACCGACGAAGGACTTCATCTCCGTGACGCAGGTCGTGGACGTGCCCGGTGTGCTGGTCGCGCACCCCTCCTTCCAGCCCAACTCCATCAAGGAACTCATCGCGGCCGCCAAAGCCCATCCCGGCAAGATCAACTACGCCTCGCCGGGCAGCGGCAGCCAGAATCGGCTGGAGATGGAGGTGGTGCGCAAGTCCGCAGGCCTGGACATGGTGCACATTCCCTACAAGGGCGGCGCCGGTCCGGCAGCAACCGGCCTGATCGGGGG
Organism: Nitrosomonadales bacterium; assembly: GCA_005240145.1. Classification (GTDB taxonomy): domain Bacteria; phylum Pseudomonadota; class Gammaproteobacteria; order Burkholderiales; family SG8-39; genus RBG-16-66-20. Next base: position 10,553 of record SBAS01000125.1, on the reverse strand, counting down.
AGAGACGCACCTCATGTTCACCACCGTGTCTTCGGTGATAGGTCACATCCAGGGCGGGCGGCTGAAAGCGCTGGCCGTGGTCAGCCCGAAGCGGCTGGCGCAGTTGCAGAGCGTCCCGACCATGGTGGAATCCGGCTTCCCGGACAGCACCTCGGGATCGTGGCAGGGCATCTTCGTTCCCACCGGCACGCCGAAAGACATCGTCGATCGCCTCTATGCCGTGATGCTGCAGGTCATGAAGCACCCGGATGTGGTCGACCGCCTCGGCAAGGGCGGCGTCGAGGTCGTCACCAGCCCCTCATCCGCCGCGTTCGCCGCTTTCGTCGCGGCCGAGACGCAGCGCTGGGGCAGGCTGGCGAAGGAGTCGGGAGCCACGGTCGACTGATGTTGAAAGTCGCGGTCGTCGGCCTGGGGTGGTGGGGACGGATCATCACCGGGCTGCTGAAGGAAAATTCGAAGCTGTTCGTCGCGCGTGTCGTTGATGTTGACCCGGCAGCCGAGAAATTTGCGTTGGGACTTGGTGTGCCGTTTTCCAATGAATTCGAAAAGACAATCAAAAGTCCAGATGTTCAAGCGGTAGTTCTCTGCACGCCCCACTCGCAGCACTGCGAGCAGATCGTGCGCGCGGCAAACGCCAGGAAGCACGTGTTCTGCGAAAAGCCGCTCGCGCTCAATCGCGCCGACGTGCTCAAGGCGGTCGCGGCCTGCAACGCCAACGGCGTCGCGCTCGCGGTGGGCCATGAAAAACGCTTCGAGCCGCCGATTCTCGAGCTCTTCGGCATGGCGGCGCGCGGGGAGCTCGGCACGCTGCTGCAGGTCGAAGCGAATTTCAGCCAGGACAGGTTCCTCTCCATGCCGGCCGACAACTGGCGCCTGACGGAAAAGGAGGCGCCCGCCGGCCCGATGACCGCGACCGGGATCCACCTGCTCGATTTGTCCATCGGCCTGCTGGGGCCCGCGGACAATGTCCTCGCCCGCGTGCGGCAGCTGGGCAGCGCTCTGGTCAACGGGGATACGCTTGCGCTGCAGATTTCCTTCAAGAATGGAACCAACGCCCTCATCAGCGCCATCCTGGCGACGCCGTTCGAGGGACGCTTCGCGGTCTACGGCAGCAAGGGCTGGGCGGACGTGCGCGACAAAGCGCATCCGGAAGCTCCCGAAGGCTGGGTTTTGACTTCTAATATAAGAAACCAACAAAAGACGACAAAAGAATATCCGCCCTCAGCCGCTGTACTCGCCAACCTGGAGGCGTTCGCCGATGCCGCGGAGGGCCGCGCGCCCTATCCGGTGCCGCAAGACCAGATGATCGAGAATATCTGCGCGCTGGAAGCGGTCTTCAAATCGGCCCGGAGCGGCAACGTGGAAAGGGTGGAAAACCGATGAAGCTGGCGACGTTCATGATGCCGCTGCACCCGCCGGGCCGCAGTCCGGCGCAAACGCTTGCCGAGGACCGCGAGGCGATCCTGCTTGCCGACCGGCTCGGCTTCTGCGAGGCCTATGTCGGGGAACACGTCACGGATCTGGCGGAGAACGTGACTTCCTGCCTGATGTTCCTCGCCAGCCTCGCGCACGAGACCAGGCACATCGTGCTCGGCAGCGGCACCATCAACATGCCCAACAGCCACCCGGCGGCGATCGCCGCGCAAGTGGCGATGCTCGATCACATGCTCAAGGGCCGCTTCATCATGGGCATTAGCCCGGGCGGGCTGATGTCCGACGCCGAAGTGTTCGGCAATTACCAGAAGGACCGCAACGCGATCTTCCTCGAGTCCATCAACATGGTGCTCGACATCTGGAAGGGCGAGGGGCCTTACGAGCTCAAGGGAAATTTTTTTGAGGTGACTACAAAAAAAACAATGATTCCGGAAATCGGGCAGGGCACCATCCTCAAGCCCTACCAGAAACCGCATCCGCCGATCGTGGTCACCGCCGTGGCGCCCCACTCCAAGGGCGTCACCGAAGCCGCGAAGCGCGGCTGGACGCCGATCTCGGCCAACTTCCTCCTGCCCGAGTGGGTCGCGTCACACTGGCCGCGGTACGAGGAGGGTTGTATTGCGATCAACAAAAAACCTGACCCGGCGGATTGGCGCGTGGCCAAGTCCATTTTCGTCGCCGACGACGACAAGGTGGCGCAGCGCTACGGCCGCTCGTCGGAGGGTCCGTACCACTTCTATTTCAAACAGCTGATCCGCAAGCTCGTCGGCGCGGGCGGGCGCGGCAACCTCTTCAAGCTCGACCAGAGCCAGCCCGACGGCGAGATCACAGCGGACAACATGACCGCGAAGCTGGTGCTCGCGGGAACGGTCAACAGCGTGGTGGATCAGATCCTCGCCTTCCGCGAGATAACCGGCGACTTCGGCACGCTGCTCTATCCCTGCCACGACTGGCTCGACCCGGCGCTCGCCAAGCGCTCGATGCAGCTCATGGCCGAGCAGGTGATGCCGAAGGTGAACGCGGTACTGAAGTCGCGCTGATCAGTTCAGCGCTTCGCGCCCGGCAGGAAATCGTCGAGCGGCACGCCGAAGCTGTTGAGCGCCCAGGAGACGAGGTTGTACTGGCCGATGGTGAAGACCACGTCCATCATCTCTTGGCTGGAGTATTTCACCGCCAGCGTGGCCCAGGTGGCGTCGCAGACCACCGAATTCTCATAGAGGTCGTCGGCCGCCTGCAGCAGGGCGGCTTCGTGCGCGTTCCAGCCCGCGGCGGGTCCCGACTTGACGCGTTCGATCTCCGCCTCGCTGATACCGCCGCGTTTCGCGATCTCGACGTGCTGCGCCCACTCGTACTCGGCCTGGTTGAGCCAGCCGATGCGCAGGATCAGCAGCTCGCGCTCGCGCACCGGCAGCGTCTGCTTGTGCAGCACGTGGCCGGCGAACACCGTCCAGCGCCGCGTCAGGTCGGGGTGGTTCATCATGACGCGGAAAATATTCAGGTCGCGTCCGCCGATCCGGTTCTTCGCCGCGATGTCGGCGTCCGCGCCGCGCAGGGTTGCGAGGTCGCGCATCGCGATGCGCTGCTTGCGCTTGATCACGACGAGGCTACTTCAGCAGGCGGATGGTGAACGGATACTTGTAGTCGAATTCGCCGTTGGACACCTTGACCGCCGCCATGATGGTGAGGATCAGGCCGGCGAGGCCGATCGCGAAGGCGAGCGGAATGCCGATCAGCACGAACATCAGCGGAACGCAGATCAGGATGCCGATCGACACCGTGATCTGGAAGTTGATCGCCTCCTTGCCGTTGCTCTCCACCAGCGGCATCTCGCCGCGCTTGATCAGCCAGACGATGAGCGGACCGACGATGTTGCCGAACGGGAGCAAAAAGCCGGCGAGGGCCGAGAGGTGGCAGATCATCGCCCAGTTCTGTTCTTCCTTGGAAACCTGCGGTGCGTCGCTCATTTATTTCTCCTCCTGGATTTTTCGAGTACTGCGCAGACCGAGGCCGTATCGTGCAGCGCATGGCCCTGCGCCATCGCTGCATTGTAGACCGCCCTGGTGGCGCGAAAGAGCGGGGCGGGACTGCCGAGCTTGCGCACGAAAGCGCCGATGATCCGCATGTCCTTCTGCCAGATCGCGTTGGTCACCGTGGCGGGCAGGTAGGAGCGCCTCACCATGAGCGGGCCGCGCACCTGCAGCATGCGCGAGGAGCCCGCGCCCTCGCCAAGGACCTTCACCGCGAGCGCGGGGTCGAGCCCGGACTTGCGCGCCAGGATCAGGGCTTCCGCGCTCGAGATGTTGTGGATCGCCACGAGCAGGTTGGCGGCGAATTTCATCCTCGAACCGTTGCCGAACCTGCCGAGATGGTAGTGGGCGCGCGAGAAGCCCCTGAGAACCGGAATCGTCCGGTTGAAGGCGGCGCGCTCGCCGCTGCCGAGGACGACCAGGTCCTTCGCGCGCGCCTGCGCGCCGGTACCGCTCAGAGGACAATCGAGCAGCGTGACGCCGGCGGCAGCGAGGCGCTTGCGCGCCGCTTCCTTGACCTCGATCGGCAGGGTGCTGGTTTCGATGACGATCAGGTTTGGTCTTGCAATCTGTTCTGACACCAGCCGAAGGGCACTCTCGGACGGAAGCGAGCAGATAATCACCCTGGTAGATCGGGCAACTTCCTGGACGTTCGACGCGGCAATGCCGCCGGCCCGGCGGTGCCTATGCCGGCAGGCGGCCACCGGGTCGTAGCCGACAACCGCGAATCCTGCCCGCATCAGGTTGGCTGCCATGGCCGAACCCATGATTCCCAGCCCCAGCATGCCTACTTTCCGTTTCCGCATGTTCCTAAGCTACCATTCCTGCCGGGGAGGAACAGATGGCCTACCGTGAGACCTTGCCGCGGCGCGGCATAGCGCGCGCGCAGATGATGAAGCGCGTCGCGCGCTTCGCGAAACTGAAGGGGTTCGACGGCGGCCTGCCCGACAGCAGGATGCCGGGCTGCGAGCGCATCCTTTACAACGTGATCGGCTTCCAGCCGCCGCAGACCGAGCGCGGCGGCAAGCAATCGCCGGTGGGCGCCGAGGCTTCGCGGCTCGCGGCGATCAAGATCCGCGAGGGCTTCAACCTGGGCTATTGTCGCGCGCTGCCGGGCAAGGGGCCGATGCTGCACAACCACGACACCAACGAAACTTTCATCGCCATGACCGGCACCTGGCGCGCCAGCTGGCAGAACCGCAAGGGCCGCCTCGAGCACGTCGAGCTGAAGCCGCTCGACGTGATTTCGTTCCCGCCCGGCGCCTCTCGCCGCTTCATGAACGTCACCCGGGGGCCGAAGAACAAGCACTCGGTGCTGATGTTCGTGATCGGCGGCGACGCGCCGAGCGCCGAATTCACCAGCGAATCGATGGACGAGCTGCAGAGGAAGGGCGTCTGGCCGCGGCGCCGGGCCAAGGCGAAGAAGTGAAGGCGGCCGCATTCGCGTACCTCAAACCGGCGAGCCTGCCCGAGGCGTTTGCCGCGCTCGTAAATCCCCATGCGAAAGTCCTCGCCGGCGGCCAGAGCCTCATACCGGCGCTCAACATGCGGCTGTCGTCGCCCGAACTGCTGGTGGATATCACGGGCCTGCCGGATCTGGCTGGCATTTCGTTGCAGGCACATTCAATCAAGATCGGCGCGCTGACCACGCACGCCCAGATCGAGGCTTGTGAACTGGTCAGGAAGCATGTTCCGCTGCTCGCGCAGGCGGTGAGGCACGTCGCCCACGCCGCGATCCGCAACCGCGGCACGATCGGCGGCAGCCTGGCGCTGGCCGACCCGGCAGCGGAATACCCGGCTTGTGCAGTTGCTCTTGATTCGGTTTTGGTAATCAGAAACAAAGCAACAGAACGGCGTGTAAAGGCAGAACGGTTCTTCAAGGGCCTGTTCGAGACCGACCTCAAGCAGGGCGAACTTCTGGTCGCCGTCGAATTTCCGCTGGCGAAAGCGGGCGACAAGTCGGTATTCCTCGAATTGACCCGGCGCCACGGCGACTACGCCATCGTCGGGCTCGCCGCCCACAACGAGAGGATGGTGTTTCTGGGACTGGATTCAAAGCCGGTTCTGCTGCAAAAGAAAACACTCAGGCAAACCAAAGACCAACTGCCCCGGAACCCGCCGGCAGACCTTTACCATTCGTCCGCCACGAAACGTCACTTGGCCGGCGTCCTGCTGGAACGGGCATGGAACACTCCATAACGCTCGTCGTCAACGGCACCAAGGTGAGCCGGCAAGTGGAGCCGCGCGAGCATTTGATTGACTTTTTAAGAGAAAAAATAGGATTGACTGGCTCGCATGCCGGCTGTGAGCACGGCGTGTGCGGCGCCTGCACGCTGCGCGTCGATGGCCAGATCGTGCGCGGCTGCCTCATGCTCGCGGTGCAAGCGAACGGCTGCCGCGTCGACACGGTGGAAGGGCTCTCCGATTCGAAGGAGATCGCGAAGCTGCAGAAGGCTTTCCACGAGCACAACGCGCTGCAGTGCGGCTTTTGCACGCCCGGGATGCTTCTGGCTGCGCAGGATTTGATACTGCAATCGGAAAAACCGACGCGAGAGGAAATCCGCAATCATATTTCGGGCAACTACTGCCGCTGCACCGGGTATCAGGCCATCGTCGATGCGATCGAAGAGGTGGTGAATGGGTCGCGCTGAACTGCCTCTGCACGCGCCCGGCACCAAGCTCGAGCGGGGCTACATCGGCCGGAGCGTGCCGCGGCCGAACGCGAAGCGCCTGCTGCAGGGGCGTGGAGCCTATGTGGACGATTTGAGGCTGCCACGCCTCGCGCACGTGGTTTTCTATCGAAGCCCGCATGCCCACGCAAGGATAAAAAAGCTTCAATTCGAAAAATCCCTGAAGTGTGAAGGCGTGATCGGAATTTTTTCAGGCAAGGATATTTCCCAATACTGCACCCCCTGGGTCGGCGTCCTCGCTCACCTGAAGGGCATCAAGTCGCCGCCGCAGCACGCGGTCGCGATCGATCGCGCCTGCTGGCAGGGCGAGGCCGTGGCGGCGGTGGTGGCCGAGACGCGCGCGCAGGCGGAGGACGCGCTGGGCCTGATCGAGGTGCAGTGGGAGGAGTTGCCAGTCGTCATGGATATGGAGGCTTCTCTAAGTGGAAAAGAAGTCATCCACAAGGAGCTCGGCGACAACATCTGCTTCGCGCGCGCGCACGACACCGGCGGCGTGGACGAAGCCTTCGCCAGGGCGGACGTCGTGGTCGAGGAGACTTTCGAATTCGGGCGCCACACCGGCGTGTGCCTCGAAACGCGCTCGATCCTCGCCGACTACAACGCGGCCGAGCATTCGCTCACCGTCTATCACTCGACGCAGGCGCCGCACATGATGCAGGACATCTTCTCGCGCCACCTCGACATACCCGAGGCAAGCGTGCGCGTGATCGCGCGCGATGTCGGCGGCTCTTTCGGCATCAAGGTGCACGTCTATCCGGACGAGATGGCGACCGCGGCGCTTTCGGTGATGCTGCGCCGCCCGGTCAAGTTCGTCGCTGACCGGCTGGAATCCTTCGCCACCGACATTCATGCGAGAGAGCACAAGGTAAAGATAAGACTCGCGGCCACCAGGGCGGGCGAAATACTCGCCTTCGACCTCGACGACCTGACCGCGATCGGTCCGTATTCGGTCTATCCGCGCACCAGCGGCATCGAGGGCAACCAGGTGGTCAACCTGACCGGCGGCCCCTACAAGCACCAGAAGTACCGCGCCAAGCTGAACGTGGTGTTCACCAACAAAAACGTCACTTGCCAGTACCGCGCGGTCGGCCATCCCATCGCCGTGGCGCTGACCGAAGGCATCGTCGACAAGGCGGCGGCGAAGCTCGGCATGGATCCGGCGGAGTTCCGGCGCAGGAACCTGATCGCGGATGAGGCCTATCCGTACACCTTCCCGTCCGGGGTGAAGTTCGAGAAGCTTTCGCATCACAAATGTCTGAATCTGCTCCTGGAAAAAATGCATTACCAGGAACTTCGACAAGAACAAATTCAACTGCGCGAAAAGAACATTTTTCGCGGCATCGGTCTCGCCGCAATGATCGAAGTCACCAACCCGTCGCCCGCGTTCTACGGCGTCGGCGGCGCGCGCATCTCGGCGCAGGACGGCGCCACGCTGCGCCTGGAACCCACGGGCATGGTGACGGTGATGTGCAGCGTCACCGAGCAGGGACAGGGCACCGAGGGCATCTTTGCGCAAATTGCCGCAAGCGCTGTCGGGGTTTCTCTCGACAAGGTAAGAGTAATCACGGGTGACACCGCAACCACGCCCTACGGCGGCGGCACCTGGGCCTCACGCGGCGCCGGCATCGGCGGCGAGGCGGTCCTGCAGTCGGGCCGCGCCCTGCGCTCGAACATGCTGGATATTGCGGCGGCGATACTGCAGCTGGACAAGAACGAGCTTGATATTGCGGACGATTCGGTTGTCCACAGGGTTACCCAGGAAAAGAAACTCCCCCTGGAAGAGCTCGGCCGTGTCGCCTATTTCCGTCCCGATACGCTGCCGATGGACTTCCAGGCCGAGCTCACGGTGACGCGGCACTACACGCCGCGCCAGTATGGATTCACCTTCACCAACGGCATCCAGGCTTCGCTGGTCGAGGTGGATGTCGATACCGGTTTCGTCAAGCTGCTCAAGCACTGGTGCGTCGAAGATTCGGGCACGGTCATCAACCCGATGCTGGTCGACGAGCAGTTGCGCGGCGGGGTGGTGCAGGGCATCGGCGCGGCGCTGTATGAAGAGTGCCTCTACAGCCCGGAAGGCCAGCTGCTCAACGGCAACATGGCCGATTACCTGGTGCCGATGGCCGCCGAGATGCCCGACATCGTCTGTGCCCACGTCGAGACGCCGACCCTGCAGTCGCAGCTGGGCGCCAAGGGTGTGGGCGAGGCGGGCACCGCAGGCGCGCCCGGCGCGGTCATGAACGCGATCAACGATGCGCTCGCGCCGCTCAACGTCCGCGTGACGGCGATGCCGTTCACGCCCGAGCGGATCCTGAAGGCGCTGGCAAAGGTCTGATGGACGCAACCCCCGGCCGCACCGCCGAACGGCTCGTGCTCGGTGGTATCGGCGTGCTGTGCGGGTTCATGACGTTCGTCGCCTACGATTATGGGCTGCGCGATTCGCTCGGACCGGGCGCGGGATTCTTTCCGTTCTGGCTCGGCGTCCTGGGCATGGCACTGTGCGCGGCGCTCCTGATGCAGAGCTTGCAGGGAAAAAACATTGGTGAATCGCCGCAGGCCCTGTTGCCGCACGGCGAAGGCGCAAGGCGCGCCGCGGCCCTGCTCGGCGGCGTGGTGGTCGCGGCCCTGCTGCTGCAGCCGCTCGGATTCCGGCTCGCGATGCTCGTTTTTACCGCTGGACTGCTGCTTGCGCTCGGCGTGCGGCGTCCGGTCGCGATCGGCGTTTTTTCGCTGGCGAGCAGTTTCGGCCTGTTCCATGTCTTCTATTACTGGCTGAAGGTGCCGTTGCCGACCGGCGCGCTGGGATTCTGAGAGGACAGAGCCGTGGACATGCTGCAGCATCTGCTCTCCGGGTTCGCGGCGGCGCTCACGCCGGCCTATCTCGCCTATGCGCTTGCCGGTTGCGTCCTGGGCACCCTGATCGGCGTGCTGCCTGGTTTGGGGCCCGCGGCGGGAACCGCTATCCTGATTCCGCTCACCTTCAAGCTCGACCCGACCGGCGCCATCATCATGCTTTCGGCCATCTACTACGGCGCCATGTACGGCGGCACGATCACCTCCGTGCTGATCAACGTGCCGGGTGAGGCCGCTTCGGTCATCACCTGCATCGACGGCCACCAGATGGCCAAGCAGGGCCGCGCAGGGACCGCGCTCGGCATCGCCGCGATCGGCTCTTTCGTCGGCGGCACGGTGGCGACGCTCGCGCTGGTGGCGGTTGCCCCGCCGCTGGCGAAAATGGCGCTCAAATTCGGTCCGCCGGAATTCTTCGCCCTGATGCTGTTCGGCCTGTGCCTGGTCAGCGGCCTCGCCGGCAAGTCGATGCTCGCAGCCTTGCTGATGACCGTCCTCGGCCTGCTGCTGGCGATGATCGGAATCGACCCGGTGCGCGGCGCACCGCGCTTCGCCTTCGACGTGCCTGACCTCTACGACGGCATCGGCTTCATTCCGCTGGTGATGGGCCTCTTCGGCGTCTCCGAGATCCTGCTCACGGCCGAGGCGCCGGCGCTGGTGCTGATCAGCACCAGGCTGAGCCGGCTGTTGCCGAGCCGGGAGGAATGGCGCCGCTCGGTGGGCGCGATCGGGCGCGGCACCGGGATCGGCTTCGCGCTCGGCCTGATTCCAGGGATCGGGGCGATCGTACCTACCTTCATGGCCTACATTGCGGAGAAGCGCATCTCGAAGACGCCGGAGCGCTTCGGGCAGGGCGCGATCGAGGGTGTCGCGGCGCCTGAATCGGCCAACAATTCCTACGCCAATGCCGCGATGATTCCGTTCCTTACGCTGGGCATTCCCAGCTCGCCGACCATCGCCGTGCTGATGGGCGCGTTCATCATCAACGGCATCACCCCGGGGCCGTTCCTGTTCACGGAGCGCCCGGACCTGGTGTGGGCGGTGATCGCGAGCTTTTTCATCGGCAACGTGATCCTGCTCGCGCTCAACCTGCCGCTGGTGGGCCTGTGGGCGAAGCTGCTGCGCATTCCCTTCGAGTACCTGAGCGCCGGCGTGCTGCTGTTCTGCATCGTCGGCGCCTACAGCCTGCAGCAGAGCATCTTCGACGTCTGGGTCATGATCGCCTTCGGTGTCATCGGCTACGTCTTCCGCAAGATCGGCCTGCCGCTGGCGCCCCTGGTGCTGGGGCTGATCCTCGGGCCCGCGATCGAGAAGTCCATGCGCACTTCGCTCGAAATGTCGGCCGGGGACTACACGATCTTCCTGACGCGGCCGCTGTGCCTGGTCCTGCTCATTGCCGCGGCCCTGGTCCTTGCGGCTGCGGCCATGCAACTTGCGCCGAAGGCTTGGCGCGAACCTTAGCTTCGGCACCCGGTAGAATCCGGCACAGGAGGTGGGACATGATGAAATTCTGCGTTAAACCCGTTCTGGCGCTCGCCGCGCTCGCCGCGCT
>SBAS01000013.1 GCA_005240145.1 Nitrosomonadales bacterium | reverse complement strand
TTCCTGCGCGGCCTGTCGCTCGAGACCCGCCACAACCGGCTGCTCGGCGGGATGATCCAGATCACACCCGAGTACCTGGAACACCTCACCACGGTGGACTTCTCGCGCGACATGGCACTCGCCGCGGCGCTGATGCTCGATGGTCGCGAGATCCTGATCGGTGTCGCGCGCTACGTGTTGGAAGCCGGCGGGCACGGTTGCGAATTCGCACTGGTGATCGCCGACGACTGGCAGGGACGAGGTATCGGCCGCAGGATGCTGGAGAAACTCGTCGCCGTGGCCCGAAGCCGCGGCCTGGAGCACATTTACGGCGACGTGCTCTCGACCAACCAGCACATGCTCGGCTTGTGCCGGAAGCTCGGCTTTGTCATGGCCCGGGTGCCGGGCGATCCGACCGTTACGCGTGCAACCCTGGCGCTCGTTTAACCGATCAGCCGTCATTCCCGCGGAGGCGGGAGTCCATCCTGGCTGTGCAACCCAATCATCCAGAGTATGTTCAGATGTTCAGGATGAATTTCCACGAGGCGTCAACTAAATCTTTGCCAGAAGTCGCTCGTAGTCGCTGTGCGTACCGATCCAGAACCAGATAACAGCGTCGTCCTTGAGAACGCCAACGGTGCGCCAGTCGAGGTCAATTCTGACTGAGTAAACCGGAAGCGTGCCGTGGACCTTCTTGAAACGCAGTGAAGGGTGCGAAGGGTTCTCGCTCCAGAGTCGATAGGCCGACTTTGCCTTCGCCTGGATCACAACCGGGGCTCGCGAGTGCAGTTCCCGGAACTCGGCGGTCGTTTGCGACCGCATCGACTTTAAAGCGGCTTGGTGCGCCTAGCGGCGTGCTCGGCCAGAGCCTTATCCGCGAGCTTGGCCAGCAGGCCCTGCGATTTTTCGAATGACTCAGCCCAGCGCTGCTCGGAGGCGAGCTCCTCCAGCACGATAGCCGCCATGGCGTCTTGCTCGGAGGCCGGAAGCTTCGCTACCTGGCTAAGCGCCTTCTCTAGGAGTTGCGTCATAGAGCGCATCTTACTCCTGCCTGCGTCGAGCCGTCGATTGCTCGCGAATTGCCGTAAGGAGCTAGCGTGTTCAGATATTTCGGGCGATTTCAGTCATTGGCACTCGCAACGCTGACGGCAGTGGCCACCATCGTCGAGTTCAAAGCTTCAGGCAGCGAGGAACTGGTCTTCCGCCAGCGCCATCACTGACGCAGCCCCGCTGGTGACCGTCGCCGCGAGGCCGGGGGCCTGCGAGAGCAGTTGATCGGCGTAAAAGCGCGCGGTGGAAATCTTGGCGGAATAAAAGCCTGGATCACTTGCCTTGTCCAAAAGCTTTTGTTCAGACACCAAGGCCGCTCTCGCCATCTGCCAGCCGCCGGCGACGATGCCCACGAGCCTGAGGAACGGCACGGCACCGGCGAAGGCCGCGTTCGGGTCTTTGCCCGCCGTGGCGAGAATGAAGTCGACGCTCTCCGAGACGGCCTGCACGCCTGCCGCCAGGCGCTGCCCGATCACCTTGATGTCTGCACTCTGTGATTTCGCGAGTTCCTTTTTCTCAAAGGCGCTCACAACGGCGAGCCAGGCCTTTATCGTGACGCCGCCTTCGCGCGCGATTTTGCGCCCGACCAGGTCGTTGGCCTGGATACCGGTGGTGCCTTCGTAGATGGTGGTGATGCGCGCATCGCGCAGGTGCTGCGCGGCGCCGGTCTCCTCGATGAAGCCCATGCCGCCATGCACCTGCACGCCCAGCGATGCCACCTCGGTGCCGGTTTCGGTGCTCCAGCCCTTGACCACCGGGATCATGAGCTCAACGAAGGCCTGATGCTGTTTTTGTTCTTCTTTATTGGTGGTTTTTAGAGAAAAATCCATCGAAGCGGCCACCACATAGGCCAGGGCGCGGGCGGCCTCGGTCTGCGATTTCATCAGCATCAGCATGCGCCGCACGTCGGGGTGGCGGATGATCGGCACGGCCTTCGTGCCCTCGACCAGGTCGCGCCCCTGCACGCGCTCGCGCGCGTAGGCCAGGGCGCGCTGGAACGCGCGCTCGGCGATCGACACGCCCTGCAGGCCGACGCCGAAACGCGCCGCGTTCATCATGATGAACATGTAGGCGAGACCCTTGTTCTCCTCGCCCACGAGGTAACCGACCGCGTTCTCGAACACCATCACCGCGGTCGGGCTGGCGTGGATGCCGAGTTTGTGCTCGATCGAAGCGCAGTTTGCCGCATTGCGCGCGCCGGGCGAACCGTCGGGCTTGACCATGAACTTGGGCACGATGAAAAGCGAAATTCCGCGCACGCCTTCGGGTGCATCCGGCGTGCGCGCCAGCACCAGGTGCACGATGTTCGAGGTCATGTCGTGCTCGCCGAACGTGATGAAGATCTTTTGACCGGAAATGAGATAGTGCTCTCCAGTCCTTACTGCTTTGGTTCTAACTAAAGCCAAATCCGAACCAGCCTGCGGTTCGGTGAGGTTCATCGTGCCGGTCCAGGTACCGTCAAACATCTTCGGCAGGAAAGTCTTCTTCAGCTGCGCGGTGCCCGACAGCAGCATCGCTTCGATCGCGCCCTGCGTGAGCATGGGGCAAAGCGAAAACGACATGTTCGCGGAGGTGATCATTTCAGTCACCGGCGTGGAAAGCAGCTTGGGCAGGCCCTGCCCGCCCCACTCCGGGTCCAGCGACAGCGCGCTCCAGCCCCCTTCGCAGAAGAGCTTGTAGGCCTCCTTGAAACCCCTCGGCGTCGTGACCGAACCGTCGTTCCAATTGGAGCCCTCTTGGTCTCCTGAATAATTCAATGGATCAAGAACTTCCGTTGCAAACTTCGCGGCTTCCTCGAGGATTGCATCGGCCGTGTCTGGCGTCGTGTCCTGATAGCCAGGAAGCCTGGCGACCGCCGCCAGCCCGGCCAGTTCGTTGAGCACGAACCGCATGTCCTTCAGCGGTGCCGTGTAGGCGCTCATCCTTGCCTCTTCAGCTCCTCGACCAGCTCGGGCACCACCTTGAACAGGTCGCCGACGATGCCATAGTCGGCAACCTGGAAGATCGGCGCTTCCTCGTCCTTGTTGATCGCCACGATGACGCGGCTGTCCTTCATGCCGGCGAGGTGCTGGATCGCGCCCGAAATGCCGATCGCCACATACAGCTCGGGCGCGACAATTTTCCCGGTCTGGCCCACCTGCCAGTCGTTCGGCACGAAACCAGCGTCCACCGCCGCGCGCGAGGCGCCCATGGCGGCGTGCAACTTGTCTGCCAGGGGCTCGAGCAGCTTGAAGTTCTCGCCTGAGCCCATGCCGCGGCCGCCCGAGACGACGATTTTCGCCGCGGTGAGTTCGGGGCGCTCGGATCTGGAGACCTCGCGGCTGACGAAACTCGACAGGCCGCTGTCCGCGGGAGCGGCTGTTTTTTCCACCGCCGCATTTCCCCCGGTAGACGCAACCGCATCAAAACCGGTTGTGCGGACGGTGATCACCTTGATCGCATCCTTCGACTTCACCGTGGCGAGCGCGTTGCCCGCGTAGATCGGCCGCACGAAGGTGTCGGGCGCATCGACCGCGATGATCTCGGAGATCTGCTGCACGTCGAGTAGCGCGGCGATGCGCGGCGTCACGTCCTTGCCGTTGGAGGTGGCCGGTGCCAGGATGTGCGAATAGCTCTTGGCGAGCGAAACCACGAGCGCGGCGACGTTCTCGGCCAGGAACTCGCCCAGCTGCGAGCCCTCGGCGCTGAGGACCTTGGCCACGCCGGCGATCTGCGCCGCCGCCTTGGCCGCGCCCTCTGCGTTGTGCCCCGCGACCAGCACATGGATCTCGCCGCCGATCTTCTGCGCCGCCGCTACCGTGTTGAGCGTCGCGCCCTTGAGCGCACCGTGGTCGTGCTCCGCGATCACCAGGATGGTCATGCTCAGATCACCTTGGCTTCGTTGCGCAACTTCTCGACCAGCGCCCTCGCGTCCGCTACCTTGACCCCCGCCTTGCGCTTGGGCGGCTCTACGACTTTTAAAGTAATTAATCTTGGACAAACATCAACCCCAAGCGTCTCCGGCTTCAGGGTCTCGAGGGGCTTCTTCTTCGCCTTCATGATATTGGGCAGCGTGACGTAGCGCGGTTCGTTCAGGCGCAGATCGGTGGTGACAATCGCCGGCAGCTTGATGGATATCGTCTCCAGCCCGCCGTCCACTTCACGGGTGACGGTCGCTTTTTCCTTTTCCATGGCTACCTTTGAAGCAAAAGTAGCCTGAGACCAGCCCAATAGGGCGGCAAGCATCTGGCCGGTCTGGTTGGAATCGTCGTCGATGGCCTGCTTGCCCAGGATGACCAGCTGGGGCGCTTCCTTCTGGCAGATCGCTTTCAGGAGCTTCGCCACCGCAAGGGGTTGCAACTCCTCGCCGCTCTCGACCAGGATCGCCCGGTCGGCGCCGATCGCCAGCGCCGTCCTGAGTGTCTCCTGGCAGGCCTGGACGCCGCAGGACACGGCGACAATCTCCGTCGCCACGCCCGCCTCCTTCAGCCGCACGGCCTCTTCCAGCGCGATTTCGTCGAAAGGATTCATGGACATCTTGACGTTGGCGGTCTCGACGCCGCTGCCGTCGGCCTTAACGCGCACCTTGACGTTGAAATCGACCACTCGCTTGACGCTGACCAGAACTTTCATGGATGCTGAGCGGGGGAATTCACCGGGAGTTTTCGAGCGCCGGATTATAGCCCGGCATGCGACAATTCCCTGCATTCGGGGGACTGTTCATGAGCGATCTTTCGCAGGCGAAAGCCGTTTCCTTGCAAAGCAGAGTCAGCCCGGAAGAGTGGGCGATGCGCGTCGACATTGCGGCCTGTTACCGCCTGGTGGCGCTCTTCGGCATGAACGACCTGGTCTACAACCACATCTCAGGGCGCGTACCGGGCGAGGACGGCCTTTTCCTCATCAACCCCTACGGCTACGCCTACGAGGAAGTGACCGCGTCCTGCCTGGTGAAAATCGACTTCGACGGCAAGCTGGTGCTCGACTCGGGCACAGGTCTAGGCGTCAATCTGGCCGGCTTCGTCATCCATAGCGCCGTCCACAAGGCGCGCCACGACGTCGATTGCGTCATCCACACCCATTCCCCGGCCGGCATGGCGGTTTCGGCGCTGCAGTGCGGCTTGCTGCCGCTGACGCAGAACGCCATGTTCTTCGGCCAACTCGGCTACCACGACTATGAAGGCCCGGCGGTCGACCTGGACGAGCAGAAGCGCTTGATACGCGACCTGGGGAGCAGCGCGGCATTGATCCTGCGCAACCACGGCCTGCTCACTGCCGGCCGCACCGTGTGCGAGGCCTTCGTCACCATGCACTGGCTGGAGAAAGCCTGCCAGGCGCAGGTCATGGCGATGGCCTGCAACACCGAGCTCAATCATCCCGACCCGAAAACGGTGGCGCTCACCAACGACCGCTACAAGCCGGGACAGCGACGCAAAATCACGGAACTCGAATGGCCCGCCATGCTGCGCATGCTGGATCGCCGGGATCCAAGCTACAGAGACTGAAATGCTCAGGAACAAAGTAATCGTCGTCACCGGAGCCGGCGGCGGCATCGGTCGCGATTTCGCGCTGGCGATGGCCGCGAGAGGCGCCAAAGTCGTGGTCAACGATATCGGCGCTTCGGTCGCCGGCGAAGGCAAGGACAGCAGCCCGGCGCAGAAGGTAGTCGCCGAGATCAGGGCCAAGGGCGGCACTGCGGTTGCCAACACGGATAGCGTGGCCGAATGGGAATCGGCGAATCGGATCGTGCAATGTGCAATAGATAATTATCAAAAAATTGATGTTGTAGTTAATAACGCCGGCATCCTGCGCGACCGCTTCTTCTTCAACATGTCGGTCGAGGAATGGAAAGCCGTGATCGACGTGCACCTGAACGGCTGCTTCTACGTCTCGCGCGCGGCCGCGCCGTACTTCAAGAACCAGAATTCCGGCCGCTACATCAACATGACCTCGACCTCGGGCCTGGTCGGCAATTTCGGCCAGGCCAACTACGCCGCGGCCAAGCTCGGCATTGCCGCGCTCTCGAAGTCGATGGCGCTGGACATGGCCAAATACAAGGTCACCTCGAACTGCATATCGCCCTTCGCCTGGAGCCGCATGATCGGCACGATTCCCGCCGACACGCCGGAGCAGCAGGCGAGGCTGGACAAGATCAAGCGCATGGAAACGGCCAAGATCGCGCCGCTCGCCGTCTATCTCGCCAGCGACGCCTCGCAGGAGGTGAGCGGGCAGATTTTCGCGGTGCGCGCCAACGAGATCTTCCTCATGTCGCAGAGCCGCCCCTTGCGCTCGGTGCACCGCTCCGAGGGCTGGACGCCGGAAACCATCGCCGAGCAGGCGATCCCCGCCATGCGGGCCCAGTTCTACGCCCTCGAGCGCTCGCAGGACGTTTTTTCCTGGGATCCAGTCTAGGCCTTGGAACAGACGCAATTCGGCCGCTACGTCATTGTCGCCGAGCTTGGCCGCGGGGCCATGGGTTCGGTGCACCGCGCCGTCGATCCCCTGATCGAGCGCGACGTCGATCTCGGGCGACCAGGGCAAGCGCCTGGAAGCGATCGCGCGCCGACTACGTTACTTTCAAATACCGCGTGCGCTTGCCGCAGCCGGAAAAGCTGGAGGTCACGGGCGCGGAAGCGCAGCGCGTGCAGGAACGACTCAAGGGCCTCGGCGTGAAGCATGAGTTCGCCGGCAGGAAGAACGAACGCGGCCAGCTCACGCACGCGAGCTTCCTGCTTTCCGGGCCCTTCCCCTGCCAGGCCGTGCTGCGCGCCGACGAAGCGTTCGAACGCTTTCTCAAGAGGCGCAGCTGAAATTCCTGGTTTTCATTCTTGGCCTCGCCTGGTCCCTGGCGTGCGTAGCACAGGCCTATCCGTTCAAGCCGATTCGCCTCATCGTGCCGCTTGCCGCGGGCGGGACAGGCGACACGCTTGCGCGCGTGGTCGGGGAGGAAATGGCGAAGATCCTCGGCCAGCCGTTCGTGGTCGAGAATCGACCCGGTTCCGGCGGCGTGATCGGCATCGAGGCGGTCGCCAAGAGCCCGCCCGACGGCTACACGCTGCTCTCGAGCAGCCCGGCGCAGGTGATCCATCCGGCGCTGCGCCCCAATGTCGGCTATGACGCGGTGAAGGATTTCGAACCGATCACCGTCATCGCCAACACCCATCAGCTGATCGTGGGCCATCCCTCGGTTCCGGCCTCGAACGTCAAGGAACTGGTGGCTTACGCGAAGCGCAATCCGGGCAAGCTCAACTACGGTTCGGCGGGGTCCGGTTCCGCGACCCATCTCAACATGGAGATGTTCAAGATGATGACCGGCACGTTCATCGTGCACATTCCCTATCGCGGCAGCACGCAGTCGCGCCAGGACCTGGTGGCGGGCGAAGTCCAGCTGTCCGTGGACGGGCTGCTACCCACCCTGCCCCTCATCCGCGCCGGCAAGCTCAAGGCTTTCGGACTTGCCAGCAGCCGGCGCTCGCCGGCGGCTCCCGAGATACCGACGCTTGCCGAAGCGGGCGTGGCGGGATATGCCTCGGACACCTGGTACGGATTGGTGGCGCCAAGGGGGACGCCGAGGGAAATCGTGCAAATCCTGCACGCCGCTGCGATCAAGTCGATCCATATGCCTGCCGTGCACGACCGACTTGTCAAACAGGGCGCCGAACCGGTCGGCAATTCTCCCGACGAATTCCGTAAACTGATCGAAAACGAACTCGTGATGTGGACCAAAGTGGTCAAGGCAACCGGCGCCAAGGTGGATTGATGAATAAAAGACAAAGTACCCGCCTGCGCGAATTGATCAAGGCAGGCCCGACGCTGTTCGTTCCAGGCTGCTACAACGCCATGAGCGCGCGCGTGCTGGAGAACGTGGGCTTCGGCGCCATCTACATGAGCGGCTACGGCACGTCGCTTTCGCTCACCGGGCTGCCCGATGCGGGCCTGGTCACCATGTCCGAAGTCATCACCAATGCCCGCTACATCGCGCAGGCGGTGAGCATCCCGGTCATCGCCGATGCCGATAACGGCTACGGCAACGCGATCAATGTCATCCGCACGGTGCGTGAATTCATCGGCGCGGGCATCGCCGGCATCCATCTCGAGGACCAGGTCAGCCCGAAGCGCTGCGGCCATGTCGCCGGGCGGCTGGTGGTTCCGATCGAGGAAGCGCTCGGCAAGATGCGCGCCGCCGACGCCACGCGCAAGGAACTGGACCCGGATTTCGTGCTCATCGCGCGCACCGACGCGCGCGGCGCCTCGGGCGGGTCCCTGGATGAAGCGATCCGGCGCGGCAATGCCCTGCTGGCGGCCGGAGCGGACCTTGCGTTCGTCGAAGGTCCGACCTCCGTCGATGAGGTACGCCGCATCTGCGCTGAAATCAGGGGACCCGTGTTCTACAACATGACGGGCGTCTCGCCGCGCTATTCGCAGGAGGAAATGAAAGCACTCGGCATTGCCGTGACCATCGCCCCGGGCGCGCTGATGCGCGTCTCACTCACCGCGATGCACGACCTTGCGGTGCAGATGCGCGACGAAGGACCGATGGCCGAAGCGCGCTTCTTCGAGAAATTTGGCGGGCACCCCCTGGGCGACCTGCACACCTTCGCCGGCTTCGACCGCATCCGCGCCTGGGAAAAGGAGTTCCTCGGCGAAGAGGCGATGGCGAAGTACACCGATTCGGTCGGCCATATGCCGAAGAAATAGAGGAGCGGAAATATGAAATCCCGAATTGCCCTTGCACTTGCGTTCTTGTTTGCATTTTCGATGGCGGCTATTGCCCAGCCATACCCGTCAAAGCCCCTGCGCTGGATCGTGCCCTTCCCGCCCGGCGGCTCCACCGACGGTTTCTCCCGCCCGGTCGCGGCCAAGCTCGCGGAATTGCTCGGGCAGCCGGTGGTGGTCGAAAACGTCGGCGGCGCGGGCGCCTCGATCGGCAGCGACCGGATCGCCAAGGCCGCGCCGGACGGCTACACCATCGGCCTGGCGACCACCGGCAGCCATGCGATCAATCCGCACATCTACGGCGCAAAGCTGCCGCACGACACCATCAGGGACTTCACCCACATCACGCTGGCCGTGTCCTATGTCAATGTCCTGGTGGTGCATCCGGCAGTGCCGGCCACCACCGTCGCCGAACTGATCGCCTATGCCAAGGCCAATCCGGGCAAGGTCAGCTTTGGTTCGGCCGGGAGCGGCTCCTCCAATCACCTTTCGGGCGAGGTGCTCAAGGTTCTCACCAAGGCTCCCATGCAGCATATTCCCTACCGGGGTTCCGGCCCGGCGATGACCGACCTGATCGCGGGCAACATTACGATGATGTTCGACGTGCTCATCACCAGCATGCCGCAGATGCGCGCCGGGCGCGTGCGCGCCCTCGCGGTGACGAGCGCGAAACGCTCGCCCTACATCCCCGAGGTCCCGAGCATGGACGAAGCGGGCGTGGCGGGCTACAACGAAGCCGGCAGCGACCTGTGGTTCGGCATCGTCGGGCCGGCGGGGATGCCCAAGCCGATCGTGCAGAAGCTGAACGAGAAGCTCATCGAGGCGCTGCGCGCGCCGGACATGCGCCAGCGCATTCGGCTGCAGGCCTTCGATCTCTGGACCAGCACGCCCGAGGAATTCGCCAGCGTGCTCAAATCTCATCACGCGAAGTGGGGCAAAATCGTGAGCGCCGCCGGCGCGAGAATCGACTGATGCCCAGCCTGCGCGCCCCGGAAGGCGTGCCGGATTCGCGTGGCCTCAACCTGTTCGAAGCGGATCCCTCCTATCGGGGACTGCTGGAGCTGCACCTCGAATCGAAGCTCTGCGCCCACCTGCTGCCCCATTTCACGCGGCTGGGCGCGATGGCCGGAGCCGACCTGGATGAATTGGCGCTCGAAGCGGACAAGCGTCCATCGGTGTTGAACGACCAGAGGATAGAAAAAAGCCCCGCCTACAGGAAACTGGAAGAAGTCGCCTTCGGCCAGTACGGCCTTGCTGCCATGTCGCATCGGGGCGGCGTGCTCGGCTGGCCGCAACCGCTGCCGCCGGCGGCCAAGTACGCCCTCAGCTACCTTTATGTGCAAGCCGAGTTTGGCGTCTGCTGCCCGCTTTCCATGACCGACGCGCTGACGCGCACCATCCGCAAGTTCGCCGAACCGGCGCTGGTTGCGCGCTACCTGCCCGGCCTCGCTTCGCAGGACATGGATGCGTTGACGCAGGGAGCGATGTTCATTACCGAGCAGCAGGCGGGGTCGGATGTGGGTTCAATTTCCACCAGAGCGCTCAAACAGGGCGAGCACTGGGCGCTCTTCGGCGACAAGTGGTTCTGTTCCAATGCCGACGCGGGCCTCGCGCTGGTGCTGGCGCGTCCCGAAGATGCGCCCGCGGGAACCGCAGGGCTTTCGCTGTTCCTGCTGCCGCGCATGCTGCCTGACGGCTCGCCGAACCGGTACCGCATCGTGCGCCTCAAGGAGAAGCTCGGCACGCGCGCCATGCCGAGCGGCGAAATCAAGCTGGAGGGCGCGCTCGCCTGGCTGGTGGGCAGCCCCCGGCAAGGCTTCAAGCAGATGGCCGACATGATCAACATGTCGCGCCTTTCCAACGGCATGCGTGCCGCGGGGCTCATGCGGCGCGCGCTCACCGAAGCTTTGTTCGTCGCGCGGCGGCGGCAGGCCTTCGGCAAACCGCTCATCGAACTGCCTCTGATGCGCCGTCAATTGCTCAAGCTGATGCTGCCAGCAGAAGCCGCTCGTTCGGTTTTATTCTATATTTCTGGTGAATTACAAAAATCAGATCAAGACGACGAACTTGCACGCCGCCGCGTGCGCCTTCTCACGCCGCTCATCAAATTCCGCGCCTGCCGCGACGCCCGTCGCGCGACCGGCGATGCCATGGAAGTACGCGGTGGCGTCGGCTACACCGAGGAATGGTCCGATTCGCGCCTGTTGCGCGACGCGCATCTGGGCTCGATCTGGGAAGGCACCTCCAACATCGTGGCGCTCGACGTGCTGCGCGCCATCCGGCGCGAGCAGTGCCTGGAGGCGCTGCTGCCGGAGCTGAATGCGCGCATCGAGCGCGCGCCCAGGCTCCTCGCCGGACGCCTCGCCGCCTCGCTCGACAAGGCCGCCGAATTCGCGCACGAAGTCGCCGCCACCGGCGGCGAAGCGCACGCCCGGCAGGCGGCAAGCGGCCTGTACTACGCCTGCGCTGCGGCGCTGCTCGCGGACGAAGGCACGCGCCTGGGCGAACGCGCAGACGGGTTGGCCGACTGCCGCCGCCAGCTGCTCGCCTTCCTCGTCTACGTGCACCGCCTCGCGCCGCGCGATCCACTGCGCCGCGTCACCACCGGATTCGAAGCGGAGTTCGCCGAAGCCCTGTTGCCCGAAACACCCATCGCACCGGATGCCGCCGAGCGCATCCTGACGCGCCTCGCCTGAGCATGCGCGTATTGCTGGTCGACCCGATTGACCCCGCCGGCGTACACCTGCTGCGCGAGAAGTGCGAAGTGCTGTTGTGCAAGGAAGCCTCCTTCGACGGCATCCGGCGCGATGCCCGGGATGCCGACGCCGTGATCACGCGCAGCCGCCTGCCCGACGATTTCTTCGCCGCCGCCGTGAAAATGAAAGCGGTCACGATTCACGGCACCGGGCTGGACCTGGTGCCGATCGGCGCCGCTACCGAGCGGGGAATCCCCGTCGCCAATCTTCCCGGAGGCAATGCCCAATCCGTGGCGGAATATTGCGTGCTGGCGATGTTGATGCTGGCACGAAACAGCTTCGAAATAACCACCAAGATCAGGACCCACCCGTGGGATGAAGCGCGCGGCCTCGGCGTCAAGGCGCATGAGATCGCTGCGATGACCGTCGGCATCGTGGGTGTGGGCGAGATCGGGACGCGCCTGGCGAAAATCTGCCGCCATGGCTTCGGCATGCGCGTGCTGGGCAACCAGCGCCGGCTCGACCGGCTGCCCGCGGAGGCCGAGGCAATGGATCTGGAGCGCCTGATCGCCGCAGCCGACGTCGTCGTGGTGACCTGCCCGCTTACGCCCGAGACGCATCACCTGTTCAACCGGCAAAAGTTTGCCCTGATGAAAAACAGCGCCTGGCTCATTAACGTGGGCCGCGGTGCCGTGGTCGAGGAAAGCGCGCTGATCGAGGCCCTGCAGCATCGCACCATCGCCGGCGCGATGCTGGACGTCCACGAGCATTACCGGTTGGAGCCGGGGCATCCCCTGCTCGCGCTGGACAACGCGGTCCTCACGCCGCACCTCGCCGGCATGACGCAGGAATCGCGCCAGCGCATGGGCACCGCCGCCGCCGCGGAGACCCTGCGCATGCTCGCGGGCGAGCGGCCGCTGAATTTCGTCAACCCGGAGGCCTGGGAAAAATTTCATGCCCGCAGATCTCAAAATCGTTGATATCAAGGCCTACGCCACTTCGTTTCCGGTGCCGCCGGAGAACCGCGTGGCGCTGGGCATCGGCACCGCCATCAAGCGCGATGCGGTGGTGGTGAAGGTCGCGACCGCGGGCGGCCTCGTGGGCTGGGGCGAATCGCACCACGGCCGCGCGCATACCGCGGTGGCGAAGCTGATCGAGACCACGCTGAGGCAACTCGTGCTTGGCATGGACGCGGCCGACGTGGTGGGCGTCTGGCACAAAATCTACGCCAAGCAGCTCGCCAGCCACGGCATGGGCGCCGGCACCTGCCTCGCCATGAGCGGCATCGACCTCGCGCTGTGGGATATCCGCGGCCAAGCGGCGGGCATGCCGCTTTACAGATTGTTGGGCGGCTCAAAGAAGGCCATTCCAGCCTATGCCGGTGGAGTCTCACTCGGCTACCAGCCGGCTGAAAAACTGATAGAGGAAATAAAAACAAACCTGGCGCTTGGCTATAAAGCGGTAAAGCTCCGCGTCGGCGATACGCCGAAAAAGGACCTGGAGCGCGTCCGGGCCGTGCGCAAGGCCTGCGGCGACGGCCTCGTAATCCTGACCGACGCCAACATCGGCTACAGCGTCGAGGACGTGCGGCAGGTGATGCCGGGCATGGACGAGCTGAACGTCGCCTGGCTGGAGGAACCCTTCCCGGCGCACGACTACCGCAGCTACCGCCTGGCGAAGGGCTTTGGTCGCACGCCGCTGGCGGCCGGCGAGAACCACTACACCCGCTTCGAGTTCAACCGGGTGATCGAGGACGGCGCCATCACCATCCTGCAACCCGACCTGTCCAAGACCGGCGGCATTACCGAGGCCCTGCGCATCGCCGCCATGGCCTCCGCGTACAAGCTGTCGATCCACCCGCACAGTTCGATGACCGGCCTCAACCACGCTGCCTCGATCCATTTCCTCGCCGCCATCGAAAACGGCGGCTATTTCGAAGGAGATGTATCGGCAGCGAACAAGTTCCGCGATGAGCTATGCTCTACCCCCTATAAGGTGGACCCGCACGGCAATGTCTGGCCGCTGGACAAACCCGGGCTCGGGCTCGAGATCAATGAGGAATTTCTGCTGCAGCACCCGGCGATTGAAGGTCCAGGATACGTATAGATGAAGGCGCACGAATCCCAGCCCGCTGACTCACATGCCGACATACGCGACGCGGTCCGCGCGCTATGCAAAACCTTCGACTCCGCCTACTGGCAGAAGATCGACGAGGCGCGCAGCTATCCCGAGGCCTTTGTCGAGGCGCTCACCAAGGCGGGCTGGATGTCGGCCCTCATCCCGGAGGAATTCGGCGGCTCGGGCCTGTCCCTGACGGAAGCCACCGTGATCATGGAGGAAATCACGCGCTCGGGCGGCAATGCGGGCTGCTGCCACGGGCAGATGTACAACATGAACACCCTGCTGCGCAACGGCTCCGCGGCGCAGAAGAAGATGTACCTGCCGAAAATCGCCAGCGGCGAGTTGCGCCTGCAGTCCATGGGCGTGACCGAGCCCACTGCCGGCACCGACACCACCAGCATCAAGACGGTGGCGGTAAGGAAAGGCGACCGCTACGTGGTCAACGGCCAGAAGGTCTGGACCTCGCGCCTGCAGCACTCCGAACTCATGATCCTGCTCGCGCGCACCGCGCCGCTCGACAAGGTGAAGAAGAAATCCGAAGGCATGTCCATCTTTCTCGTCGACACGAGAAGCAAGGGCCTGACGGTCAAGCCGATCCGCAACATGGTGAACCACGAGACCAACGAGGTGTTCATCGACAACCTCGAGGTGCCGGCGGAGAACCTGATCGGCGAGGAAGGCATGGGTTTCAAGTACATCCTGGATGGACTCAACGCCGAGCGCATCCTGATCGCCGCCGAATGCATCGGCGACGGCTACTGGTTTGTGGAGCGCGCGACGAAGTACTCCAAGGAACGCGTGGTGTTCGGCCGGCCGATCGGCCAGAACCAGGGTATCCAGTTCCCGATCGCCGAGGCCTACATGGAAATCGAAGCGGCAAATCTCATGAGATATAAAGCTGCTTCTTTATTTGATAAAAAACTTCATTGTGGGGCTGAAGCCAATATGGCCAAGCACCTGTGCGCCAAGGCTTCCTGGGAAGCCGCCAACGTCTGCATCCAGACCTACGGCGGCTTCGGCTTCGCCGCCGAGTACGACGTGGAGCGCAAGTTCAGGGAAACGCGCCTGTACCTGGTGGCGCCGATCTCGACCAACCTGATCCTGTCCTACGTAGCCGAGCACGTGCTCGGCCTGCCGAGGTCTTTCTGATGTTCCGCCACTTGGCCTGCGGTTTGCTGCTCGCGTTGTCCCTGCCTTGCGCCGCGCAGACTTACCCTGCCAAGCCGATCCTGCTGCTCATGCCCCTGCAGGCGGGCAGCGCGGTCGATGCGATGATCCGCATCGTCGCGCAGAGGATGAGCGACAACATGGGCCGGCAGATCGTGGTGGAGAACCAGCCCGGCGCCGCTGGCGTGATCGGCGCCGAGCGGGTCAAGCGGGCCGCGCCGGACGGCTACACCCTCGGCGCGCTCAACGACAGCATCCTGACGATGATCCCGAACATCCGCGCAGTGCCCTACGACCCGGTCCGGGACTACATACCCGTCGGCATCGTCGCCGGCATCACCTGGGTGCTGGTGGCGAGCAACGACCTGCCGGTGAAGACGGTGCCCGAGCTGATCGCGCTGGCGAAGCAGCGGCCGGGACGCCTGGACTATTCCTCGGGCGGCGTCGGCAGCCCGCAGCACGTCGCGATGGAAGCGTTCAAGGCGGCGACGGGGATTTTCGTCGTGCACATTCCGTACCGTGGCGCGACGCAGGCCGCGCTCGACATCCTGTCCAACCAGGTTCAGGTCCACTTCAGCGCGGTGTCGATCGTACTGCCGCACATCAACGCTGGCCGCATGCGCGCGCTGGGCGTGCCGGGCGCGCGCCGCTCGCCGCTGCTGCCGAACGTGCCGACGATGGCCGAAGCGGGGGTTGCGGGCTTCGAATGGCAGACCTGGGCTTCGATCGTCGCCCCGGTCGGCACGCCCCAGCCGATCCTGGACCGGCTGCACGCGGAGCTGGTCAAAGCCGTCGGCGCGGCGGATGTGCGTGAGAAGCTCATTGCGCTGGGCCTGGAGCCGATCGGTTCCCCGCCAGCCCAAGTGACGCAGTGGACGCAGGACGGCCTCAAGCGCATGAGCGCAGTGGTAAAGCGCGCCGGAATCCAGTCCGAGTAGGCGCCGGGAAGCGCGGCCGTGCTCACGCGCATCGACCACGTGATGATCTGCGTTGCGGACCTCGACCGGGGCGTGGAGGCCTATGCGCGCATCGGATTCAGCATCCACCCCGGCGGGATCCACCCCGGCAAGGGTACGCACAACGCCATCGCCTTCAACGAGTACGATTACCTCGAGTTGCTCGCCATCCGCGACCGCGACGAATACCTCGCCGGCAGTCCTTGGGGTGGACTGCTCGAATTCATTGGCGCCGGAGGCGGCCTGCGTTACATCATCGTGCAGAGCGACGACCTGGCGGCCGACGTGGCGGCGATGCGCTCGCGCGGGGTCGACATCGGCGACGCCGTCGAGGGCGGGCGGCGGACGCCCGCCGGGCAGGAACTGCACTGGAAAGCCGCCACGCTCGGTGAACGCAATCCACTGCCGCTGTTCTTCATCGAGCACCTTACGCCGCTGGCGACGCGACGCCAGCAGGTGCCAAATGCCTCGCACCCCAACGGGGTCGCTAGAGTGGAACGCGCCTACATCGCCGTGCCGGATCTCGCGGCCGCCGTTCCGGTCTACCGAGACGTGCTCGGCCTTTCGCCAGCGATGGAGCGTGGCACCGTGATTGGAGCCGACATGGCGGTGTTTGCGCTCGGCCCGAACGCACTGGCGGTCGCACAGCCGGCAGGTCCGGGTGTCGCCGCCGACGCACTTGCCCGCCGCGGGCCGGGTCCCTTCCAGGTCCTCTATCGCACCCGCAGCTTGGACGCCGCCGCCCATTGGATGTCGACCCACGGCCTGCCGCCTCCTGCGCGCGGCGTGCGCAATACCGGCGAGCAAGCCATGCTGGTCGTTCCAGAAGACGCCTGCGGCCTCTACATAGGCTTCGTGGGGCCGGCCGGCTAGCGGCGCAAGCTTAAAGCGGCTTCTTCAACTAGGCGAAGACCCGCAACACCCCCGGCAGCAGGCCAATATTCAGCCGGTGCGCGTCCTGGAACGCGATCTCGCCGTCTGCCTCGACCAGCAGCGGGTCGTCGGATTCGATCGTCAAGCGTTTCGCGCGCAGCAAACGAAGACGCGGATCGCCGGCATGCGCCCCGCGCAGGATCTTCGGTACCAGTTGCAGGATCGCAAGCCGCCCGACCGCTTCCACCAGAAGGAGATCCAGAAGTCCATCGTCGGGCCGCGCCTCGGGGCAGACGCGGAAACTGCCGCCGAAAGTAGTGCCGTTCATGACGGCAGTCATGGCCGTGGTGAAATCAAACGCCGACGCGTCATCGATCTGCAGGCGCACCCGCAGCAGCGGATAGCGCACCATGGTCAGGAGCAGCGCGCCGAGATAGGCGCCGAAGCCGGTCAGAAACCGCGGCACCAGGGCGACGTTGCGCGCGCCGTGCGCGCCGAAACCGATGTCCATGCCGTTGGCGAAATAGCGCACTTCGGCGCTGGAGGCGATGCGGCCGACATCGAATGCTTTTGTTTTTTGCCCTACAAAATTAGAAATAAAATCATTCGAAAGAAATTTCGCAAAGTCGTCGCCGCTGCCGAGCGGGATCACTCCTAGCGTCGTATTGGCCCCCGCCCGCATCAGCCCGTTGACGACCTCGTGCACCGTGCCGTCGCCGCCGGCGGCGACGATGCAGCCATAGCTGCCGGCTTCTCTTTCCGCGATCGCGGCCGCTTCGAGTGGCCGCGATGTGACGGCCTCGTCGAACACGAGGCCGGCCTCCTTCAGCTTGCGCTCGGTTTCAGGCCACTGGCGCAGCGCGCGTCCGCGCCCGGCGGCCGGATTGCGGACGATCAGGCAGGGCTTCAGCTATCGCTTTCCCGGTGGCGGACGCTTGGCGATGAAGGCCTCCATGCCGTCCTTGCCTTCCTCATGCGCGAAACTCGAGGAGATCACTTCGCCCGCTAGCGCATAAGCCCGCGGCAGATCCAGGTCCATTTGCCGGTAGAACGCACGCTTGCCCGCGGCTACGGTGCCCGGGGGCTTCGACGCAATCGTTTGCGCCAGCGACAAGGTCTCGCCATCCAGCGCGTCGGCGGCGACGACCTTGTTGACGAGGCCCCATTCCATCGCGCGTTGCGCGCTGATCGGCTCGCCCGTGAGCAGCATCTCCATCGCGTGCTTGCGCTGCAGGTTGCGGCCGATGGCGACGCCGGGGGTGGAGCAGAAAAACCCCCAGGTCACACCGGAGGTGACGAACCGTGCGGCATCCGAGGCCACGGCAAGGTCGCATTGGGCGACGAGCTGCGCGCCCGCCGCCGCCGCGGCGCCCTGCACTTTCGCAATCACCGGCTGCGGCAGGTTCTGCACCGACATCATCATCCGGCTGCACTGGGTGAAGAGAGCCGCGATTTTCGCCTGGTCGCCGAGCGCCTTGATTTCCTTCAGGTCGTGCCCGGCGCAAAAGCCCTTGCCCGCTGCGGCGAGGATCACGACCCGTATGTCCTTGTTTTTTCCAATCGCATCAAACGATTCCTGCAGCGCCGTCAACATCTCCGTCGTCAACAGGTTCATCCGCGCGGGACGGTTCAGCGTCAGCGTGGCGATGCCATCTCGGTCCTCGCGCAGCAAGACGGGTTGCTGCGCCTGCGGTTGTGCGCTCATATTGGCTGCTCCTCAGGAATCGATCGCGGCGGCCGATTTGGCCTTTTCCCGCAGGATGAATTTCTGGATCTTGCCGGTGGACGTCTTCGGCACCTCGCCGAACACCACCGCGCGCGGCGCCTTGAATTTCGCCATGTGGGAGCGGCAAAACTCGATGATCTCTTTTTCGGTTGTTGCTGAATCTTTCTTTAACTCCACAAATGCACACGGAGTTTCGCCCCATTTCGCGTCTGGCATCGCCACCACGGCCGCTGCCACGACCGCGGGATGGCGGTAGAGCACGTCCTCCACCTCGATCGATGAAATGTTCTCGCCTCCCGAGATGATGACGTCCTTGGAGCGGTCCTTGATCTTGACGTAGCCGTCCGGGTACTTCACCGCGAGGTCGCCGGAATGGAACCAGCCGCCAGCGAAGGCTTTCTGCGACGCCGATGGATTCTTCAGGTAGCCCTTCATGGTGATGTTGCCGCGGAACATGATCTCGCCCATGGTCTCGCCGTCCGCGGGCACCGGTTGCATGGTCTCCGGATCCATCACCGCGAGCCCCTCCTCCATCAGGTAGCGCACGCCCTGGCGGCCGTTCAGGCGCGTGCGCTCGGCGACGTCGAGCGCGCCCCATTCCTCATGCTTGGCGCAAACCGTCGCCGGGCCGTAGACCTCGGTGAGGCCATAGACGTGGGTGATGTCGAAGCCCATTTTCTCCATGCCCTCGATCATCGCCGCGGGCGGTGCCGCGGCGGCCACCATGCCGCTCACCTTGTGCTTGATGCCCCGCTTCAATTCGTCCGGCGCGCTGATCAGCGTCGAATGCACGATCGGCGCCCCGCAGTAGTGGGTCACCTTGTGGGCCTTGATCAACTGGTAAATTTTTTCCGCTTCCACGCGCCGCAGGCAGACATTCGTCCCGGCGTTTGCCGCCATCGTCCACGGGAAACACCAGCCGTTGCAATGAAACATGGGCAGCGTCCACAGGTAGACCGCGTGATGCGGCATGCCCCAGGTGACGATGTTGCACACCGCGTTCAGGTAAGCGCCACGGTGGTGGTAGACCACGCCCTTCGGATCGCCGGTCGTGCCGGAGGTGTAATTGAGCGAGATCGCGTTCCACTCATCCAGCGGCGGCTTCCAGTCATAGGCCGGGTCGCCCTCTTCGAGCAGCGCTTCATAGGTCTTGCCGCCGAGGCGCTCGCCGGCGCCCGCGTACTCCGCGTCATCCACATCGATTAGCAGCGGCTTCACTTTCAGCCTTGCCATTGCCGCCTTGATCGTCGGCGAGAACTCCCGGTCCGTGATGAGCACCTTCGCGCGGCCGTGCTCGAGCATGAACGCGATGGCCTGGGCATCGAGGCGCGTATTCAGGGCAAGCAGCACCCCGCCCGCCATCGGCACGCCGAAGTGGCTTTCGTACATTTCTGGCGTATTGGCGAGCATCACCGCCACCGCGTCGCCCGTGCCGATCCCCCGCCTGGCCAACGCCGAGGCGAGCCGCCGGCAGCGCGCATAGGTCTCCTGCCAGGTATAGCGCCTGGCGCCATGGACAACGGCCAAGCGCCGCGGATACACCGCCGCCGTGCGCTCGATGAACCCCAGGGGCGTCAGCGGCGCGTGGTTGGCGGCATTCTTGTCGAGGTCGGTCTCGAAAGGATTGGCCTTCGCGTTCATGGCGGCGAAAGTATAGCTCCGCCATTGCCAACAGGCGCCTGCCTCGCGCAGAATCCCTGTCAGGCGTTTCAGCGCAGGAACAAACCAAGGAGACACGCGTGAACGACATGGTGACCGAAGTTCGCGGCTGGTTCGAAGCCGCCCAGGCAATGCAGCCGGAAACGATAGCGCTGCGGCGCGCCATCCATGCCGAGCCCGAGCTCGGGCTGCAGACGCCGAAGACGATTGCCAAGGTGCGCGCCGCGCTCGCCGGCCTGCCGCTGGAATGGAAAACCGGGTCCTCGACCACCGGCGCGGTCGCCGTGCTGCGCGGCGCGAAGCCCGGGCGCACCGTGCTCCTGCGCGGCGACATGGACGCGCTGCCGATGCCCGAAGACACGAGCCTGCCGTTCAAGTCGAAGGTGGAAAACACGATGCACGCCTGCGGCCACGACACGCACACCGCGATGCTGGCCTCCGCCGCGCGCGCCCTCTGCGCGCGGCGCGATTCGCTCGCCGGTACGGTGCTGTTCATGTTCCAGCCCGGGGAGGAAGGCTTCCACGGCGCTCGGTTCATGCTCAATGACGGCCTGCTCGACAATCCGGCGCCCGATGCGGCATTCGCGCTGCACATCATGCCCAATGCGCCGGCCGGCACCTTCTACGCCAAGGCCGGACCGATGCTCGCTTCGGCCGACAAGCTCATCGTGCGAGTCATCGGCAAAGGTGGCCACGCCTCGATGCCGCACCATGCCATCGACCCGGTTCCGGTCGCCTGCGAGATCGTCACCGCGCTGCAAACCTTCGTCACGCGTCGCATCGACATTTTCGACCCGGTCGTCATCACCGTCGCGAAGATCGACGGCGGTTCTACCAACAACGTAATCCCGGAGGCGGCCAATCTCCTCGGCACCATCCGTACGCTGTCGGAGGAAACGCGCAATGCAGCGCATGCCGGCATCAAACGCGTCGCCGAGAACGTCGCGCGCGCGCACGAATGCGAAGCGGAAGTCGAAATCGTTCCCGGCTTTCCGGTCACGGTGTGCGACGAGCGCGCGCTTGGCGTTGCCGAGCGCGCCGTCGGCAGCCTGTTCGGCGCCGACGCCTGGACGACCATGGCCTCGCCGATCATGGGCGCAGAGGATTTCTCCTACGTCCTGCAGAAGATGCCGGGCGTGATGGTGATGCTCGGCGTCTGCCCCGAAGGCCAGATGTGGAAGAGCGCCTGCCCCTGCCACTCCAACAAGATGGTGCTCAACGAAGCCATGCTCGCGCGCGGCGTCGCGGCGCATTGCGCCATCGCGGAACAGTTCCTCGCGCGCGGCTTCGGCTGAATCATGGACCAGCGTATCCGCGTGTTTCTTCTGCTTGTCCTGGCGATCGCCACGCCAGCGCTGGCGCAGGACGACTATCCGACCAAACCCATCCGGCTGATCACGCCGGCCGCGCCCGGCGGCACCACCGACATCCTCGCGCGGGTATTCGGCGCGCGCATGGCGGAGATCTTCAAGCAGCAGGTGCTGGTGGACAACCGCGCGAGCGCCTCGGGCGTGATTGCCGGCGACATGACCGCCAAGGCGGAGCCCGACGGCCACACGCTGCTGCTCGCCTACCACCAGCACACGGTGAACGCGGCGCTCAATCCGAAGCTGCCTTACCACCCCGTCAACAGCTTTACGCCCATCACGCACCTGACCACCGCCGGCTTCATGCTCGTCGTGCACCCCTCGCAGCCGCCGAAGACGCTCGCGGAGTTCGTCGACTGGACGCGCAAGCACCCCGGGCCGCTCAATTTCGGCTCCGCCGGCATCGGCAGCGGCGGGCACCTCGCGGGCGAGCTCTACAAGCAGATGTCGGGTACCAAGGCGGAGCACATCCCCTACAAGGGTTCGGGCCCTGCGCTCTCGGCCCTGCTCGCCAACGAATACCACTTCAACTTCGCTGGCCTGCAGCCGGCGCAGGCGCAGATCCGCGCGGGCAAGCTGCGCGGCATTGCGGTAACGACGCCCAAGCGCGTGGCCGCCATCCCCGATGTCCCGGCGGTGGCCGAGGGGCTTCCCGGCTTCGACGTGGTCGGCTGGTACGGCGTGATCGGGCCGGCAAACATGCCCAGGCCGATCGTGAGCCGGCTGAACGAGGTGCTTACCCGGATCCTCAACATGCCGGAGATCCGCGAGCGGATCCTGCTGGACGGCTCAGAGCCGGCCGGCATCGGCCCGGAGCCCTTCCGCCAGTTCATGCTCGCCGACCTCGAGAAGTGGGCGAAAGTCGTGAAGGAAAGCGGCGCTAAGCTGGATTAACCAACTTGCAGGAACTTGCCGTCCTAACCGGCAAGTTTTCGCCACAGGCTGCCGCCTTTTTCCTTCGCGGCCTGGTCAATGGCGTCGAGAATTTTCTCGTGCGCCTTCAATTCGGCATCGGTCGCCCGCAGCACGGTCAACTTCTTCGCGTCCACCAGCGCCGCGGCGGTCGCGGCCGCCGAAGGCTGGTCGAGTTCCATGACGAGGCTTTCCTGGCCACGCGTAAGCGCGAGGTAGACTTCGGCCAGCAGGCGCGCATCGAGCAACGCGCCGTGCAGCGTGCGGTGGGCGTTGCTGATCGAATAGCGCTCGCACAGCGCGTCGAGCCCGTTGCGCTTGCCCGGGTGCAGCTCGCGCGCCATGGCCAGCGTGTCGACGATGCTCGAGGCGTACTCCGACAATTTTTTCAGGCCGGCGAGGGAGAGCTCCTGGTCGAGGAACTCGACGTCGAACGCCGCGTTGTGAATGATGAGCTCGGCGCCGCTGACGTAGGCGACGAATTCCTGCGCGATGTCCGGGAACTTCGGCTTGTCGGCGAGGAACTCGCTGCTCAGGCCGTGCACCCTGGCGGCGCCCTCCTCGATTTCGCGCCCCGGATTGAGGTAACTGTGGAATTGCCGGTCAGTAATGTTGCGGCTGAGCAGCTCGATGCAGCCGATTTCGATCACCCGGTCGCCCATCCTCGCGTTCAGGCCCGTGGTTTCCGTATCGAGGACGATCTGCCTAGGCGCCAACTTCGATCCCCTTGTTGGCGAGCGCGTCGGCGCGCTCGTTTTCGGGATGGCCCGCATGACCCTTTACCCAATACCATTCCACGTCGTGCCGCCGCGCCGTTTCGTCTAGCTTTTTCCACAGGTCGACGTTCTTCACCGGCTTCTTGTCCGCGGTAAGCCAGCCGCGCCGCTTCCAGGCGTGGATCCACTCGGAGATGCCCTTCTGCACGTACTGCGAGTCCGTGTAGACGCGCACCTGCGTGCGTTTCTCAAGCGTGAGCAAACCCTCGATCACCGCGGTCAGTTCCATACGGTTGTTGGTGGTCTGCGCTTCGCCGCCGAACATCTCTTTCTCGCGGCCCCCAACGCGCAGCAGCACCCCCCAACCGCCGGGACCGGGATTGCCTTTGCAAGCACCGTCAGCGTAGAGCTCCACCACTGTCTCAGTCATGCCGTTGCCGAGTGGAACCGTTGCGCTGCGGCAGCGCCGCCACCGCGCGCCGCCGCGCGCGCTCCCGCCGCCAGGCCGGCGCGATGAGGCGCATGCCGTGCACCCGCTTCACCGCGCGCACCACGTAGACGCCGCCCATGATCGGCCACCAGCGCGCCCCCGCCTTCTCCATGAACGCGAAGCGCGACAGCCAGATCGGGTTCTCGAACGCCGGCGCGTAGCAACCGAAACGGCCACCATTCAGTTCGAAACCCAGCAGGTGCAGCCAGTCCTTGAGCCGCAGCAGCCCGATGAAGCGCTCGTCCCAGGGCGCGCCGGCGCCCTTTTTCGCGAACAGCTGTCGCAGGCGCCAGAATGACAGCGGGTTGAACCCGGAAATGACGAGCTGCCCCTCTGGAATCAGCACCCGCTCCGCTTCGCGCAGCACGAGGTGCGGGTCGGCGGTGGACTCCAGCGCATGCGGCAGCACCACCAGGTCCACGCTCTGGTTCGCCAGCGGCAACTGCATCGGATCGGCGGCGAGCGTCGCGCCATGCTCGAGCGCGAGCGTGAAGCGAAACGGGATCCGGTTCGCGCGCAGGAAATCGATGCCGGGCACGCCGGCCTGGACCGCGCGGTAGCCGAACACGTCTTCGGTGGCGTGGTCGAACTGTTCCCGCTCCCAATCGAGCACATAGCGGCCCTGCGGCGTGGCGAACCAATCCGCGAGCCCGGGGCGCGCGCCGCTATACTGGTGCGCGTCGTTAGCTGCGAAGGATTGCCGGTCCATGCTTGAAATCGTTCCGCTGCCCGCTTTTCAGGACAACTACATCTGGACGCTGCGCGCCGCAGACAGGAAAACCCGGCACGCCGCGGTGGTCGATCCGGGCGAAGCCGGCCCGGTGAAGGAATACCTGGCGCGCGAAGGACTCACGCTCGTGGCGATCCTCGCCACGCATCACCATCCCGATCATGTCGGCGGCATCGCCGAGCTGGTGGCGATGACGAAAGTCCCGGTGTTCGGGCCGAAGGGCGAGCCGATCCCGGCGCTGACGCATCCTGTCGGCCAGGGCGACAAGATCGAGATCGGAGCTCTCGCGGCAGAATTTTCCGTGCTCGAAATTCCGGGACACACGCGCGCACATGTCGCCTATTATGGCTTGGAATCCCTCTTCTGCGGCGACACGCTCTTTGCCTGCGGCTGCGGCCGCGTGTTCGAAGGCACCGCGGAACAGATGCTCGCGTCGCTCACGAAACTGGCGGCGCTTCCCGACGCGACCAAGGTCTATTGCGGCCACGAATACACGCTCGCCAACATCAAGTTCGCGCGCGCGGTGGATCCGCACAACAGCGAGCTCGCGGCGCGCGAGGAGCGCGCAAAAAAGCTGCGCGCCGCGGGCAAGCCCACTCTGCCCTCGACGCTCGGCGAGGAACGCGCCACCAATCCATTCCTGCGCTGCGCCGAACCGGTGGTGGTCGAATCCGCCAACAAGTACCTGGGCGCCCGCGCCGCCGACCCGGCGCGCGTATTTGCCGCCATCAGGGAATGGAAAAATGGGTTCTAATACAGGTAGTGCGAAGAATTAAGATCCGAATCCTGCTGTGCGCTTCCCTGGCGGTACTCACCGCCTGCGCGTCTCAGCCGGCGGGGCTGGAAGCGGTGGCCGCAGCGCCACCCGTGCAGCCTGCCTCCCCGGTGCTGGGTTTCCGCGAGGCCCCGCCCGACCCGCGCCTCGCTCGAGACCAGGCCGCGAATGCAGTTCCCCTTGATTCGAACCGCCTGCCTCCGTTCGAAGGCGGGCGCGAAGAACTCGGCACGCCGAGCGAAACGGCCCGCGTCGACCGCACGGTCAGGCAGGACGACGTCTGGCTGCGCATCCGCGACGGCTTTTCGATGCCGGATCTTGCCGGCCCGCTGGTGGCGGAAAAAACGGCCTGGTACGTGGCGCGTCCGGATTACCTCAAGCGCGTCTTCGACCGCAGCCGCAGGTACCTGTTCCACATCGTCGAGGAAATCGAGAAGCGCGGCCTGCCCACCGAACTCGCGCTCCTGCCCATGGTCGAGAGTTCATTCAACCCGATGGCCTACTCGCGCGCGCACGCCTCCGGCCTCTGGCAGTTCATCCCGGGCACCGGCAAACGCTATGAATTGACGCAGAACTGGTGGTACGACGGCCGGCGCGACATCGTCGCCTCGACCGCGGCGGCGCTCGATTACCTGAACGACATCTACAAGATGCACGGCGACTGGCACCTCGCGCTCGCCTCGTACAACTGGGGCGAGAACGCCGTGGCCCGCGCGCTGGAGAAAAACCGCACCGCCAGGCTGCCGCTCGACTACTCGAGCCTGACCATGCCGCTGGAGACGCGCCAGTACGTGCCCAAGCTGCAGGCGCTGAAGAACATCATCGCCAATCCCGCCGCGTTCGGCATCGAACTGGAGCCGATCCCGAACCAGATCTACTTTGCCTCGGTCACCAAGACGCGCGACATCGACGTGCGCCTCGCCGCCAAGCTGGCCGAAATGCCGGTGGCGGAGTTCATCGCCCTTAACCCGGGGTTCAGCCGGCCCATGATCCGCGCCGAGCTCACGCCGCGCATCGTGCTGCCGGCCGACCGGGTCGAGACCTTCCACGAAAATCTCATCAAGTACGACGAAAAGTCGCTTGTATCGTGGCAGGCCTACCAGCCGAAGAAGGGCGACACCCTGGAGGGGATCGCGAAGAAGTTCGGCGTCAGCATGGCGCAACTGAAGGAAGTGAACGGCATCGGCCCGCGCGCCCGCGCCATGCCGGCGATGATGGTGGTGCCGACGGGCGCCGGCTCCGGCGGTGCGCGCGACCTGGGCCGGCTGCCGATCATGTACGCGCCGCCGATCGCGGTTCCCGGCCCGCGCCGCTTCTCCCATACCGTCAAGCCTGGGGAGACCCTGCCCGGAATCGCCAGCCGCTACCGGGTCAGCGTCGACGACCTGCGCCGCTGGAACAAGATCGGCCGCCTGAGCGCCGGGCAGAAGCTCACCATCGAAACCAAGGCGCCGGCCCGCCCGAAGGCAGCCGGCAAGACTGTTAAAGGAAAACCTAAGAAGCTAGTAACGGCTCGTACTGTTAAATAATCAAGTAGTTATATTATATACTTGAAGTTACATATTTAATATTGCTGCTGCGCGGCAACCAACGCGCCTTGGGTTGCCTAGAATTGAGCCCCCCATGGGCCGGTACCTGCGCAGGGGTGTCCTATTCACTCTGCTTTTTGCAGGCGTCGTCACGCCTGCCGCGGCCGACCCGATCCTCATGTTCCTGCTCAGTGCCGCGCGCGAAATGGTCCAGGCGCACGCCGCCCGGATGCGTGCCGCCCCCGCTCCCGCGATCGTGCCCGAACCCTCGCGCGACTATCCCGGAACCGGGGTCGAACCCGGGCATCTGCGGCGCCTGATCGACGACAGCTTCATCTACCTGAGCGAGGCGCAGCGCAAGGAGATCTTCGACTCCCTGCACGAGGCGCTGATGGACCCGAAAAACGCGGCGGTGCGCGGCACCATGATCCAGTACTTCGCCGAAAAGGCGCTCACCGTACGCGCCGCCCAGCTCAAGCTGGCGCAGCTATCCGCACGCGACAAGGAACGCCTGGCGGCGGAGTTCAAGAAGGAAATCGGCGCTCTTTCCGACGCAGACCAGACCCAGCTGGGTCAACTGCTGCGCAGCGGACTGCTGCCGGTGCCAAGCGACCTGAATCAGCTGCTGCTCGCCGCCTTCGAGGCGCGATAGAGCACGCAACTCACGGTCCTGCCGCGCTCGAGCGCAACCGCCGCGGGATAGGCCTGCGCGCATTCGGACATCGCCTTCGGGCAGCGCGGGTGGAAATGACAGCCCGGCGGCGGCTGCGCCGGCGAAGGCAGCTCGCCGCTCAAACGGATGATCTCGCGCTGGCCGTCCACGCCCGGCGCGGCCGGTACGGCCGGCACCGCCGAGAGCAGGGCCTCCGTATACGGGTGCTTCGGGTTGGCGAGCACTTCATCCGCCGCACCGTGTTCCACGATCCTGCCCAGGTACATCACGGCGACCTCGTGGGCGAGGTATTCGACGATGGAAATGTTGTGGGTGATGAAGAGGTAGGCGATGCCGAGGCGTTCCTGCAGCGACTTGAGCAGGTTGAGGATCTGCGCCTGCACTGAAACGTCCAGAGCGCTGGTCGGCTCGTCGCAGACGATGAGCTTGGGTTCCACCGCCAGGGCGCGCGCGATCGCGATGCGCTGGCGCTGGCCGCCGGAGAATTCGTGCGGATAGCGCTGCAGCGCCTCCAGCGGCAGGCCCACCTGCGCGAGCAGTTGCGCCATGCGCCGCGCCCGGTCCTTCTCGTCGCGCCCCACGCCGAGGCTGCGCATGCCCTCAGCGAGGATGTCGGCGGTGCGCATGCGCGGATTGAGCGAGGCATAGGGATCCTGGAAAATGATCTGCATCGCGCCCCGGCTCTCGCGCAGCGCGCGGCGCGAGAGCGACGACAGGTCCCTGCCCGCGAACACCACCCTGCCCTCGGTCGGCAGGATCAGCCGCAGCAGCGCCTTGCCCGCCGTGGTCTTGCCGCAACCCGACTCCCCGACCAACGCCAGCGTACGGCCCTGCCGGATCGTAAGCGACACGCCGTCCACCGCCCTGACCTGGCCGACGGTGCGCTTGAACACGCCCTTGCGGATCGGAAAATGCACCTTGAGGCTTTCCACGGACACGATCGCGGGCGAACGCTCTGCCGCGATCACCGTGCCCTCGGTCGCCATTGGGGGCACATGCCTGGGCGCCGGTGCCGGGCCTTGCTCCCGCAGGTGGCAGCGCACCAGCCTGCCCGCCATGACATCGGCCGGAATCGCGATCAGCCGCGGCAGTTCCTCATGGCAGCGCTTGAAGGCGAGATCGCAACGTTCGACGAAACGGCAGCCTGCAAACGGCGCGGTAAGAGGCGGAACCTGCCCGGCAATCACCGAGAGTTCGGCGCCGCGCTTCTGCGGTGCGGGCAATGCCTCGAAGAGCTTCTGCGCATAGGGATGCTGGGGGGCGGCGAAAAACGCGTCGCGTTCCGCCACCTCGACGATCTCGCCCGCATACATCACGGCAACCCGTTGCGCCATGCGCGCCACGATGCCCAGGTCGTGCGTAATCAGCAGGATCGCCATTTCACGCTCGGCCTGGAGCTTCGCCAGCAGGTCGAGGATCTGCGCCTGGATCGTCACATCGAGCGCCGTCGTGGGTTCGTCGGCGATGAGGATTTCGGGCTCGGCGGCGAGCGCGCAGGCGATCATGACGCGCTGCTTGAGGCCGCCGGAAAGCTGGAACGGATACTCTTCGCAACGCCGCCCGGCGTCCGGAATGCCCACCGCATCGAGCAGCTCGAGCGCGCGCTTGCGCACAGCCTCCCCCGCGAGCTGGGTATGGCGTTCGAGAACCTCCGTGACCTGCCGCCCGACCGTCAGCACCGGATTGAGCGCCGTGGCGGGTTCCTGGAAAATCATCGCCACGCGCCGCCCGCGCACCGCGCGCATCGCCGCCTCGGGAAGCGCAAGCAAGTCCTGACCGGCCAGCAGGTCCGGCCCCCGCAGCAGGACCCGGCCATCGGCAATGCGACCGGTCTCGGGCAGCAGCCGCATCAGCGACAGCGCCGTCATCGACTTGCCGCTGCCTGATTCTCCGACCAGGGCGAAACATTCCCCCTTGCGCAACTCGATGTCGACGCCGTCGACGGCACGCAACTCGCCGCGCGGCGTATCGAGGCTGGTTTTGAGGCCCGAAACCTGGAGCACACTTTCAATCACATCCGCACCCTGGGATCAAAGCCGTCGCGCACCGCGTCGGCGAACAAGTTGGCCGCCAGGACCAGGGCGAGCATGAAGGTGAACGCTGTGGCGAGCGCCCACCATACGACCGGCTCGCGCGACATCTCCATGCGCGCCGCGTTGATCATGGTGCCGAAGCTATTGGTAGACGGGTCCACGCCGACGCCGACGTAGGACAACACCGCCTCGGCCAGCACCAGGCCGGAAAAATCCATGACCATGGCGATGATCACGATGTGAGAGACATTCGGCAGGATGTGGCGCGCCAGGATGTGCGAATCGCGTACGCCGAAGGCATGCGCGGCCTGGATGTACTCGAGCTGCGACAGCTTCAGCGTTTCACCGCGCAGCAGGCGCGCCAGGCCGGTCCAGCTCGTGAACCCGAGAATCGCGCAGAGCACCAGCAGACGCACGTCGGCGCGCTGCGCCGCGAGGCTGAACCACTCCGCATTGCGCTCGATCACGACCTGCATCATCAGCACCGCGGCCGCGATCAACAGCACGCCGGGAATCGAGTTGAGCGTGGTGTAGACGTACTGGATAAGGTCATCCACCCAGCCGCGGAAGTAGCCCGCCATGGTGCCCAGGCCGATGCCGACCGGCAGCAGCACCAGCGTGGTCACGGTTCCAATGACGAGGCTGGTGCGGATGGACTTCAACGCCAGGTAGAACACGTCCTGTCCGACCTTGTCGGTGCCGAGCATGTGGTAATGCGTCGAAAGCGCAAATGCCGGGCCGGCGAGGAACAACAGCACGCCGACGGCCACCAGTGCGGCGTTCCAGGGAACCTCCGGCCGCCGGCGCCTCAGCCAGCG
Source organism: Nitrosomonadales bacterium (assembly GCA_005240145.1). Taxonomy (GTDB): domain Bacteria; phylum Pseudomonadota; class Gammaproteobacteria; order Burkholderiales; family SG8-39; genus RBG-16-66-20. The sequence goes on along the minus strand of SBAS01000013.1, from coordinate 6,871 downwards.
AATGAGAAAGGCAAATGCCGCGAATGCCAGCGCCGCGACGGCGAACCCAGCCAGCACGCGCCGCGCCACGTCCTCCGCCCAGTCGGCCTCGTCCTGCAGCTGCGCGCCGCCGAAACGCAGGCGCGGAAAGTCCCGTGCCTGCTTGCCGCCGGGCAGTTCCACCTGTTCCTTGGCGTAGGAGCGCGTCGCAAGCGGCGCGGAATAAGTCTTCTCGGCGCGGCCCCGCAGTTGCGCGAGGCCCAGGTCGAGCATCGACAGCACTTCGGTCGAATAGGCTTTCTCCGTGGCGCCGGGCTTCGCCGGCAGCGCCGGCCTGAAATGCAGCGAGTCCAGCAGGCCGATCGCCAGGTAGGCGCTCAGCACCACCGCGGATGCCACCGCTGCCGGACTGCGGAAGACACGCGCCCAGGGCACCGACAGGTGCGCATACCTGTGGCAATACCATCCATAGGCCGCGACGGCCGCCACCAGCAGCCAGACCAGAACATCGGAAGGCAGCAGGTAAGGCATCTATTCGAACCGGATGCGGGGATCCACGAGGGTGTAGGAAATGTCGGTGAGGATCAGGCCGACGATGTAGAACACCGAGCCGATAAACACCATGGAGCGCACCACCGCGAAGTCCTGCGCCTGGATGGCGTCGATGGTGTAGCTGCCGAGGCCGGGTATGCCGAAGAACGATTCCGTCAGCAGGCTGCCGAGGAACAGCAAGGGGATCACCACCACCACGCCGGTCAGGATCGGAATCAGGGCATTCCTCAGCACATGGCGGAACATGACCACCGACTCCGCGAGTCCCTTGGCTCGCGCAGCGCGCACGTAGTCCTTGCCGATCTCCTCCAGGAACAGCGTGCGGTACCACCGCGAGCTGCCGCCGATGCCGCCAACGACGCCGATCAGCACCGGCAGGATCATGAACTTCGCCGCGTCCAGGCCGCCCGCGTAGCCGGAAATCGGCACCAGGTTCCAGACCTTGGAGAACAGGTACTGCCCGCCGATGATGTAGAACAGCGCCGAGATCGACATCATCGCCACGCACAGCACCACGCCCCAGAAGTCCAGGTAAGTGGCGCGGAAAAAGGCCATCAGCAACGCAAACGTGACGCACACGACAAGCCCAAGAATGAAGACCGGGATCGCGAGCGCGAGGCTCGGCCACATCCGGCTCTTGACCTCGTTCGCGATATCACGCTTGTCCTCCGAATAGCCGAAGTCGAAGAGGAACAGCTTCACCGACTTCTGCACGAAAATCGTCCTGGTTGCCTTGTTGTAAAGGGATTCTTCGGTCGGATTCCAGACCAGCGGCAAGTCGTACCCGCGCTCTGCCTTCCACTTGTCGATGGCCTCCGGCGTCACGCGCTTTGCGCCCAGTTGCATGCGCGCCATGTCCTCGGGCGTGTTGACGATGAAGAACAGCGCGAAGGTAATGAGATTGACCCCGATCAGGATCGGGATCGCATATAGCACGCGACGGACAATGTAGGTAAGCATCCTAGGCCGCCAGCCTCGCAGCCATGCGCTCGCGCCTCCGATAGCTGCGGATTGCCGGGATTGTGCCGGCGATGATGGCCAGCACGATCAGGATCGCGGGCCAGACGATGGGCCGGTTCCATTCCTGCCGGGCGGCGGCGCGCCCGGCCGGGTCGATGCGGTAGTAGCGCAGCTTGTTGTCCGCCATCTCATTCGGCTTCAGATTACCGAGCCAGCCGTGATAGAGGCCGAAGGACTTGCGATGAAAGCCTCCGATCCAGGGCGCATCGCGGCGGAAGGTCTCCACCATGCGGTCGATAACTTCCTGGCGCTCGGGAGAATTCGGCATGTGCCGCATCTTTGCGAACAGCGCGTCGTACTCAGGATTGCTGTAGTTGCTCGCATTCTCGCCGCCGCTCTTGACCCGCGCCTGCGCGCCGTTGAGCAGGAACATGAAGTTCTCCGGATCGGGGTAGTCGGCACGCCAGCCGACGATGAAAAGCTGGGTGCTGCCCTTGCGCAGCTTTTCCTGGAACCGGTTCCAATCCGTCTGGCGCGGCTCGAACTGGATGGAAAGCTTGGCGAACTGCTTGCGCCACCAATCGATGAAGGCCTTGTCCCCTGGCCCGCGCGAGGTGGTGTCGAGGTAGAGCACCAGCGGCTGCCCCGTCTTGGCATCGCGCCCTTCCGGATAGCCGGCCTCGGCGAGGAGCTTCCGCGCGGCCTCGATCGGACGGCGCACCGCCTTGCCGTCCTGCCATTCGTGGGTGACCGGGTTCATGCCCTCCTTACCCTCCCGGAAGCCGAAAATGCCTGGCGCGAGCGGGCTGTGCGACGGCACACCACGGCCATTCGCGAACACCGAAAGGTACTCCTCCCAGTCCACGGCGATGCCGATGGCCTGCCGCAGCTTGCGGGCGCGCTCGGCCGCCTCTGCGCCCTGCGATCCGCCGATCACCGGGTCGAGCCAGTTGGCGCCGAGGTAGAACACGGTTGGCTCGATCGACGTATCCATGCGGATACCGCGCGCTTCCATCTCCGCAGTCAGGCCGGCGTCGCCTTCGGCCGTGATGCGCACCGCCTGGTCAAAGTTGTCCGAACCGATGCCCGAGCTGTCGTAATAGCCCTGGAGGAACTTGTTCCACAGCGGAATCGCTTCGCGCTCCCGCGTATATACCGCCCTGTCGATGAACGGCATGGGCTTGCCCGCGTCGGCGAGCAGGCCGGCCTTCTCGTCCCCCGGCTCGCCCTCCGACGGATACGGCACGCCGCGATAGTTCGGGTTGCGCTCCAGCACCATGCGGGAGTTCGGGTCGTTCTCGGTCAGCATGAATGCACCGGTGCCCAATGGCCACCAGTCGATGGTGAAATTCTTCTCCGCCATGCCTGCTTGAGCGAAAAACTTCTCCGCCTCCCATGGCATGGGTGAGAAGAAGTGCATCGCCAGCCAGTAGGCGAACTGGGGATAGCGGCCCTTGAGTGTGACGCGGTAGGTATGTGCGTCTACGCGCTCCACCCCTTCCAGCTTGTGCTGGCGCAGATCCAGCCACTCGCCGGGTTTGCGCGCATTCTTCAGCGCCGCCGCGTATTCCTTCAGGCCGAGGATGTATTCCGACATCAGCCCGAAGATCGGCACGTGCAGCTGCGGATGCGCGAGGCGCTTGATCTGGTAGATGTAGTCGTCGGCCGTCAGCTCCCGCGTGCCCAGGGGCAGCTGGTAAGGGGTTACAAGTTTTTCTATTCTTTCTTTTCCTAAATCAAAGCTCCCCTCCACAAAAGCCGGATGCGGTTGGAACATGATGCCGGGCCGGATACGGATCTCGTAGACGCTGAAGACGGCGCCTCCCTTTTCGACGACCTTGGGCTGCGGCACCTCCAGCGCCGTGCCGGGAATCAGTTCGTACGGACGCTTGAGGTAGTGGTACTGCAGCGGCGGCTCGTAGATCTGCATGGTGAATTGCGACTCGTCCGTCGCGTAGGATTGCGCGGGATCGAGGTGCTTGGGACGATCGGCAAAGACGGAATACAGAACGTTCTTGCCCCGGTCCGCGGCCGGATAAGGGTCGTTCCAGACTTGTCCGCATCCAGCCAGCAGCAGCGTCAGAGCCAACTGCGCGATCGGCAGCATTCGCATGGTGGAAAGTATAATGCCCTGATGGCACTCCTCTCCGGAAAGAAAATCCTCGTCACCGGCTTGCTCAGCAACCGCTCGATCGCCTACGGCATCGCCCGTTCAGCGCATCGCGAGGGCGCCGAGCTGGCTTTCACCTACGTCGGCGAACGCTTCAAGGAGCGCGTCACGGGCCTGGCGGCGGACCTCGGTTCCAGCGCCGTCTTTCCCTGCGATGTCGCGAGCGACGAACAGATCGCGGCATTGTTCGAGTCGCTGCGCGCGCTCTGGGGCGGGCTCGACGGCGTGGTGCACGCCATCGGCTTCGCCCAGCGCGAGGCGATTTCCGGCGAACTGCTCGACGGCTTGTCGCGCGAAGCGTTTCGCGAGGCGCACGACATCTCGGCGTACAGCTTTCCCGCGCTCGCCAAGGCGGCGCTGCCGCTGATGCAGGGGCGCAACGGCGCGCTGCTCACCCTCACCTACCTGGGCTCGGATCGCGTGGTGCCGCACTACAACACCATGGGGCTCGCCAAGGCGAGCCTGGAAGCGTCGGTGCGCTACCTTGCGGCGAACCTGGGGCCGATGGGCATCCGCGTCAACGCGATATCGGCCGGACCGATCAAGACGCTTGCCGCCTCGGGCATCGCGGGTTTCAGCAGGATCCTGAAATTTGTCGAGGACAATGCACCGCTGCGCCGCAACGTCACGATCGACCAGGTCGGCGATGCGGCGGTATTCCTGCTCTCTGACCTGGCGGCGGGAATTACCGGGGAAATCATGATGGTCGACGGCGGCTTCAGCCGCGTCGTTGGCGGGATTGCAGGACCTGGACCTACTTCTTCTCCAGATTCCCCCGGTTGATCTCGATTTTGGCCCGCGCGCGCAAGCTCGCGATGTAGGCCTCGACCTGTTCACCGCCCACCTGGCGATCGAGCATCGCAAGTCCCTCGGAGCCGGGAGCAAGCGCCTTTGACTCCCCTGCGATGACCTTGGAGACGCGGTAAATGGCGTAGCCCTGGTCGCCCGCTTCCACCCCGGCGTGCGCCGGCAGCGTGGCAGCATCCGTCATCATGACCTTGCGCAGCGCCGGGGCCGGCATTCCCTGCGCATCCACCCGCGATACGGTCCTGGGCGCGCTCCACTTCAGTCCCGCGTCGCCTCCCTTGGCAAGCAGCGCGAGCTTCTCGGCGCCTTCCTTGTGCGCCAGGGCCGCCGCCTCGCGCAGCGCGAGCCTGCGCTCGACTTCGCCCCTGACCTGCTCCAGCGGCCGCTGCGTCTCGGCCTGGTGCTCGGCGACGCGCGCGGCCACGAGCACGCCCGGCGCGACTTCCATTGCGTCGGTGTTGCGGCGCTGCTGGATCGATTCCGGCGAAAACAGCGCGCCGAGCAGCTTGGGGTGCCCGAGCAGGCCCTGCTCGGGCGAAGGCGCGCGCGCGATCCAGGCAGACTGCGCGAGTTTCAGCTTGTAGCGCTCGGCGGCGGGCTTCAGGCTGTCCGATTGCTCGTAGACGAGGTTGTTGAAGGCATCGGCGATCTGCGTGAACTTCGTCGCCCCCTTCTGTTTCGCGATCTCGGCGGCGAGACCCTTCTTCAGCTCCTCGAAGGATGCGCTCTTGCCAGCCTGCACCGCGGTCACGCGCAACACGTGAAAGCCGAATTCCGTTTGCACCGGATCGCTGATCTCGCCGCTCTTCAAGCTGAAAATCACATCTTCCAGGCTCTGCGCCGCAAGCGCGCCCTTTGCGTTCATGCCCAGGTCGCCGCCCTTGTCCGCCGAACCCGGATCCTGCGAGTGCTTCTTCGCCAGCTCGGCAAAGCGCTGCGGCGCCTTGCGCGCCTCGGCGGTGATTTTCTCCGCTTCCGCCTTCGTCGCCACCAGGATGTGGCTCGCGCGCCGCTGCTCGGCCACGCCCAGCTGACCGGCCTGCCGGTCGAACGCTTCCTTCAGCTCCGCGTCGGTCGCCGTCTCGCTGCGGCCCAGTTCCTCGGCAGAAAGCACGAGGTACTCGGCGCGCACGCGCTCGGGGACTTTGAACTCCGCGAGGTTGGCGTCGTAGTAGGCCTTGATCCTGGCGTCATCCAGCTTGACGCGGCCGAGGTACTGGTCGGCGCCGATGAAGGCCTCGGCCACCTCGCGTTTCTCGGTCTGCAGAGCGATAAGCCTTTCGACGACCGCGCGCGGCTGGAATGCCGAGCCGCTGATCGCGCCGGCAAGGCGACCGCCGGGCATTTCCACCCGCAGCCGCGAGACGTTGCCCTCGTCCGACATGCCGCGCGACCTGAGGTAGGTCATGTAACGCTCGCTGGAGAATTTCCCGCCTTCCTGGAACTCCGGCGTGGCGAGGATGCTCGCGACCACATCTTCCTTGGAGAGCACGAGGCGCGACCTCACCACCTCCATCACGACGAGGCGCTGCGCGATCATGGACTCGAGGATCGCGAGGCGCAGCTCCGGCGTATCGAGCGCCGCCACGTCCGCGCCGCGGCCCAGCACTTCGCGCAGCCGGTCCTGCTGGCGGCGCAGCTCGTCCGCATATTCCCGCGACGTGATCGCCGCCCCGTCTATGGTGGCGACATCCTGCGCGCCGCCGACGCTGCGGGTGTAGGACTCCAGTCCGAAGAAAGCGAACGGGACGACCGTCAGCGCGAGGACGACCTGGAGGATGCGCTTGTGCTTGGCGACTAAATCGAACATCAATACCCAGGAGAAAAGAGTTGGCGGAGCGGACGGGACTCGAACCCGCGACCCCCGGCGTGACAGGCCGGTATTCTAACCAACTGAACTACCGCTCCATGCTGCTAAGTTGCTCTTTCTGAACGTAGCGCCCCGGCTTCATCGGGGCGCAGCGTCGTTCTTTTGGTGGGTGCTGACGGGATCGAACCGCCGACATTCGCCGTGTAAGAGCGACGCTCTACCAGCTGAGCTAAGCACCCCCGCGACAGGCTTGTCGCCCCAGTAAAAAAGGGGCGCTAGTTTATCGCGTCCTTGAGGGCCTTGCCAGCACGGAATTTGGGCACTTTCGCCGCGGCGATCTTGAGGGCTTCGCCGGTGCGCGGATTGCGCCCCGCGCGGGCCTGTCGCTTGCTGACGTAAAACGTGCCGAAGCCCACCAGCGTGACCATGTCGCCCTTCTTCAGGCTCGACTTGACCGCGCCGATCAGCGCGTCCACCGCGCGCTCGGCGGCCGATTTCGACACCTCCGCCGCCTGCGCGATCTGCTCGATCATGTCGGCCTTGTTCATGGCCGCTCAGTGCTTCACGGCGGGCGCGCGGTGGACGCGCTGATC
>SBAS01000096.1 GCA_005240145.1 Nitrosomonadales bacterium | reverse complement strand
CCGCCGGCCTGCGCCGCCGCGGCACGCACCGTGGCCGCCTGCGCATTCGTTTTCAGCCAGCGCAAAGCGCCGCCCCACTCGATGAGCTGGGTGCCCGGCAGGTCCACTTGCGGCACATGCGAAGGCAGCGACAGGCGCCACAGCGGCGTGTCGCCGGCGAAATACGCATCCGTCTGCTCGCGGATGCCGCTCCAGAACGCCTCTGCCGCGGCCTCGTCCACCCTCTCGCCGCCGATCTTGGCCGCTGCGGCGCGAATCGCGCCCGGTGCGCCGGAAAGCCGCAAGCCAAGTTCGCCGTCCTGCCAGGCGCTCGCCGAAACCGGCAGGGGCTGGCCGGCCCAGCGGTTGAGGCTCTCCAGAGCCGTGGCCTGGGGCATTTCGAGCCTGAGTGTCATTTCAGCCGCGGGCCGCGGCAACACCTTGAGCGAAACCTCGAGCATCAGGCCGAGCGTGCCGAGGGAACCGGCGAGCAGGCGCGACACGTCGTAGCCGGCGACGTTCTTCATCACCTGGCCGCCGAAGGCGAGCGCCTGCCCCCGGCCATCGACAATCTTCGCGCCGAGCACGAAATCGCGCACCGCGCCGGCGCTCGCGCGCCGCGGTCCCGAGAGGCCCGCCGCGACACAGCCGCCGAGCGTCGCGCCGGCGCCGAAATGCGGCGGCTCGAACGGGAGCATCTGATTTTTCCCGCCCAGAACGTCCTGGATTTCGCTCAAGGAAGTCCCGCAGCGGGCCGTGATCACCAGTTCCGTCGGCTCATAGGCGACGACGCCGGCGTGGCCGCGCGTGTCGAGCACTTCGCCACGCGCGTCGTTGCCGTAGAAATCCTTCGTGCCGCCGCCGCGGATACGCAGCGCCGAGCCGCTGCCGGCGGCCGCCTTGATCCGCTCCTGAAGTTCCTGCGCGGTCAAAAGCGCGGCAAACCGGCGTGCGGCGGCGCGCCGGTTTTCACATGCCTGCGGCCGAATTCGGCGCAGCGCGACAGGGCCGGCACCGCCTTGCCCGGATTGAGCAGGCCCTTGGGATCGAAGGCACGCTTGATGGCGTGAAAGATTTCCAGCTCGGCGGAATTGAACTGCGCGCACATCTGGTCGATCTTTTCCACGCCCACGCCATGTTCGCCGGTGATGGTGCCGCCCACCTCGACACATTTTTCCATCACTTCGGCGGCAAACGCCTCGGTGCGCTGCAACTGCTCGGGGTCGTTGGCGTCGAACAGGATGAGCGGGTGCAGGTTGCCGTCGCCGGCATGGAACACGTTGGGGCAGCGCAGGCCGTATTTCTTCTCCAGCGTGCCGATGAAATTGAGCATTTCGCCCAGGCGCTTCTTCGGGATCGTGCCGTCCATGCAGTAGTAGTCGGGCGAGATGCGCCCGACCGCGGGGAACGCCGCCTTGCGTCCGGACCAGAAGCGCAATCGCTCGGCGTCGTCGCGCGACACGGCGAGCCGCGTCGCGCCGGCGGCTTCGAGCACCTGCTTCATGCGGGCGATTTCGTCCTCGACTTCGGCGGCGCTGCCGTCGGATTCGCACAGCAGGATGGCCAGCGCATCCAGGTCGTAGCCGGCGTGCACGAACTGTTCCACGGCATGCGTCGCCGGCCGGTCCATCATTTCCAGGCCGGCGGGAATGATGCCCGCGCCGATCACCGCGGCGACCGCGTCGCCCGCCTTCTGCACGTCGTCGAAGGAAGCCATGATCACGCGCGCGCACTCGGGTTTCGGCAACAACTTCACGGTCACCTCGGTGGTCACCGCAAGCAGGCCCTCCGAACCGATCGCGAGCGCGAGCAGATCGCAGCCGGGAGAATCCAGCGCCTCGGAGCCGAAATCGACCGCCGCGCCCTCGATCGTGTAGCCGCGCACGCGCAGCACGTTGTGCACGGTGAGTCCGTACTTGAGGCAATGCACGCCGCCGGAGTTTTCGGCGACGTTGCCGCCGATCGAGCAGGCGATCTGGCTCGACGGATCAGGCGCGTAGTAGAGGCCGAAGGGCGCTACGACATCCGAAATCGCCGCGTTGCGCACCCCGGGCTGCACCACCGCGATGCGCGCCAGCGGATCGACGCGTATCACGCGCATGAACTTGGCCAGCGACAGCAGCACGCCATCGCCCGGCGGCAGCGCGCCGCCGGACAGGCCGGTGCCCGCGCCGCGCGGCACCACGGGCACGCCGAGCGCGTGACAGGTCTGCAGGATGCGCTGCACCTGCGCGTCGGTTTCGGGCAGGGCCACGACCATCGGCAGGCGCCGGTACGCGGTGAGCCCGTCGCATTCGTAGGGGCGCGTGTCTTCCTCCTGCCAGAGCACGCAGCGCGCGGGCAGAAATTCTCTGAGTTTTTCAGAGACTTTCTTTTGCAAAACAAAATCTACTTGAGGTAAGGCGCTGCCCACTTCAATCCTTCGGCGGTGTCGCCCTTGGGGATGTACTCCGCGCCGATCCAGCCCTTGTAGCCGAGGCGGTCGATGTGCGGCAGCAGCCAGTTGTAATTGATTTCCCCCGTGCCCGGCTCGTTGCGATCGGGCACATCGGCGACCTGGATGTGGCCGATCCTCGGCAGCAGCCGTTCGACGGTTTTGGCGATATCGCCTTCGACGATCTGCATGTGGAACACGTCGTACTGCAGCTGCAGGTTGTCGGCGCCCGCGGCGTCGATCACCTCGATGCCTTCCCTGGAGCTGTTCAGGAGGAACCCCGGAATGGTGCGCGTGTTGCAGGGCTCGGTGAGCAACGTCAGCCCCGCGGCCCTGAGCTTGCCGGCGGCGTAGCGCAGGTTCTCGATCAGCGTTTCCTTCGCCTTCTCGCGCGGCACGCCGTCGGGCAGGATGCCGGCCAGCGCGTTCAGGCGCGGACAGGCTGCCGCCTGCGCGTATTCGATCGCGCGTTCCACGCCTTCGCGGAATTCGTTGACGCGCGCCGGCTGGCAAGCAATGCCGCGGTCGCCCTTGGCGGCGTCGCCTGCCGGCAAATTGTGCAGCACCACTGCAACGCCCGCGGCGCGCGCCTGCCCGGCGATCTCCTTCGCGCTGCCGAAACCATAGGGAAACTGGTATTCGACGTAGCGGAAGCCGGCTTTGGCGGCGGCGGCGAAGCGCTCGCCGAATGGGAGCTGCGGGAACAGCAGCGAGACGTTGGCGGCGAGTTTGGTCATAGGCGCTAGAATTCTCGGCAAGGAGAGAGCATGAACGACGACGCGGGCAGGCCTTGGGGCAAGCTTATCGCCACCGGCACGGTGACCGCAATACTGTATTCGCTGTTGTTCGCCTTCGAGCAGGATGTGATGGCGACTTTCACTCGCACCGATGGACTGTACCCGCTTTTGCCGGTTGCCGCCGCTTTCGCCTTTTCGTTTTCGCACGGCGCATTCACCGGCTTCTTCTGGGATGCGCTCGGCGTGAAAGCGCGGCCGCAGGCCCAGCAGCGCTCGGATGGCGCCGACGCGCTGTGATCGACGCACAGTTCATCGAGCTCACTGCGGGCAACGTCGCCTTCCTGCTGATTGTCGGCTTCATCGGCGGCCTGGTGAGCGGCTTCATCGGTTCGGGCGGCGCGTTCGTGCTGACGCCGGGGATGATGAGCATGGGCGCATCGGGCGTGGTCGCGGTAGCGAGCAACCTGTGCCACAAGTTCCCCAAGGCCCTGGTCGGGGCCCGGAAACGCCACAGGTTCGGCCAGGTCGACGTAAAACTCGGCCTGGTGATGGCGGCCTCTGCCGCCGCCGGCGTGTGGGTTGGCGCCGGTTTCATGGAAGCTGTGCGCCGCAACTACGGCGAGGCGGGCTCCAGCCTGTACGTAAGCGTCACCTTCGTCGTCGTACTGACGCTGGTGGGCCTGTTCGTGCTGCGCGATGCGCTGCGGGCGATGCGCAAGGGCGACTCGGAGCGCGAGGAAACGCATCGCTTCGCACGCTGGGTCCAGTCGGTGGAGATTCCCGGCACCATGATGACCTTCCCGGTGGCGAAGATCCGCGTCTCGGCGCTGTTCACGCTGCCGCTGGGATTCGCCACCGGCCTGCTTGCCTCGACCATCGCGGTGGGCGGTTTCATCGGCGTGCCGGGAATGATCTACCTGCTCGGCGCGCCCAGCCTGGTGGCCAGCGCGACGGAACTGGTGATCGCGTTCGTGATGGGCCTCGCCGGCACGCTCAAGTACGCCATGGGCGGGTATGTGGATATTCGCCTCGCGATGCTGATCCTGCTCGGCTCGCTGTTCGGTATCCAGCTTGGTGCGATTGGCACCACTTACGTGCGCCCCTACATGATCAAGCTGGTCACGGCCATGATCATGCTCATCGTCGCAGTGAGCCGGGCGCTGGTGATCCCGGTCTACCTCGGCGAGCTCCGAGTACTCGCGCTCGCCGAGCCAGTGGCAACGCTGCTGAAGGGTGCGAGCTTCCTCGTCATGGTGGCCGCCCTGGCCGTGGGGGCGATCGTCATCGTGGGTGCAATGCTCAAAGGCCGGCAGTTGCCGAAAGAGCCGTATACAGAATAGACTTAACTCAAGGAGGAACACCATGAAACGAATTGTCAGACTTACCCTTGGCATCGCGCTGCTGGGCGCCGGTGCTGTTCACGCGCAGGGCACGCTCGACGCGGTGCAAAAGAAAGGCTTCGTCCAGTGCGGAACGAATGTCGGCCTTGCCGGCTTCGCGCAGCCCGACTCCAGGGGCGCCTGGAAAGGCCTCGATGTCGACGTCTGTCGCGCCATTGCCGCCGCCGTATTCGGCGATGCGACCAAGGTGCGCTACACCCCGACTACCGCGGTACAGCGCTTCCCCGCCCTGCAGTCGGGCGAAGTGGACGTGCTCTCGCGCAACACCACCTGGACGATCACCCGCGACACCAGCCTGGGCTTCAATTTCGTCGGCGTCAACTATTACGACGGCCAGGGCTTCATGGTGCCGAAGAAGCTCAACGTCAAAAGCGCCAAGCAGCTGAATGGCGCCACAATATGCGTACAGCCCGGCACCACCACCGAACTCAACCTCTCGGATTACTTCCGCGCCAACCGCATGACGTTCAAGCCGGTGGTGATCGAGAAGCTGGAGGAAACGTTGAACGCCTACTACTCGGGCCGCTGCGACGTGTTCACGACGGACGTCTCGGGCCTGGTGTCGACGCGCGGCTCGCGGCCCAACCCGGCCGACCATGTGATCCTGCCCGAAGTGATCTCCAAGGAGCCCCTCGGGCCGGTCGTGCGGCACGGCGACGACCGCTGGTTCGACATCGTCAAGTGGTCGCTCTACGCGATGATCGAGGCCGAGGAAATGGGCCTGACCTCGAAGAACATCGACCAGGCCTCCGCCAGCAAGGATCCCGCCGTGCAGCGCTTCATCGGCGCCACCGGCGACTTCGGCAAGATGCTGGGCGTGGACAACAAGTGGGCGTTCAACATCATCAAGCAGGTCGGCAACTACGGCGAAAGCTTCGAAGCCAACCTCAAGCCGCTCGGTTTCGAGCGCGGCATCAATGAACTGTGGACGAAGGGCGGCATCATGTACGCTCCCCCGCTCCGCTGAGGCCGGCAGCTCCAGGCTCCGTAAAACCGCGTACGCGCCGGTCGTTTAACGACCCGCGCGTACGCGCGCTTTTTTACCAGGCCGCGCTGATCGCGGCCGTGGTATTCGTCGGCTGGTATTTCGTCTCCAATACCCTGCGCAACCTCGACGAACGCAAGATCGCCACCGGGTTTGCCTTCCTCGCCCGTGAAGCCGGATTCGAGATCGGCGAGACTAGTGGATTCGCGTACGGTGCGGCCGATACCTACCTGCGGGCCCTGGGCATCGGCCTCGCCAACACCTTCCGCATCGCCGCCGTCGGCGTCGTGCTTGCCACGATCCTCGGCACGCTGCTGGGCCTGGCGCGCCTGTCGCGCAACTGGCTGATCGCGCGCTTTGCCGCGGTCTACGTCGAGGTGATGCGCAATATCCCGCTGCTGGTGCAGCTGTTCTTCTGGTACACGATCATCTCCGAGAGCCTGCCCGGCCCGAAGGATGCGCTCACGCCGGTTCCGGGCCTCTTCCTCACCAACCGCGGCATCGCCTTCCCGGTGCTGCACTACGACCCGGCGCAATGGTGGGTGCTTGCCGCGCTGCTGGCGGGCGCCGTGATCGCCTGGCGGCTGGTACGCTGGGCGAAGCGCCGCCAGGCCGCCACCGGCGAGCAGTTTCCGGCGCTCTCAGTCGGGCTCGGCATCACGCTCGGGCTGTCGCTGCTGGTGCTCCTCGCCGTGCCGCACGAAATCGACCGTCCCGCGCTGAGCGGCTTTAATTTCACCGGCGGCGCGGCGCTGACCCCGGAATTCGCCGCGCTGCTGTTCGGCCTGGTCATCTACACAGCGGCGTTCATCGCCGAAATCGTGCGCGCCGGCGTGCTCGCGGTGGATCGTGGCCAGTTTGAGGCCGCAAACGCCCTCGGCCTGCCGCGGCGCCGCGCCATGCGGCTCGTCATCCTGCCGCAGGCGCTGCGCGTGATCGTGCCGCCGATGACCAGCCAGTACCTGAACCTGACCAAGAACAGCTCGCTCGCGGTGGCGATCGGCTACCCCGACCTCGTCTCCATCGCCAACACGACGCTGAACCAGACCGGGCAGGCGATCGAGGGCATTTTGATCATCATGCTGGTGTACCTGACGATCAGCCTGTCGATCTCGGCCTTCATGAACTGGTACAACCGCCGCGTGGCGTTGAAAGGGGCGCGCGCATGAGCGCGGTTCTGCCACGCCCGCCCGTGCTGCCCGGCCCGATCGAGTGGCTGCGCGCGAATCTTTTCTCCAACATTCCGAACGCGTTGCTTACCGTGGTCGCGCTCTACCTGATTTGGAGATACTTGCCGCCGTTCGTCAACTGGGTGTTCATCGACGCGATCTGGCGGGCACCGAGTTCCACGGCTTGCCGCGCGGCGGCGGAGGCCGGTGCCTGCTGGGCCTTCATCGACGAAAAGCACCGCTTCATCCTCTTCGGCACCTACCCGTTCGAGGAGCACTGGCGGCCCGGGGTGGCGACGCTGCTGTTCCTCGCACTCTACGCTGTAAGTGCGATGCGCCGGTTCTGGAGGCCCTGGCTGGCGTTGGTGTGGCTCGCGGGGCTGGCGCTGATCGGCATCCTCATGTGGGGCGGCGTGTTTGGCCTGTCCTATGTAGAGAACGAACGCTGGGGCGGTCTCGTGCTGACGCTGATTCTCGCCACCTTCGGCATCGTGTTCGCGTTTCCGCTCTCGATCCTGCTCGCGCTCGGCCGGCGCTCGGAGATGCCTGTAGTGCGCAGCTTCTGCGTCATCTATATCGAGCTCATCCGCGGCGTGCCGCTGATCTCGCTATTGTTCATGGCCTCGGTAGTGATGCCGCTCTTTCTGCCGAGTGGCGTAACAGTGGACAAGCTGCTGCGCGCGCAGATCGCGCTGATCCTGTTCTCCGCCGCCTACCTCGCCGAAGTGGTGCGCGGCGGGTTGCAGGCGATCCCGCGCGGGCAGTATGAGGCAGCCGAAGCGCTCGGACTGTCGTTCGGCAAGCGCACCGTCCTGATCATCCTGCCCCAGGCGCTCAAAATCTCGATCCCGCCGCTGGTGAACACCTTCATCGGACTGTTCAAGGACACCTCGCTGGTGGTGATCATCGGCCTGTTTGACCTGCTACTTGCGCTCAAGACGGCAATCAACGAGCCGGCATGGTCCGGCGTGGGCGTCGAGGCCTACCTGTTCGCCTCGCTGGTGTATTTCGCTTTCTGCTACGCCATGTCGCAATACAGCCAGCGGCTGGAGCGCGACCTGTCGCGCGGCCCTGTTGCCAGAGCACTGAAGGACACCTGATGAACGATGCAGCAAGACCGGCGCCGCAGGGCCCCATGATCGAGATCCAGGGCGTGAGCAAGTGGTTCGGCGATTTCCAGGCTCTCAAGAACGTCAGCCTGAGGGTCGGCAAGGGGCAGAAGTTCGTCGTCTGCGGCCCGTCGGGCTCGGGCAAGTCCACCATGATCCGGCTCATCAACCGGCTCGAGCGCCACGAAAGCGGTCGTATCATGGTCGACGGCATCGAGGTCGCCGACGACGTCAAGGCGATCGAGGCGATCCGCCGCGAAGTGGGCATGGTGTTCCAGAGCTTCAACCTGTTCCCGCACCTGACGGCGCTGGAGAACCTGACGCTGGCGCCGATCTGGGTGCGCCGCACGTCGAAGCAGGCGGCCGAGGACCTGGCCATGGAACTGCTCGTGCGCGTGCACATCCCGGAGCAGGCTCACAAGTACCCTGGCCAGCTCTCTGGCGGCCAGCAGCAGCGCGTCGCCATCGCGCGCGCACTCGCCATGCGGCCGAAAGTGATGCTGTTCGACGAGCCGACCTCCGCGCTCGATCCGGAAATGATCAAGGAAGTGCTCGACGTGATGATTGAACTGGCCGAGGAAGGCATGACCATGGTGGTGGTGACGCACGAGATGGGGTTCGCGCGCACCGTCGCCGACAACATCGTCTTCATGGACCAGGGCGAGATCGTCGAGACCGGCACGCCCAAGGATTTCTTCGCCGCACCGAAGACCGACCGCGCCAAGCTGTTCCTGAGCCAGATCCTGGGTCACTAGCTGTGCTAATATTTTTGCCGGATTCCAGCCGCAACAACAGGAGGTAAACATGGGCGCCATCTTCCAATCCCTCGGCCGTACCGTCGCCGCAGGCATCGTCATCCTCGTCGTCATGATGGGCGTCGCGGGCACCTTCAGCATGATGGGTTCGCACGGCTACTGGACGTTTTTCATGCGCTGGCTGCACATTGGCGCGGGGGTGATGTGGATCGGCCTCCTCTGGTATTTCAATTTCGTGCAGACGCCGTCGATGCCGAAGATTCCGGACGAACAGAAGCCGGCGGTCAGCAAAGTAATCGCGCCCACCGCGCTGTTCTGGTTCCGCTGGTCCGCCCTGGCGACGGTCGTCACCGGCCTGCTGCTGGCCGCGATGCTGGGTTTTCTGGTGCCCGCGCTCACGCTGCAACCCGGCGCGCGCGCGATCGGCGTCGGCATGTGGCTCGCGCTGGTCATGGCCTTCAACGTCTGGTTCATCATCTGGCCGAACCAGAAAAAAGCGCTCGGCATCGTGCAGGTCGAAGCCGCGGAGAAAGCTGCCGCCGCGAAGATGGCCGGCATGACTTCGCGCTTCAACACCATGCTCTCGATCCCGATGCTCTACTGCATGGCCGCGCAGTCGCACGGCGGCTTCTAGCGCGGGGCGAGCTTCTCCAGGCCGCGCAGCTTCGCACCGGGCTTGACGCCGCGCTGCGCGAACCAGCCCTTGTTCATCTCGAGCGCGTAGCGCGCGGGGCGCGTCGCGCAGTGCGACTGCTCGCTGTGCGGCTGCATGTCGGCAATGTTGATGATCGCGCCGGCCTCGTCGAGGAACGCGACCGAGAGCGGGATCAGCGTGTTCTTCATCCACATGCAATGCGTGGCGTTCTCCTCGAACACGAAGACCATGCCGGAATTCTGCGCCATCGACGGGCGGTGCATCAGCCCCTGCATGCGGCTGCCCATGCTGTCGGCGACTTCGGCGCGGATCAGGTGCATGCCGGCGGCAAGCTCCACCGAGGGGAGCTGCGCGAATGCGTTCCCGGCAAGCAAGAGCAGCAGGAAAACGGAATTTTTCACGGCGGCAGAAATGAAAAAGGCAGGGGCGAACCCTGCCTTGTTTTGCGGACGAACCGGCTTACTTCTTCTTTTCGTCTTTCTTGTCGGCCTTCTTGTCGTCTTTCTTGTCGGCCTTCTTTTCGTCTTTCTTGTCGGCCTTCTTCTCCATCTTGTCGGCCTTCTTGTCGCCCTTCTTGTCGCCCGCTCCGGCGTGCGAGGCGGCGATGGCGCTAACGCTTACGGCCGCGAACATGGCGGCAACGATCATTGACAGCAGCTTGGTCATTTCTATCTCCTGGTATTGGTATGTTTAAACGGGGGGACGTAACGAGTTGCCGCCTCTCCCCGCGTCGAAAAACGCGCGAAACTGCTGGCGGTTGACCGTTCCTCCCGGTTGACCCCGTTTTGCCTCCCTGCACGTGAGTTTCCCCACGCAAGCCATTGTAAACAAAAGAAGAATTGACATCAAACCGTGTTAAGCTGTTGTTTTTACAGGCATGTCCCGACGCCCGGCGGATGAAGATCCATCAATTCCCTTACCTGGCAGTGCTTTGCGCCTCCTGTCTGGCTGCCCTGCCGGCCGCCGCCGCGCCGTTCCTGCCCCGGGACGACGCCGTGGTGCTGGAAGTCCTGCCCGGCAAACGGGACGATGCGACCGCGGCGGAGCTGCGACGGGCGCGCGCCGCCGTCGCCGCCGCGCCCAAGGACGCCGCCGCGGCGGCCCGCCTCGCGCGGCGCTACTTCGAGCTGGCGATGGAACAGGGAGACCCTCGCTACGTCGGTTATGCAGAGGCAGTGGTCCGGCCCTGGCCAGAGGCCGCCGGCACGCCGGCGGAAATGCTGGTCCTGCACGGCAAGCTGCGCCAGTACCGCCACGATTTTCCGCGCGCGATGGCGAATTTCGATCTCGCTCTGCAGGCAGATCCGGCAAATATCGGCGCGCGCGCCTGGCGCGCGGCACTCCTCATGGTGCAGGCCGACTACGCCGGCGCCATGCGCGAGTGCGAATTGCTCGCACCGATCACCACCGAGCTGCACGCGGTGGCCTGCACGGCCTACGTCGATGCCAGCACCGGAAGAGCACGCGCCGCCTACGCGCGCCTGAACGCGGCGCTGGCTCGCGACAACGAGCGCGAGCCGGAATTCCGGCTCTGGATCCATACCCGGCTTGCGGAAATGGCCTGGCGCATTGGCGATCATGCCGCGGCCGAAAAGCATTTCCGCCAGGGTCTCGCGCTGGGGCTCGATGACAACTTCCTGCTCGCCGCCTATGCCGACTTCCTCCTCGAGCAGGGGCGCAATGCGGAAGTCGTGCCGCTGCTGAAGACGTGGGGACGTTCCGACACCCTGCTGTTGCGCCTCGCGCTCGCCGCCCGCCAGCTCAAGCTCGCCGAAGCCGAAAAGTACGTGCGCGCGCTCGGCGAGCGCTTCGCCGACGCCGCGCTACGCGGCGAGAAACTGCACCTGCAGGAGGAAGCGCGCTACCTGCTGGAGCTCAAAGTCGACGCGCGCGCCGCGCTGGCCGCGGCGCGCGAGAACTACCGCACGCAACGCGAACCGCGCGATGCGCTGGTCCTCATCGAAGCGGCGCTTGCGGCGCGCGACCCCGCCGCTGCTGCGCCCGCGCTGCAGTGGCTGGAATCGAGTGGTTTTGAATCTGATCGTTTGCGCCGCCTTGCCGTGCAGTTGAAAGCAATCCGTTGAAGACCCTCCTGTCACTCGTGCTTGCGCTCGCCGCAACCACGGCACAGGCGCACAAGCCCAGCGACAGCTATCTTGCGCTGCGCGTCGACGGCGCAGCGCTGCGCGGCCAGTGGGACATCGCGCTGCGCGACCTGGAATTCGCCATCGGCCTGGACGCCGACGGCAACGGCGCGATTACCTGGGGGGAGCTGCGCGCCAGGCGCAAGGAGATCGAGGATTTCGCCCTGAACCGCCTGAAATTCAATGCCGGCGGCAGAACCTGCACCACCGCGAACACGGACTTCCTCGTGGACGAGCACAGCGACGGCGCTTACGCGGTCCTGCGCTTCGATGCGGACTGCGGCGCGCCCCCGCCCGCGGCCATCGAGCTCTCCTACAGCCTGTTCTTCGACCTCGATCCGACGCACCGCGGCCTGCTGCGCATCGAGCGCGGCGGCACCACGCAGACGGCCGTGTTGTCGCCCGATCGGCCGCGCTTCAGCTTCGGCGCGGAGGCCGCCTCGGCGCTGGCGCAATTCCTCGACTACCTGCGCGAAGGCGTCTGGCACATCTGGATCGGCTTCGACCATGTCCTCTTTCTGGTCTGTCTTATGCTCCCTGCCGTTCTAATTCTTAAAAGCAGGACCTGGAGCCCCGCAGAGCGCTTTCGCGACACGTTCTGGGACGTTTTCAAGGTCGTGACCGCGTTTACCGTCGCTCATTCCATCACGCTGTCGCTCGCCGCGCTGTCGGTGATCTCGCTCCCCTCGCGCCTCGTCGAGTCGACGATCGCCCTTTCCGTGCTGCTCGCCGCCCTGAACAACATCAGGCCGGTGGTGGCGGAGCGGCGCTGGGCAGTGGCGTTCGCCTTCGGCCTCATCCACGGTTTCGGCTTTGCCAGCGTGCTCGCCGACCTCGGCCTGCCGCAGGGCGCGCTGCTGCTCGCGCTGGTCGGCTTCAACCTCGGTGTCGAAGCGGGCCAGCTCGCCATCGTCGGCGCGTTCCTGCCCGTCGCTTACGTCCTGCGCCGCAGCTGGTTCTACCGCGCCCTGGTGTTCGTCGGGGGCTCGGCGATGATCGCGCTCATCGCGCTGGTCTGGCTCGCTGAACGCGCGCTGGATATCAAACTCTGGCCGTAAAATACCGGTTCTCACGCGCCGCCGTACACTCTCACGCAAAGGCAAGCCCCGTGTCCACCGCCAAACCCAGGATCATCTACACCTTGACCGACGAAGCCCCGCGCCTCGCCACCTATTCCCTGCTGCCCATCGTGCGCGCCTTCACCAGGCCGGCGGGAATCGAGATCGAGGAGAGCGACATTTCGGTCGCCGCCCGCATCCTCGGGGAGTTTCCGGATTTCCTCGCGCCGGAGCAGCGCATCCCGAACAATCTGGCCGAGCTCGGCAAGCTGACGCTCAAGCCCGAGGCCAACATCATCAAACTGCCCAACATCAGCGCCCCGGTCGGCCAGCTGACCGCGGCGATCAAGGAACTGCAGTCCAAAGGCTACAAGGTGCCCGACTACCCGGAGGCGCCGAAGAACGACGCGGAAAAGGCCCTCAAGGCGCGCTATTCCAAGTTATTGGGCAGCGCGGTCAATCCGGTCCTGCGCGAGGGCAATTCGGACCGGCGCGCACCGGCCGCGGTCAAGGGCTACGCGCGCAAGAATCCGCATTCAATGGCGCCATGGGATATCGCCTCGCGCACCCACGTCTCGCACATGCATGCCGGCGACTTCTACCACGGCGAAAAATCGATGGCGCTGTCCCATGCCAGCGATGTGCGCATGGACCTGGTGACGAAAAGCGGCAAGACCGTCATCCTGCGGCCCTCGGTGCCGCTGCTCGAGGGCGAGGTGATCGACAGCATGTACATGAGCAAGAAGGCCCTGTGCGCCTTCTTCGAAAGCGAGCTCGCGCACTGCAAGAAGCACGACCTGCTGTTTTCGCTGCACGTCAAGGCGACGATGATGAAGGTCTCGCACCCCATCGTGTTCGGGCATGCGGTGCGGGTGTTCTACAAAGACCTGTTCGACAAGCACGGCAAGCTGTTCGCCGAGCTCGGCGTCAACGTCAACCACGGCTTCGCCAACGTGCTGGAGAAGATCAAGACCCTGCCGGAGGCGAAGCGCGCAGAGGTCGAGGCCGACATCAAGGCCGGCGAGGCGAAGCGGCCGCGCCTGTCGATGGTCGATTCGGCCAAGGGGATCAGCAACCTCTTTAACCCCAACGACGTCATCGTCGACGCCTCGATGCCGGCGATGATCCGTGCCGGCGGCACGATGTGGGGACCGGACGGCAAGATGTACGAGACCAAGGCGGTGCTGCCCGAGTCCACCTTCGCGCGCATCTACCAGGAGGTCATCAACTTCTGCAAGACCAACGGCGCCTTCGATCCGAAGACGATGGGCACGGTGCCCAACGTCGGCCTGATGGCGCAGCAGGCCGAGGAGTACGGCTCGCACGACAAGACCTTCGAAATTCCCGAGGACGGCGTGGCGCGCATCGTCGACAACCACGACGGCCATGTGCTGATGGAGCAGAACGTCGAGACCGGCGACATCTGGCGCATGTGCCAGACCAAGGACGCCGCGGTGCGCGACTGGGTCAAGCTCGCCGTCACGCGCGCGCGGCAGTCAAACACCCCGGCGGTGTTCTGGCTGGACGAATACCGACCGCACGAACACGAGATGATCAAGAAGGTGCGGCGCTACCTCAAGGACCACGACACCACCGGGCTGGACATCCAGATCATGTCGCAGGTGCGCGCCATGCGCTTCACGCTGGAACGGGTGATCCGCGGCAAGGACACCATCTCGGTGACCGGCAACATCCTGCGCGACTACCTCACCGATCTGTTCCCGATCATGGAACTGGGCACCAGCGCGAAGATGCTCTCGATCGTGCCCCTGATGGCCGGCGGCGCCATGTTCGAGACCGGCGCCGGCGGCTCGGCGCCCAAGCACGTGCAGCAGCTGACCGAGGAAAACCACCTGCGCTGGGATTCGCTGGGCGAATTCATGGCGATTGCGGTGTCGCTGGAAGACGTCGGCTTCAAGCTGCACAACAAAAAGGCCATGGCCCTCGCCAAGACCCTCGACGAGGCGACCGGCAAGCTGCTCGACAACAACAAGAATCCGTCGCCCAAGACCGGCCAGCTGGACAACCGCGGCAGCCACTACTACATCGCGCTCTACTGGGCGCAGGCGCTCGCCGCGCAGAACGAGGACGCGGAACTCAAGGCGCACTTTTCGTCCCTGGCCAGGACGCTGGCGGAAAACGAGAAGAAAATCGTCGACGAACTCAATGCCGTCCAGGGCAAGCCGGCCGATATCGGCGGCTACTATGTGTCGAATCCCGCCAAGGCCGGTGCGGTGATGCGCCCGAGCGCCACCTTCAACGCGGCGATCGACGCGCTCCAATAGGCCGTGTGGCCGGCCCTATCAGCCCAACACAGGGTTTGCGCTCCCCGACCGCATTGATTAGGATAGAAACGGTCGGCCACCACATGCATGCAACACAAGAACGACTCGTTAGTAGAAGCGAAAAAGGCGAAGGTAAAACTTCCGCCGATGTATCAGGTTTTGCTCCTCAACGACGACTACACGCCGATGGAGTTCGTCGTGCTGGTGCTGCAGAAGTTCTTCGGCATGAGCCGGGAAAGGGCGACCCAGGTGATGCTGAAAGTCCACAGGGAGGGAATGGGGGTCTGCGGCGTCTACCCGCACGACGTCGCCTCGACCAAGGTGCAGCAGGTTTCAGCGTATGCTCACAAGCACCAGCATCCGCTGCAATGCGTGATGGAGAAAACCTGACATGATCGCCCAGGAACTCGAAGTCAGCCTGCACATGGCGTTCGTCGAGGCGCGGCAGAAGCGCCACGAATTCATCACCGTGGAACACCTGCTGCTCGCGCTGCTGGACAACGCGACCGCGGCCGAAGTGCTGCGCTCCTGCGGCGCCAACATGGACGAGCTGCGCAAGAACCTGACGCAGCACATCACCGAGCAGACGCCGCGCATCGCGGCCGACCGCGAAGTCGACACGCAGCCCACGCTGGGCTTCCAGCGCGTGATCCAGCGCGCCATCCTGCACGTGCAGTCCTCGGGCAAGAAGGAAGTCACCGGCGCGAACGTGCTGGTGGCGATCTTCGGCGAGAAGGATTCGCACGCGGTCTATTTCCTGCAGCAACAGGGCATCACGCGCCTCGACGTCGTCAACTACATCTCGCACGGCATCACCAAGACCGCGCAGCCAGGCGCCAAGGCCGAACAGGAGACCGAGCAGGAAAACGCCGCCGAGGCGAGCAACAGCCCGCTCGACAACTACACGCAGAACCTGAACGCGCAGGCGCTGGCGGGCAAGATCGATCCGCTCATCGGGCGCGACCGCGAACTCGAGCGCGTGATCCAGACGCTGTGCCGCCGGCGCAAGAACAACCCGCTCCTCGTGGGCGAAGCCGGCGTCGGCAAGACCGCGATCGCCGAGGGGCTCGCGCGGCGCATCGTCGAAGGCAGCGTGCCCGAACTGCTGGCAAAGTCGACCGTCTACGCGCTCGACATGGGCGCGCTGCTCGCCGGCACCAAGTACCGCGGCGATTTCGAGCAGCGCCTGAAGGCGGTGCTCAAGCAGCTCGTCGACAACCCCAACGCAATCCTCTTCATCGACGAAATCCACACCGTGATCGGCGCCGGCGCGGCCTCCGGCGGCACGCTGGACGCCTCCAACCTGCTCAAGCCGGCGCTCTCCAACGGCCAGCTCAAGTGCATCGGCGCCACCACCTACCTCGAATACCGCGGCGTGTTCGAGAAGGATCACGCGCTCACGCGCCGTTTCCAGAAAATCGACGTCGTCGAGCCCTCGATCGAGGAAACGGTCGAGATCCTGAAAGGCCTGAAGTCCCGCTTCGAAGCGCACCACAGCATCAAGTACACGGCCAACGCGCTCACCACCGCAGCGGAGCTTTCGGCCAAGTACATCAACGACCGCCACCTGCCCGACAAGGCGATCGACGTCATCGACGAAGCCGGCGCGGCGCAGCGCATCGCGCCCAAGGCCAAGCAGAAGAAGGTCATCGGCAAGACCGAGATCGAGGACATCATTGCCAAGATCGCGCGCATCCCGCCGCGCAGCGTCTCGACCGACGACCGCAGCGCGCTCGCCAACCTGGGCCGCGACCTGAAGGCGGTGGTATTCGGCCAGGATCCGTCGATCGACGCGCTCACCGCCGCGATCAAGATGGCGCGCTCGGGCCTGGGCAATCCGCAGAAGCCGATCGGCAATTTCCTCTTCAGCGGCCCGACCGGCGTCGGCAAGACCGAGGTCGCCCGCCAGCTCGCCTACTGCATGGGCATCGAGCTCATCCGCTTCGACATGTCGGAGTACATGGAGCGGCATGCGGTGAGCAGGCTGATCGGCGCGCCGCCCGGATACGTGGGCTTCGAGCAGGGCGGCCTCCTCACCGAGGCGATCAGCAAGAAACCCTACGCGGTGCTGCTGCTCGACGAGATCGAGAAGGCGCATCCGGACATTTTCAACATCCTGCTGCAGGTGATGGACCACGGCACGCTCACCGACAACAACGGCAGGAAGGCGGACTTCCGCAACATCGTCATCGTCATGACCACCAACGCCGGCGCCGAGTCGCTGGCGAAGAACAGCATGGGCTTCACGCACACGGTCAAGGCCGGCGACGAGATGGAAGCCATCAAGAAGATGTTCACGCCCGAGTTCAGGAACCGGCTGGACGCCGTGATCTCGTTCGCGGCGCTGGACCACGACGTCATCATGCGGGTGGTGGAGAAGTTCCTCATGCAGCTCGACGAGCAGCTGACGGAGAAGAAGGTCGAGGCCAACTTCACCCAGGCGCTGAAGGCGCACCTCGCGAAGAAGGGCTTCGATCCGCTCATGGGCGCGCGCCCGATGGCGCGCCTGATCCAGGACACCATCCGCCGCGCGCTCGCCGACGAACTGCTGTTCGGCAAGCTGGTGCACGGCGGCAAGGTCACCATCGACATCGACGAGGCCGAAAAGGTCGTGCTGCGCTTCGAAGCGCCGGCGGCGGCCACGCCGCCCGCGGCTGCAGAGCCGGTAGCCTGACGCAATAACCTAGCGGAGGTTCGAATGAGGGTTTTCTTTCTCGCCGCGGCCGTGCTGGCCGCCTTTCCCGTTGCCGCGCAAGACATCCAAGGCCGCAACCTCGCCGCCGCCTGCGCCATCTGCCACGGCACCGACGGGCGAGTTCCGGCCGGAGCCCCGGTGATTCCGCTCGCCGGCCTGCCGCGCGACCATATCGCCACGCAGATGCGCGCCTTCCGCGACGGCAAGCGGCCGGCCACCGTGATGCACCAGATCGCCAAGGGCTACACCGATCCACAGATCGACGCGCTCGCGACCTGGTTCGCGGCGCAAAAGCGGTAGGAGGACATCATGAAACGCAGAGACTTCCTCAAGCTGGCTGCCGCTGTTTCTGTCGCCGGTTGCGCGACTGCAGTGCCTTCGAAGGCGCGGGTCGTCGTGATCGGCGGCGGCTTCGGCGGCGCCACCGCGGCGAAATACATCCGCCTCTGGGACCCGTCAATCGACGTGGTGCTGGTCGAACGCGAAAGCAGCTTCACCTCCTGCCCGATCTCCAACCTGGTGCTGGGCGGTTTTTCCAGCATGCAGGAGATCACGACCGGCTACGAAGGCCTGCGCCGGCACGGCGTGCAGGTGGTGCGCGACAACGCGGTCGCGGTCGATGCGGCGAAGAAAACCGTGCGCCTCGCACGCGGCGGCGACATCGCCTACGAACGCCTCATCGTCTCGCCGGGCATCGATTTCAACTTCGGCGAGGTGCAGGGCTTCGAGGCGGCGATGAACGCCGGCCGCGTGCTGCATGCCTGGAAGGCGGGCGCGCAGACCGTGGAGCTGCGCCGCCAGCTCGAGCAGATGCGCGACGGCGGCGTCTATATCCTGTCGATTCCGCTCGCCCCCTATCGCTGCCCGCCCGGGCCGTACGAGCGCGCGAGCATGGTCGCGGCGTACTTCAAGCAGGCCAAGCCGCGCTCCAAGGTGCTCGTGCTCGACGCTAACCCGGACGTAACCTCGAAGGCGGGCCTGTTCAAGGCGGCCTGGAAAGACCTTTATCCCGGCATCCTCGAATATCGAGGCAATGCCAAGGCGATCGGCGTCGACGCGGCCAGCATGACCGTCAAGCTGGAAGTCGAGGACGTCAAGGGCGACGTGCTCAACGTCGTGCCGCCGCACCGGGCGGGCGACATCGCGCTCAACGCCGGGCTCATCACCACCAACAACCGCTGGTGCGACATCGACTGGCGCACGATGGAATCGAAGAAGGTCCCGGGCATCCACGTGCTGGGCGACGCGACGCTGTCGGCGCCGGGCATGCCCAAGTCGGGCAGCATGGCGAACAACCACGCCAAGAT
Source organism: Nitrosomonadales bacterium (assembly GCA_005240145.1). GTDB lineage: Bacteria > Pseudomonadota > Gammaproteobacteria > Burkholderiales > SG8-39 > RBG-16-66-20. Next base: position 20,197 of record SBAS01000096.1, on the reverse strand, counting down.
CGCCGCCGCCGCGATCATCGAGCAGCTCAAGGGCCGCGCCGCGGTCCCGCTGCAGATCATCAACACCTGCTACAGCTTCGTCTCGCAGAAGGAAGCGATCCGCGTGTCCTCCGTCCACCAGTGGGACGCCGGACAGGGTACGCTCATCGCGGTGAAGGGATCGGGCGGCATTTCCGCGGCGCGCAGCGAGACCGAGGGCACATTCGCCTGGAACTGGGCCCGGACGATCTGGGCGGATTCGCTGGCCTAGCTTTTTCCGGTGCTGCCGAAGCCGCCGGCGCCGCGGCTCGAGGACTCGAATTCCTCGACCACGTTGAATTCGACCTGCTGCACCGGCACCACCACCAGCTGCGCGATGCGGTCCATCGGCTGGATGGTGAACGCGGCCTGGCCGCGGTTCCAGAGCGAAACCATCAGCGGCCCCTGGTAGTCGGAGTCGATCAGGCCGACGAGATTCCCCAGCACGATGCCGTTCTTCGCCCCGAGTCCGGAGCGCGGCAGGATGATCGCGGCGAACGCAGGATCGCCGATGTGGATCGCGATGCCAGAGGGCACCAGCCGGCTGTCGCCGGGCTTCAGCTCCAGCGGCGCGTCCAGGCAGGCGCGCAGGTCCAGGCCCGCGGCTCCCGCAGTCCCGTACTGGGGCAGCATCGAGCTGATCCTCGGGTCGAGGATCTTCACGTCCAGGCGGCGCATCAGCGCTTTTCTTGCTTCTTCAGCATCGAGACGACGTGGGCCACGAGCTTGCGCGCCTGCTCCAGCTTGGGGCCCCGCCCGAGCGCGTGCGCGCCGCGGTCGTCGTAGAGCGTGATCGCGTTGTCGTCGGAGCCGAGCGCCTCTTGCGCGAGGTTGGCCGCGAGCAGCGGGATGCCCTTCTTCTTGCGCTTTTCCTTCGCGTTCCTTGCCAGGTTCTCGCTCTCGGCGGCGAAGCCGACGCAGAAAGGCGCTTTCTTCTGCGCCGCTACCCAGGCGAGGATGTCGGGGTTGCGCTCCATCTCCAGCATCATGCTCTGCCTCTCGCCCTTCTTGATCTTCTGCTTCGACGCCTGCTTCGGCCTGAAGTCGGCCACCGCGGCGACCGAGATAAAAACGCTGCAGCCGTTCAGGTTCGCCTTTACGGCGTCGAACATCTGCGCCGCGCTGCGCACGCTCACGCGTTTCACGCCTTCGGGCGCCGCGAGCGCCACCGGACCGCTCACCAGCATGACGCTGGCACCGGCTTCGCGCGCGGCGCGCGCCACCGCGTATCCCATCTTTCCCGAGCTGGAGTTGGTGATCACGCGCACCGGGTCGATCGCCTCCTCGGTGGGGCCGGCGGTCACCAGCACCTTCCTGCCGGCTAGCGGCTTGGGCTGAAAACCGGATTCAACCAGCGCGACGATCTGCCCGGGCTCGAGCATGCGCCCCATGCCGGTCTCCCCGCAGGCCTGGTCGCCCGCGGCGGGGCCCGCAAGCAGCACGCCGTCGGCGGCCAGGGTCTTGGCGTTGCGCTGTGTCGCGGCGCTCTGCCACATCTCGACGTTCATCGCCGGCGCCAGCAGCAGCGGGCAACGGCGCGCCAGCACCAGAGACGAAAGCAGGTCGTCGGCGAGCCCCTGCGCCACCTTGGCCATGAAATTTGCGCTCGCCGGCGCCACGATGATGAGGTCGCGGTCGCGCGACAGCTCGATATGCCCCATCGCATCGGGCACGCGCTTGTCCCAGAGGTCGGTCCAGACCTCCTGGCCGGTGAGCGCCTGCAGCGTGGTCGGCGTGATGAACTTCGTCGCCGATTTCGTCATCGCCACGCGCACGTCCGCCCCGGCCTTCACCAGCCCGCGCGCCAGCTCCGCAGCCTTGTAGGCGGCGACGCCGCCGGTCAGGCCGAGCAGGATCTTCTTTCCTTTCAATGTCATCGGGCGGGCGTCGCCAGCGTTATGCGGGGGAAGGCGATTTTACGGGAAAACTGGAATGGCTATTTCCGACTGGCCGCTGGCGGAGCGGCCGCGCGAACGGCTCCTGGCGCAGGGTGCCGGCTCCCTGAGCGACGCGGAACTGCTCGCGGTGATCCTGCGCACGGGCCTGCCCGGCAAGAGCGCGGTGGAGTTGGGCCGCGAACTGCTGGAGAGATTCAAGGGCGTTGCCGGCCTGTTCGCCTCCGATCTCAGAGACGTGAAAGGCCTCGGACCGGCCAAGCGCGCGCAGTTCGAGGCGGCGATGGAGCTCGCTCGTCGCAGCCTGAAGCAGGAAATGCAGAGCGTCAGCGCCCTCACCTCGCCAGGCGCGGTGCGGGATTACCTGCGCCTGGCGATCGCGGAGCGCGAACACGAGGTTTTCGTCTGCCTCTGGCTCGACGCCCAGCACCGCGTACTGGCCTGCGAAGAGCTGTTCCGCGGCACGCTCACGCAGACCTCGGTCTACCCGCGCGAAATCGTCAAGGCGGGCCTGAAGGCCAATGCCGCCGCGGTAATCTTTGCCCACAACCATCCATCGGGCGTGGCGCAGCCCAGCCAGGCGGACGAGCTGCTGACGCGCAACCTGAAGGAGGCGCTGTCCCTGGTGGACATCAAGGTGCTCGACCACTTCATCGTGGCGGGCCGCCAGACCCTGTCGTTCGCCGAGCGCGGACTGTTATGAAGTACCTGTTTTCGCGTATAATTCGCCCCCTTTCGGCGCCACCTCGGAGTTAGCAATGCCTCGGATTTGCGATGTCACCGGCAAGAAGCCGATGAAAGGCCACCTGGTCTCGCACGCGAACAACAAGACCATCCGCACCTTCCTGCCCAACCTGCACTACCGCCGTTTCTGGCTGGAGACCGAGCGCCGCTGGGTGCGGCTGCGCGTCTCGACTTCGGGGCTGCGGCGCATCGACAAGCTCGGCCTGGAGGCAGTGCTGGCCGAAATCAAGGCGAAGAAAAAGGAAAAGGCGAAAGCCTGAGGAGCCCCCGATGCGCGAAAAAATCAAGCTTGAATCCTCGGCCGGCACCGGCCACTACTACACCACGACGAAGAACAAGCGCACCAAGCCCGAGAAGATCGAGATGATGAAATACGATCCGAAGGCGCGCAAGCACGTCATGTACAAGGAAGGCAAGATCAAGTAACCGGGTCCGTCCCAAATGAAAAAGCCCGCTGACGCGGGCTTTTTTTATTTCCAGCAGAAATTCAAATCAGGCGTAGCTGCGCAGGCGGTGGCTGAATTCCACCAGCGGCACCACGCCGCTGGTCTCGGCCTTGTGGCACCAGTCCTGCAGGCGCTTGAGCAGCTGCTCGCGCGAGTCGCTCGAGCGCGCCCACAACGCCGCCAGCTCGTCGCGCATCGCGATGGCCGTGGCGAGCGCCTTCGAATTCTTCACCGCTTCGGCGAGCCGGATGCGCTCCACCTCGGTGAGCCGCTGCAGGCGCGCGAAATAGCTCTTGGCCGGCTTCAGCGCCTCGGCTTCCTGTGACCACTGACCCAGGCGCTCGATCTCCTGCACGTAGGTACGCTTGAGCGACTTGGCGTAGCGCGCGAGCACGTCGTAGCGGTTGGCGATCACCGCTTCCAGCGTCTGCTCGTCGGCAACCGGTTTCGGATCGGAGAAGCGCGGCGTCGGCGCCACCTTCTTCACGGTGGCGAGTCCCGCCTCTTCGAGGGCCCGGATGTAAGTCCAGCCGAGGTCGAACTCGTACCACTTCAGGGAAAACTTGGCGGAGGCCGGATAGGCGTGGTGATTGTTGTGCAGCTCCTCGCCGCCGATCAGCATCGCGATCGGTGTTATGTTGCGGCTCGCGTCAGGGTTGGGGACGTCCCAGTTGCGGTAGCCCCAGAAATGGCCGATGCCGTTGATCACGCCGGCGGCCCAGAAGGGTATCCAGGCGATCTGGACGATCAGGATGATCGCGCCGGGAATCAGGCCGAACAGCGCGATGTTGACCGCGCCCATCAGCCACAGGCCCAGCACCGAGTGGCGCGCGTACACGTTGCGCTCGACCCAATCCTCCGGCGTGCCGTGACCGTAACGCTCCATGGTTTCCGGGTAATGCGACTCCTTCACATACAACATCACGCCGGTCCACAACACGCGGTTGATGCCGTGAATCTGCGGGCTGTGCGGGTCTTCCTCGGTCTCGCACTTGGCGTGGTGCTTGCGGTGGATCGCGGTCCATTCCTTGGTCACCATCCCGGTGGTGAGCCACAGCCACAGGCGGAAAAAATGCGACACCGCCGGATGCAGGTCGAGGGCGCGATGGGCTTGATTCCGGTGCAGATAGATGGTTACCGCGGCAATCGTGATGTGCGTGAGGCCGAGCGCGACAAGCACCAATCCCCACCATGGAAGGTCCAGCAAACCGTTGAGTAGCATCAGGTGCCTTTGTTATGTCGTCTTTTGCAGACGGGCCGGGCGGATTCTACGCGAACCCCAATCCCTTGTATCTTGAGAAAAGGTCAACTTCCTGCACTATTGCGCACCCCTTCGGTGCTGTTGCCTTGCAGCATCCTAACCTCCCGTTGTAGAAAGGGAATTTCGTTTCCCCGCGCCCCTCACGAACGCTGCGGCAAAAAAACCGTCGGTGCCGTGCCGGTGCGGCCACAAACGCAGCCGCTCGCCGGTGTCGAGGTCGACGCGCTGCGTGGCCAGCAGTTGCGTGCAGGAAAGCGCCTGGAAATCCGGATGATCCGCGGCAAAGCGGTCCGCCACCGCCTCGTTCTCCTCGGCCAGGATGCTGCACGTCGCGTAGACCAGGCGCCCGCCGGGCTTGAGCAGCTTCGCCGCGGCCTTCAGGATCCGCGCCTGTTTCGCCGCAAGCTCGGCCACCGCGCCTTCAGCGTGGCGCCATTTCAGGTCCGGGTTGCGCCGCAAGGTGCCGAATCCGCTGCACGGGGCATCGACCAGCACGCGGTCGAGCTTGCCGCTGAGGCGCTTGGCGCGGATGTCGCCCTCGCCCGAAAGCACGATCGGATGCACGTTGGATATTCCCGCGCGCGCCGCGCGCGGCGCGAGTTCGCGCAGCCGCTTTTCCGATACGTCCATGGCGTAGATGCGGCCGGCGCCGTGCATCAACATCGACAGGGCAAGCGTCTTGCCGCCCGCACCGGCGCAGAAATCCGCAACCATCTCGCCGCGCCGAGGCGCAAGCAGGTAGGCGAGCAGCTGGCTGCCTTCATCCTGCACTTCCAGCGAGCCGTCCAGAAACAGCGCGTGGCGGTTGATCTGCGGCTTGCCCTTCAGGCGGATGCCGGCGGGCGAATGCGGCGTCGGCGAAGCTTCGAGTTCGAGGCGATCGAGCGCTTCCTGCCTCGATAGCTTGGCCAGATTCACGCGCAGGTCGAGCGGCGCGGGGTTGAGCAGTCCCCGCGCGATGGCCATGGCTTCGGCGGCACTGTACTCAGCGGCGAGGCGCAGCCAGAGCCAATCGGGCAGGTCAGCTTGCACGGCCTCGGCAAGGATTTCTCCCTGCGCGGATTTGACCCGGGTGGCGAGCGCCGCGTCGCTTTCCTCGAGCGCCCTGCCCGAAAGGCCGAAGACGCGGATCAGCGCCGCGACGGCGAGCGCGTGCGGCGCGGCGCTGCCCGCGGCCGCTTCCAGCGAGCGCTTGCGTCGCAGGACCGCGAACACCGTTTCAGCGATGAAGGCACGGTCCTGCTGGCCGAGATTGCGGTGGGCACGAAAATAGGCCGACAAGGCCTGGTCCGCGGGGCGCGAGAACGTCAGCAGTTCCGCGAGCGCCGTGGCGGCGTGCGCGAGCAGGGGCCGGGTCGGCCTCACTGCGCTGAAATCTTCACCGCGACCTGGTCGATGCGCGTGCCGTCCTTCTCGACGATGAGGATGCGCACCGGCAGGTACTGGCGGTCGGCGGCAAGCCAGATCTCGGTGGTCTTGTCCTCTGGACTATCGCGGCGCTTGACGAGCTTGAGCGCATCGAATTCACCCGCCGGCGTCCTGACGCGTTCGCGCCCGGCCATGTCGTAGGTGTAGGAGGTCACGCGCTTGCCGTCGGCGACGCTCGCCGTCACCGTGCCGCGCGGCGGCGCGAAAGCAAGGGACCACATGAAACTGAGCTGGTCCTGGCGCAGCAGCGTCGCGGTCTTCGCGGAGGGGACCCACTCGGCCTGCCGGGTGTCGCGTCCGGGCCGCTTATCCTCGAATTTCGCCGGGCGCAGGCCGTCGGCCGCGACCGCGCCCTGGCTCATGCGCGTCGCTTCGCCGCGCAAGGCGAGCACGCCCTTGCCCTTCCAGGTTTCGGACAGGCGGTAGCTGCGCCCATCGTGCTCCAGGCGCTGGTTCACCTCGGCGAGGACCGATCCCTGGCGCGCAATTTCATAGCCGATCTCGACCCGCTGCGGCGGCGCCGCGGCGGCGACGGCGCAGGCAAAGCTAAGGACTAGCGTCAAACACGAATTGCGCATCATTTCCCTTAACGCTTACGGCGCCGTTCGCGACGACGAGCCTGACTTCGAGAAACCACTTCACCGCACGCGCATAGACGACGTGTTCCTGCCTGAGCACCCGCGCCGCCAGCTTCTCCACCGTGTCGCCCGGCAGCACCGGGACCGCGGCCTGGATCACGATCGGGCCCGAATCGAGTTCGGGCGTCACGAAATGCACGCTGCAGCCATGCACTTTGACACCGGCCGCGAGCGCGCGTTCATGCGTGCGCAAGCCCGTGAATGAGGGCAGCAGCGACGGATGCACGTTCAGCATGCGGCCTGCATAGCGCTCGACGTAGCCGGCGGTAACGATGCGCATGAAGCCCGCGTGCGCCACGAGCGTCGGCGCGAAGCGATCGACCTCGGCCGCGAGCACCTTCTCGAACGCCTCGCGCGTCGGGAAATCCCCGTGCTTTACCACCAGCGTCGGGATGCCGTGGCGCGCCGCGATGGCGAGCCCGCCCGCGCCCGCGACGTTGCTGATGACGGCCGTTACGGGAATACCGGCGTCGATGAGCGCCTGCAGGTTGCTGCCACGCCCCGATATGAGTACGACGACCGAACTCAAACCATGTCCTCCGGCCTCACCCAGCGGTCGAAGTCGGCTTCCTTCACGTAGCCAAGCTTGGCGGCGGCTTCGCGCAGCGTGGTGCCTTCCTGGTGCGCCTTTTTCGCGATTTCCGCGGCCTTGTCGTAGCCGATGTGGGGCGCAAGCGCGGTCACCAGCATCAGCGAACGCCCGAGCTGCTCGCGAATGCGCGCTGCATTGGCGGCGATGCCGCGCACGCAATGCTCCTCGAAACTGGTCATGCCGTCGGCGAGGAGCCGGGCACTTTGCAGGAAGGCGTTGATGATGAGCGGCTTGTAGACGTTCAGCTCGAAGTGGCCGGAGGCGCCGCCGATGTTGAGCGCGACGTCGTTGCCGAACACCTGGGCGCAGAGCATGGTCATCGCCTCGGCCTGCGTCGGATTGACCTTGCCCGGCATGATCGAGCTGCCGGGCTCGTTTTCTGGCAGGGAGATCTCGCCGATGCCCGAGCGCGGACCCGAAGCGAGCAAGCGCACATCGTTGGCGATCTTCGTCAGCGCCGCGGCAAGGGTCTTCAGCGCGCCGTGCGCGAACACCAGCGCCTCGTGCCCCGCCAGCGCGGCGAACTTGTTCGGCGCCGGTACGAACGGCAGCCCCGCCATGCGCGCAACCTCGGCCGCCACCCGCACGCCGAACTCCGCGTGCGTGTTGAGGCCGGTGCCGACGGCAGTGCCGCCGATCGCGAGCTGGTACAAGCCGGGCTGCACCGCGTCCAGTGCCTCGCGCGCGTGCTCGAGTTGTGCGACATAGCCGGAGAACTCCTGGCCCAGCGTGAGCGGCGTGGCGTCCTGCAGGTGGGTGCGGCCGATCTTGACGATGGACGCGAAGGCGTCGCGTTTTGCCGCCAGCGCGGCACTCAGGCGGTCGAGTGCCGGAATCACCTCGGCGTGCAGCGCGCGCGCCGCGGCGACGTGCATCGCGGTGGGAAATACGTCGTTCGACGACTGGCCGAGGTTGACGTCGTCGTTCGGGTGCAACAGGCGCCTGGGCCCGCGCTCGCCGCCCATGATCTCGGAGGCGCGGTTCGCGATTACCTCGTTCACGTTCATGTTCGACTGCGTGCCCGAGCCGGTCTGCCAGACCACGAGCGGAAACTCCTCGTCGTGGCGCCCGGCCAGCACTTCGTCGGCGGCGCGCACGATCGCCTCCGATTTCTTCGCCTCGAGCAGGCCGAGCGAGGCGTTGACGCGCGCCGCCGAACGCTTCACCAGCGCGAGCGCGTGGACCACCGCGAGCGGCATGCGCTCGCCGGAGATGCGGAAGAAACGCCGGCTGCGCTCGGTCTGCGCGCCCCACAGCCGGTCCGCCGGCACGTCGATCGGGCCGAAGGAGTCCTTCTCGCTGCGGGTACCGCTCATGGCAGGTCGAACAGTAGCACTTCGGCGCCCGCGCCCTTTTCCAGAATAAGCTCGGCAATGCCGCTCGCCTTGAGCGCGTCGCCGCCCGCCAGCGGGGTCCCGTTTACCGTCAGCTTGCCGCGCACGAGGTGCACGTAGGCATTGCGGCCCGGCGCCAGCGCCTGCTGCGCGCGTTCGGCGCCGTCGAACAAGCCGGCATAGATGCGCACGTCCTGGTGGATCACCACCGAGCCCTGCGCGCCGTCGGGCGAGGCGACCAGGCGCAGCCGGCCGCGCTTCGAGGCGGCATCGAAATGCTTCTGCTCGTAGCCCGGCGCGATGCCGCGCACATTCGGCTCGATCCAGATCTGCAGGAAGTGGGTGACGCCGGTCTGGTCGTGGTTCCGTTCGCTGTGCTGCACGCCGCGTCCCGCACTCATGCGCTGCACGTCTCCCGGCACGATGGTGGAGCCGGTGCCCATCGAGTCCTTGTGCCCGAGGGCTCCCTCCAGCACGTAGCTGATGATCCCCATGTCGCGGTGGCCGTGCGTGCCAAAGCCGGTGCCGGGCTGGATGCGATCCTCGTTGATGACGCGCAGGGCGCTGAAGCCCATGTGCGCAGGGTCGTAGTAGTCGGCGAACGAGAACGAATGGTGGGACTCGAGCCAGCCGTGCATGGCGTGGCCGCGCTCGGTCCCCCGGCGCAGTTCGATCACTGCGCGGCTTGTTGCTGCGCTATTTCCTGGTGGACTTTCGCCATGTCAATGGACTTCGCCTGCGCGAGCACCTGCTCCAACGCCTGGCCGGGCAGCGCGCCCGCCTGCTGGAACAGAATCACTTTCTCGCGGAATACCATCAGCGTGGGAATCGAACGGATATTGAAGCTGCCGGCAAGTTCCTGCTGCTCGTCGGAATTCACCTTGGCGAAGACGATGTCGGGATGGGATTCGGACGCTTTTTCGAATACCGGCGCGAAGCCGCGGCAAGGCCCGCACCAGGGCGCCCAGAAGTCGATAATGACGATCGGGTTGCCATTGATCGTCTGCTCGAAATTGTCCTTGGTCAGCTCCAGCGTCGCCATTTTTGCGATCCTTTTCGCGAGAAAGTCGAAGTGTATATTGGGGCTATCCCCATCGCTTCAAGCGGACATGGCATACGTCGGTCGTTTCGCTCCCTCCCCTACCGGTCCGCTGCATTTCGGTTCTCTGGTGGCCGCTTTGGCGAGCTGGATGGACGCGCGGCAGGCTGGCGGCCGCTGGCTTCTGCGCATGGAAGACCTCGACTCACCGAGGGTTATCCCCGGCGCCGCCGACGCGATCCTGCGCCAACTTGAGTCCATGGGACTGGCGTGGGACGGTCCCGTCGTCTACCAGAGCGCACGGCTCGAGCGGTATCGGGATGCGCTCGGAAAACTGCAGGGACAGGTCTATCCCTGCGGCTGCACACGCAAGGAACTAGAGGACTCCGCGCTCGCAATCGACGGCTCGCGCATTTATCCCGGCACCTGCAGGAGCGGCCTTGCGCCGGGAAAAACCGCGCGCGCGGTGCGCCTGCGCACCGGTGCGGAGCCGATCCGTTTTTCGGATCGCGTGCAGGGCGAGATGCGGCAGTCGGTCGAACGCGAAATCGGCGACTTTGTCCTGCTGCGCGCGGATGGCGTCTTCGCCTATCAACTCGCGGTGGTCGTGGACGATGCCGCGCAAGGAGTCACCGACGTGGTGCGCGGCGCCGATTTGCTCGATTCGACCGCGCGCCAGATCCTCCTGCAGCGCCTGCTCGGCGCAGCGACGCCGCGCTACCTGCATGTGCCGGTGGCAACCAGCGCCGCGGGGGAAAAGCTCTCCAAGCAGACACGCGCCGCCGATGCCGGGCCCGGGGAGATCGCGGCCGCACTCGAATTCCTCGGCATGAACGCGCCCGCGGGCTTGCCGCCGGGAGAACTTCTGCCATGGGCGGTTCGCGCCTGGGAGCCGACCCGCATCCCGCGCACCCGGGCGCTCGCCGCGCCGGCTTAAGGTACTTTTCTCTGCGGCACGACCACGGTGGCGAGCGACCCCAGCACAAAGCCGAGCGCCGTGTACTCGGGCCAGCCCGGACTTTCGCCGAGGAACAGCATGCCGCTGAACACGCCCACCACCGGAATCACCAGCATGCTGAGGGAGAACACCGTCACCGAGACGCTGGTGGCGAGCTTGATCCAGGCCCAGTGCGCCCAGGCGAAGCTCAGCAGCACGTTGTAGGCGGCGCCCAGGGCCGAGGGCAGGCTCACATCGGCGAGCTTGCTGAAATCCTCGAACAGCAACGCGCCGATGTAGATCGGCACTCCGCCTAGCAGCATGATCCAGGCCGTGTAACCGGCTAGGGGCGCGCGCACCGGATACTTCTTCTGCAGGATCGTGCCGATCGCCCAGGTGAACGCCGCGCCCAGCACCAGCAGCGCGCCGCGTGGCGCACCCTGGATGCGCTGGAACTCGTCCCATACGAGCAGGACCATGCCCGCCATCCCCAGCGCCAGGCCGAGCAGCTTGCGCGCCGTGAGGCGCTCTCCCAGGAGCAGCACCGAGAGCGGTATCGCCCAGGCGGGCATGGTGTAGGCGAGGATCGCGGCGCGGCCGGAGGGCAGCAGGCTGAGGCCGTAGACCACCAGGATGTTCCAGCAGGTGATGTTGAAGAGGGCGAGCAGCGCCAGGCGCCCCCACTGGTCGCGTGGGATCGCCAGGGGCTGGCCACCGGCGCGCAGGAATGCAAACAGCACGCCCGAGCCCAACCCCAGGCACAGGGTGCGGAAGGTCAGCGGCTCGATGTCGGCGATCGCCACCTTCATCGCGGTCCAGTTGAAGCCCCAGACCAGCGTCAGGCCAGCCAGAACCCACCAGAGCCGGGCCGGCAAATGTTCCTGTGAGCGGGCGTCCATCAGAAGTTAGTGGGCCCTGACTTTGGGCTAAATCCTTGTAGTTTCATACCCTTTTTGCGTAACACCAATATAATATGCTGCAGTGCACAATATTCTTGACTTCATTGATATTAAGCATAGAATTCGTATTGTTGCGGCGCACAATTCGCCCGAAAAGATTACTTCACCGAACTCAACAGGAGATCCAAATGTACGTGACCCCCGAGCAGATCCAAGCCTCCACCAAGGCGAACATGGACGCGATCCTTTCGCTCGCGACCAGCCAGTTTGCCGCGTTCGAGAAATTCGCGAGCCTCAACGCCAACGCCGTCAAGGCCGTGTTCGAAGACTCGATCGCCAACACCCGCGCGCTGGCCGGGGCCAAGGACGTGCAGGAGCTGGTAAACCTGCAGAGCACCTTCGCCCAGCCCGCGATCGAGAAGGCGATTGCCTACTCGAAGAGCATGTACGAAGTGGCGACGCAGAACAACACCGAGTTTACCAAGGCCACCGAGCGCCGCGTCACCGAGTGGAACGAGAACTTCGTTTCGCTGCTGGACAAGGCCGCCAAGAACGCCCCGGCCGGCTCGGATGTCGCCGTGAGCGCGGTCAAGCAGATGCTCGCCGCCGCGAACTCGGCCTACGACAACTTCAACAAGGTCACCAAGCAGGCGACTGAAATCGCGGAAGCCAACGTTGCCGCCGCGACCGAGACGGTGAAGGGCATGACCAAGTCGAAGAAAGCCGCCTAAGTCTTCAGGCACAGCCGTAACGAAAAGCCCCGCCTCGCGCGGGGCTTTTTTTGCCTGTCGCCGGGCGATCAGGGTTGTACGGTCACGGCGGCAGCGCAATCCCTGCCCCCGGCATCGCAAATGGTGCGCACCACGCGCCGCGAAGCGATCGCCGAGCAGGCAGCGCCCAGTGGCACCGACAGGTCGAGCTGCTGGCTGAGCGTCGCGCTCGCGCCAGGGGCGATCGGCCGCGCGATGCCGTCGCGGTAGCGCGAGCGCAATTCGACCGTCCGCTCCTGCCCGCCACGCAGCGCCATCACCACGTCGACCTGCAGGAAATCGATCGCCTGTGCCGACGCGTTCACCGCGACCAGGCTCGGCACGCAGCTGCCGTAGAGCGTCGTGTCAGCACCGCGTTTGACCGCAATGCCGTTAGCCGCGAGGGCTGCGCTGGCAAGACCGGCAACGGCCCCCACAAATACGACGATGGAACTCGAAGGTTTCACTCTGGCCGGAAAGTCTACGCCTGCGTATCTTCACAATGCTACAGGCGTGTCTGCGGGCCCTACTTCCGTGCGTCATGCCTTTCCATGGCATGGCGCCAGTCGAGCAATCGTTCATCGGCTGTCACAAGCGCCGCTTCGTGGACCAGCGCGGTGGCGACGATGAATCGGTCGGCAGGATCATCGTGCAGGCCGGCAAGGTCGAGCGCGCGCACCGCGACCATCCCGTCGAGCGGCAACTCGATCGCGCCGGCCGCGAGCACGGCGTCCCGCCACTCGCGCACGGGTGACGGCAGCCGCAGGCGGCGGCGCGCCTGCAGCAGACCCACTTCCCAGAATACGATTGCCGGCACGGCGACCTTGCCGATTGCCCAGAGCTGGTCGATCAGCGCGCGCGCCTTGCGGCCGAGCTTTCGATCGTCGCTCGCCGCCCATACCAGGACGTGCGTATCCAGCACGATCACCGCATGGCTTCCCAGAGCCGCGAGCCGATCGGCGACACGATATCGCCGTGGATGCCGATTCGCCCCTTGTGCAGGCCGATGAGCGACTTGGCGCGCGGCGGGCGGTGCGCACGCAGCTCGGCGACCGGCCTGCCGTTCTTTGTGACGACGATGGTCTGGCCAGTGCGCGCGACCTGGTCCATCAGCGCGAGGCATTTGGCCTTGAACTCGGAGGCTTGAATGGTGGTCATGCCGATCCTTCCACGAAACGAATGACCACTATTATGCCCATGGTCATAAGAGTGGTCAAGAGGCGTGACGCACCGTTCCGCTTTCCTCAAGCCGCCCGCCCAGCGCCTGGATTCCTCGCCGGATGTCTGCCATCGCCGGTTCGACTTCGGCTGGTGTCCCGCGCACGCCGAGCTCGATATGGCGGCGCGAAGCGTCGGCGGCATCTGCGCCCATGCTGGGCAGGCTGAAGGCCTTCAGGCCCTTGTACTTGGCGTTGATCTCCACCATCAGCGGCGCAATGGTGGACTCGGGCAGGTAGACGATCACCGAAGCCTCGGCCCAGCGGTCGCGATCGAAGAGATTTCGGTACTTCGTGTCCAGCACCCACTCCAGCATCGGCCAGGCCATCTGCGGGAATCCCGGCACGAACCAGTGCTCCCGGACGGTAAATCCCGGGATGCGGTTGAAGGGATTGGGAATGATCTCGGCGCCGAGCGGGAACTCGCCCATCTTGAGGCGCTGCGGCGTGGTCTCGCCGGCAAAGCGGCCGCGGATCTCGCGCTCCGCTTCAGGGTGCAGCACGGTCTGGACGCCCAGCGCCGCTGCGGCACACTGGCGCGTGTGGTCATCGGGTGTCGCGCCGATGCCGCCGAAGGAGAACACCACGTCGCTCGAGGCGAAACTGCGCCTGAGCGCCGCGGTCAGCCGCTCCGGATCGTCGCCGTGGTACTCGCACCAGGCGAGGCGCAGGCCGCGCTGGGCGAGCGCCTGGATGATGAACGACAGGTGCTTGTCCTGGCGCTTGCCGACCAGGATTTCATCACCGATGACCAAAGCGCCAAATGCCATGGCGCCATTCTAGCGACGCCTTTGCTAGCATAGGCTCGATAGCCCTTTCCTATGACCCTCACCGAACTCAGATATATCGTTGCGGTGGCCGAAACGCGCCACTTCGGCCACGCGGCCGAACGCTGCCACGTCTCGCAGCCCAGTTTGTCCGCGTCCGTGAAGAACCTCGAAGAGGAACTGGGCGTCACCTTGTTTGAACGCGGGAAACGCGGCGTGTTCCTCACCGAGGCGGGCGCGCAGATCGTCGCGCAGGCGCGGCGCACGCTGGAAGAAGCCGAGCGGGTAAAGACGGTGGCGCGCCAGGGTCGCGACCCGCTCAAGGGCGTGCTGCGCCTGGGGATCATCCACACCATCGCGCCCTACCTGCTGCCGCAACTGGTGGCGGCGCTGCGCCGCGATGCGCCCGAGATGCCGCTCGATGTGGAGGAGAACACCACGGCGAACCTGGACCGCATGCTCAAGGCGGGCGAGCTCGAGGCCGTGATCCTCGCCCTGCCCTACGGCGGACCCGGCATCGAGACCGTGCCGCTGTACGAAGAGAAGTTCCGCGCCGTCGCCCCGGCGAAACACGCGCTGGCGCGCAAGAAATCCGTCGCGGTGGAGGAACTGGACGCGGGCGAGCTGCTCCTGCTGCCGGTGGGCCATTGCTTCCGCGACCAGGTGCTGGACGCCTGCAACGAGTTCTCGCGCCCTCCCGAAGCCGGCCGCCAGGGAAATTCACTCGAGACGCTGCGCAGCATGGTGGCCTCGGGCCTGGGCATCTCGGTCCTGCCGGCGACCGCGCTCACCGCGCGCCACGTCAGCCCGCTGGTGAAATCGATCGAGTTCTCCGCGCCCTGCCCCGTGCGGCGCGTCGCGCTCGCCTCGCGCCGCGGTTTCCACCGCCCGGCGGCGCTGGAGAAGCTGGTGGGCGCGGTGCGCGAGCTGGACCTGCCCGTGACGGCGCTATAGGCCGGGCCTAGAGCCGGACCACCTCGCCCTCGATCGGCGCCTGGCGCAGCGCATCCAGGTCGGCCAGCAGGAGGTGGATGAAGGCGAGGCCGAACAGCACCGGCGCGATGATGCCTGCAAGAGGTACGTAGGCGAGTAGCGCGAACAGCACGCCCAGGATGTAGAGCGATTTGCGCTGCCTGGCGAAGATCGCCTTCATTTCAACGGCAGTGGCGTGCTCGGCCAGTGCGTCATAGCGCAGCACCCGCTGGTTCACCCAGGCGAAAATGGCCACGGCAATCAGGGGCCAGAGCGGCGGAACCACCCACAAGGGCAAGCTGACGGTCGCCAGCAGCAGCATGCCCGCCAGCGCCACGATCGCGTTCCACGCGCTGCCTGCGATTCCGCCGCCGCGCCGGCGCGCGAGTTGGGGGAAGCGACGCGCCGCGACGTGCTCAACCATTTCCGTCATGCCGAAGACACTGAGAATCAACAGCGCCGTGAGGTAGACGGCGGGCACGAACACCAGAACGAGGATGACATGCGCGGCAAACACCAGCGCGTCACCGCCATCGAAGCGCACGAGGAACACGCCGGACTCGGTCCACTGCCGGAAATGGCCCGCGAGCCATAGCGCCACGCGCACCCAGTAGAAGAAGGCAGCCAGGCCCCAGAGGAACAGCGCCACCAGCAATGGCCAGAGCATCAGCCAGAGCATGCGCGGATGCAGCAGGTTGACGAAAGCAAAGGCAATCGCGGCGAAAATGCGGCTCATTTGCGGATACTTTGCCACAGCTTGGCCAGGCGCTTGACCGAAACCGGCACCGGCGTCTTCAGTTCCTGCGCGAAGAGCGACACACGCAGTTCCTCCAACAGCCAGCCGAACTGCTCGAGTTCCGCCGCGGTACGCACCGCGCCGCCCAGCTTCGCGCGCGACCCGAGTTCGCGCCGCAATCCCTGCTCCAGCGGCGCCAGCTCGGCCATGCGCTGCGCATCGCGCGCCGGTTCCGTGCGCAGTTTGTCCAATCTCAGGACGGCGGCCTTGAGATAGCGCGGGAAATGCTGCAGCCGTTCCCAGGGCACGCGGGCGAGGTATCCTGTGTGCAGCAGGCGCGCGCACTGCTGCTTCACGTCCTCAGCCGCCTGCGGATACGCCTTTTGCACACCAGCGATGCGTTTTTGCACCTGCGCGTGTTCGGCAAGAATGTTCTGCGCCAGGCGCTGCATCTCCTGCGCGATCAGGTTCAGGCGATTGCGGCCCTCCTGCACTCGCAGCGCAAATTCGGCCTGCCGCATGGGCAGGGACTCGGCGAGAAAGGTCCGGCCGAACGCGGCAGTCACGATGTCGTCTTTCACGGCCGCCAGCGTCATGTCCTTGCCGAGGACCTTCTCGAGGTCACGAACCCGTTCCCGAAACGCGATCGCGAGCAAACGCAGCACCCCGGCGCGGTGCACTTCGCGCGCGCGCTCCGGCGAGTCGAATACCTGCAGGCTCACGCCCTCCGTTTCATCCTGCAGCGCGGAATAACCGAGCAGCGTGTGCCCGCCGCGCTCGATCTCCATCACTTCCTGCAGGTCGCCGAAGCTCCAGCTGTCATAGCGCTCAACGCTTCGCGTTTGACTTTCCTTGGCAAGAATTTTTTCAATCTTGAATCCAATTTCCCCTTTCAAAATCACCAGATTCCTGCCCATCGCGAGCTGCCGGCCGTCTTCGTCCACGATGCGGAAGTTCATCTGCAGGTGGGGCGGCGCTGAGTCCGGGCGGAAGGCGTCCGTCGGCATTTCGAGGTTGAACTCGGCGCGGATGTAGCGCGCGAGGGCTGCGGCGAGCGGCGTGTCGGAAGCAGGCACCGCCTGCGCGAAGGCCTGGGCAAATTCCGCCAGCGGGCCGAGTTTATGGCGCAGGCGCTGCGGCACGCCCTTGGCGTATCCCAGGACTTTTTCCTTCAGCAGCCCCGGCACGAGCCACTCACAGCGCGCCACCGGCACCTGGTTGAGCAGCGCCACCGGCACGGTCATCGTCACGCCGTCCTTTGGCGAGCGCGGCTCGAAGTGGTACTCGAGCGCGAGCAGGTTTGGCCCGAGCTGGAATTCATGCGGAAAATTCTCGGTGGTGATTCCCGCCGCCTCGTGCCGCATGAGGTCTTCGCGCCGCAGCTGCAGCAGGCCGCTTTGCGCGCGCTCGGCTTCCTTGCGCCACTTCTCGAAGTCGGCGCCGTTGGTGATGCCCTCGGGCACCCGCGCGCCGTAGAACGCGTAGATCAGTTCTTCATCCACCAGGATGTCCGGCCGGCGCGATTTGTGCTCGAGCCGCTCGATCTCCTTGCGCAGGCGCTGGTTGTGCGCGAAGAACGGCGCCCGGGTCTCGAATTCCCCCTCGACCAGGGCGGAGCGCAGGAAGACTTCGCGCGACAGCTTGGGGTCGATCGGGCCGTAGTGCACGCGGCGGTCGGCGTACACCGGCAGGCCGTAGAGGGTGCCGCGCTCGGCCGCCACCACCTGGGCGCGCGTCTTCTCCCAATGCGGCCGCTCGCGGTGGCGCTTGATGAGGTGGGCGCCGAGTTCCTCGATCCAGCGCGGGTCCACGCTCGCCACGTTGCGGGCGAACAGTCGCGTGGTTTCGACCAGCTCCGCTGCCATGACCCATTTCCCGGGCTTCTTCGTGCCCGAGCCGGGATGCACCCAGAACTTGATGCCGCGCGCGCCGGTGTAGTTGCTGCCCGGCTCGTCTTTCATGCCCACGTTGCCGAGCAGCCCGCAAAGCAGCGCCCGGTGCACCGCGCGGATGCCTTCGGGTTTTTCCAGGTTGACGCCAGACAGGCGCCATTCGAGTTCCTCCACCGCCTGGCGCAGCTGGGCGTGGATGTCGCGCCACTCGCGCATCCGCACATAGGAAATGAAATTTTCCCGGCACTGCTTGCGCGACGGGGAAGCGCCTTGGCCGAAGGCTTTCCAGAGCTTCAGGTAACCGAGGAAGTCGGAGCGCTCGTCGGCGAACTTCGCGTGCCGCTGGTCCGCGGCGGCGGCCTTGTCGAGCGGCCGGTCGCGCGGGTCCTGCACCGACAGCGCCGCCGCGACCACGAGCATCTGCTCCAGGCAACCCTCGCTGCGCGCGGCGACCAGCATGCGGCCGACGCGCGGGTCGAGAGGCAGGCGCGCGAGTTCGCGCCCGGTATCGGTCAGCGCATTCTCCTCATCCACCGCGCCCAGTTCATGCAACAGGGCATAGCCGTCGGCGATGGCACGCGGGCTGGGCGGATCGAGGAACGGAAAGTCCTCGACCTTCCCCAGGTTCAGGCTGAGCGCGCGCAGGATCACCGCGGCGAGAGACGAGCGCAGCAGTTCGGGGTCGGTGAAGGGCGGCCGCGCCTTGAAATCCTCCTCGGCATACAGGCGCACGGAGATGCCGTCGGCGACGCGACCGCAGCGCCCCGAGCGCTGGCTGGCGGAGGCCTGCGAAATGTTCTCGACCTGGAGCATCTCGACCTTGTTGCGGTAGCTATAGCGCTTGACGCGTGCAAGGCCCGTATCCACCACGTAGCGGATGCGCGGCACAGTGAGAGAAGTCTCCGCGACGTTGGTGGCGAGCACCACGCGCTGCGCGCCGCCCGGATGGAACACACGGTCCTGCTCTGCCACCGAAAGGCGCGAAAAGAGCGGGAGGATTTCCACGCCCTTGATGGCCTTGCCGAGGACTTCCGCCGCCTTGCGGATTTCGCGTTCGCCGGGCAGGAACACCAGCACGTCGCCCTGCCCGCTGCGGCAGAGTTCGGCCACCGCGGCGGCGAGCGCCTGCTCCTCCTCCTCGCGCGTCGTGTCCTCCTTGTCGCCTGCCACCGGGCGGTAGCGCACCTCCACCGGATAGAGGCGCCCCGAAACCTCGATCACCGGCGCGCCGCCGAAATGACGCGAGAATTTCTCCGCGTCGATGGTGGCGGAGGTCACGATGACTTTCAGGTCGTTTCTCTTCTCGAGCAGTTGCTTCAGATAGCCCAGCAGGAAATCGATGTTCAGGCTTCTCTCGTGCGCTTCATCCACGATGAGGGTGTCGTAGGCGCGCAGCTGCGGGTCGCCCTGCGTCTCGGCGAGCAGGATGCCGTCGGTCATGAGCTTGAGGACGGTGCCACCACGCACGCGGTCGTTGAAGCGCACCTTGTAGCCGACCAGGTCGCCCAGTTCGACCTTCAGCTCCTCGGCGATGCGCGCCGCGACCGAGCGCGCCGCGATGCGCCGCGGCTGGGTGTGGCCGATGCGGCCCGCGCTGCCGCGCCCCATCTCGAGCAGGATCTTGGGGATTTGCGTGGTTTTTCCAGAGCCGGTCTCGCCGCAGACGATCACCACCGGGTGCGTGGCAATCGCGCGCGCGATTTCTTCGCGCTTCTGGTTGACCGGGAGTGCCGGGTCGAAGTGGATCGGCGCCATGGGGCGCCGAGGATATAAGATTTCGCCACCATGGTCGGCCCCACGCGCAACTTCTGGGACCAGCGCTTCGCCGAGGGCAACACGCCCTGGGATCGGGGCGCCGCCAATCCGCAACTGGGCATCTGGCTTCTTGTGGGCGCCCTGAAGCCCTGCCGCATCCTCGTGCCCGGCTGCGGCTCGGGCTACGAAGTCGCGGTGCTGGCCCAGGAAGGATTCGATGTCACGGCGCTCGACTATTCAGCCGAAGCCATTGCCCGCACACGCCAGCATCTGGAAGACCAGAACCTGAAAGCGAACCTGGTCGAAGCCGACGCACTTGCCTGGCAGCCAGACCGTCCTTTCGACGTCATCTACGAACAGACCTGCCTGTGCGCGCTGTACCCGGACCAGTGGCGCGACTACGCCGACCGGATGCAGCGCTGGCTGAAGCCCGGCGGCAGGCTGTTCGCGCTATTCGTCCAGTTCCTCCGCCCCGATGCCGCCGACGGCCAAATCCAGGGCCCGCCCTACCACTGCGACATCAACGCCATGCGCGCCCTGTTCCCGGAGCCGCGCTGGGGCTGGCCGAAGCCGCCTTACCCTCGCACCACGCATCCGAGAGGGCTGGCGGAACTAGCCGTGGTACTTGAGCGCAAGGACTGATTCAGGCGCTGAGCATGCGCTCCAGATAGCGCGCGATTAGGTTGATGCTCATAGTGGGAACCGGGGCAATACCGGGTTCCATAGCGCCACCCATAGCGCCAGCGTCCTTGGAGTACACCGCGCCAGTGTAAGCCCGCCCTGACCTTGCCCCCGAAAAACGTATCCCTTGCTGGGCGACTAAACTTTGAGCAAGGGGGGCGGAAATGTCGAAGGCAAAGAGGGCGCTGTACACGCTG
>SBAS01000041.1 GCA_005240145.1 Nitrosomonadales bacterium | reverse complement strand
CCTCGGGCGTACCGAGCAACCGGTTGATCGGCACAGCCAAGCCGCTTAACCTATGCACCCCGCCACCCCAAAACCTTCAACTAACAACGGGACACCGCCAATGAAGTCCGTCCAGTCCATCATCGGCGCAACGCACACCCGATGCGGGTTTTGTGTCACTTAGCGGTATTGCCCCGTTGATTCGGCCCGCAGGCGCGCGAGGCCGGCGAGGCTTTCGGTGAAGGGCGCGGCGACGCCGGCTTTGCGCGCGATCTCGAGCGTGCCGATGAGCAGGCCGTCGATTTCGAGGCTTTTACCCGCTTCCATGTCCTGCAGGGTCGAGGGCTTGAAGGCGCCGAGCCTGCGCGCCATTTCCATGCGCGCTTCCGGGTCGATGGCGGCGTCGACGCCGACCGCGCGCCCGATGGCGAGGCACTCGTGCATGATCGACACCATGTAGGCCTTGACGTACTCGTCGGCGATGAGCCGGTTGGCGGTGGCGAGCGTCAGCGCGGCGACCGGATTGAAGCTGATGTTGCCGAGCAGCTTCACCCAGAATTCCTTCTCGATGGTGGCGGTGGCGACGGTTTCGAACTTCGCTTCCTTCAGCGCCGCGACGATGGCCTGCGTGCGCGCGGTATTCCTGCCGCCGGGTTCGCCGAGGATCAGGCGCTCGTCCATGCTGTGGCGGATAACGCCGGGCTCGGGCGTGGAGGCGGCCAGGTGCACGACGCAGCCGACGATGCGCTCGGTGGGCATGGCGCGCGTGAGCTGGCCGCCCGGATCCAGGCTCTCCAGCCGCAGCTTGCCGTCGCCGAATGCGAGGCGGTCGAAAAACCACCACGGCACGCCGTTCATGGCAGTGACGATCGAAGTGTCCGGTCCGAGCAGCGGCGCGATGCCCGCGGCGACCTCGGGCAGGCTCTGGCCCTTTACCGCCACGATCACGCAATCCTGCGGTCCGAGCAGAGCAGGGTTATGTTCGGCTTTGATTCTTACTTTAGTTTCATTTTTTTCAGAAACAATCCGCAATCCATGCTCGCGGATGGCTGTAAGGTGGGCTCCGCGCGCCACGACCGAGACCGTGTGGCCGGCCTGCGCGAGGCGGGCGGCGATCAGGCCGCCGATCGCGCCGGGGCCGTAAATGCATATTTTCATGCTCTAATTCTAACGTCCGTGATTCGGAGGTTGTCGTGTTCGCGTTCATGAAGAAAATGAAGTCCCTGCTGCCCGCCGAGAGCACGTTGCCCGGCCGCAGCGAGGAAATCCCGGTGTCGGAGAAGCACGCGGTCAGCGGCAATCGCATCGTGCCGCCGTTTCCTGCGGGAATGGCGCAGGCGGTATTCGGCCTGGGCTGCTTCTGGGGTGCGGAAAAGCTGTTCTGGAATATCCCGGGCGTCTACAGCACCGCGGTCGGATACGCCGGCGGCGAAACGAGGAATCCGAGCTACGAGGAAGTCTGTTCCGGCTTCACCAACCACACCGAGGCGGTGCTGGTGGTGTTCGATCCGAAGCAGGTCGGCTACGAGACGCTGCTCAAGGCCTTCTGGGAGGGCCACGATCCGACCCAGGGCATGCGCCAGGGCAACGATTCAGGCACCCAGTATCGCTCGGCGATTTACACTTTTGATGATCTTCAGCTTTCATTGGCTGAAAAATCAAAAGAGATGTTCCAGCAAGAACTTCGCAAGCAAGGCTTCGGCTCCATCACGACCGAAGTGCGCGCCGCCCCCGGGTTCTACTACGCCGAGGGCTACCACCAGCAGTACCTCGCCAAGAATCCGGACGGCTATTGCGGGCTCGGCGGCACCGGGGTTTGGTGCCCGGTGGGCATCGCCGTGAACGCGTAAGCCGGGCGCAACTCGCGCGGCTCCCGTCCGACCGGCGTCGGCGCGCGGCCCAGCAGCAGCGGCAGCAGGTTCACGCGCGGCGCGTTGTCCCGCCGCAGCAATTCCAGGTGGCCGAAGGAAAACGGCGAGAAGTGCGCGAGGTCGCACACGTGGGCCGTGATCCGGGCCAGAAAGCGGGGTATGCCGACGCGCAGGGCGGGGCGATCGTCGTGCAGTGCCCGCATCGAGGCCAGGTGCTCCGCCATCGTCCGCCGCGCGCTGCCGCCCAGCTCGACCTCGCGCCAGTCGGGCCTGTTGCGCATTTCGCACAGGACCGCGATCGCTTCGCCCAGGTTTCGCACGTCCATGGGCGCCATCCGGCCCAGGGCCTCATCCGGAATGAAGTGCACCGGCCAGCGCGCGACGCGGCGGATCCACTCGGCGCCGAAGCCGCCCTCGCCGTCGAGCAGGGAAGGGCGCACGATCGAGTAGTCGGCGCCGCCCGCGGCGATGGCGCGCTCGGCGAGAATTTTCGAGCGGATGAAGCCGCTCAGCGCCTGCTTGCGCAGGCCCAGGGCGGAAACGTGGATGAGGCGCAGGTGCATGCGCTCGCAGGCCGCGGCGAGCGCGGCAGGCGCCATGTTGTGCACCCGGTCGTAGGTCTCGCGGCCGCGCTCGCGCAGAATGCCGACGGCGTTGACCACCACGCCGACGCCGGCCAGCAGCGGTTTCCAGGCGTAGCAGGTGGTGAGGAACTCGAGGTGGGTCTCGCGCAAATCGCAGTCACGCAGGCCCGCCGGCAGCCTGGCGAGGGCGCGGCGCGGATGGCGGGTGCCGATAACCACGCTGTGGCCGCGCGCGCGCAGCGCCGCGGCGACGTTGCGGCCGATGAACCCGGTGCCGCCCAAGACCATTACTCTCATTTTTCTATCCTTCGGTAATTTCAGTCTTGACAGAATAATATGACAAGGCTAGGCTGGCGTCAAGTCATGACTGCCACCGATACCGCAGGGGAGGCGTTGACCGGGGCTGTCGGCGCGCTGGGGACGCGTTTCGTGCTGCACTGGGGCGAGATGGGCACGCGCTGGGGCGTCAGCCGCACCGTGTCGCAGATCCACGCGCTGCTCTACCTGCTCGGGCGGCCGATGCACGCCGAGGAGATCGCGGCGATCCTGCAGGTGGCGAGGTCGAACGTCAGTACCAGCATCCGCGAGCTGCAGAACTGGGACCTCGTCAGGGTGACGCACCTGGCCGGCGACCGGCGCGACCATTTCGTCTCCGAGCAGGAACCCTGGGAGCTGATGCGCATCATCGTGCGGGAGAGGAAGGAGCGCGAGTTCGACCCGACGGCGGCCTTCCTGCGCGATTGCGTGGAGTCGAGGGAGTTCGCGCGCGAGGATCCAGCCACGCAGAAGCGGCTGCGCGAAACGCTCGCGCTCATGGAGTCGCTAGCCAGCTGGGCCGGGCAGATGCTGGCCATGGACAACGCGGTGCTGAAGCGCCTGGTGAAGCTCGGCGCCAGGGTCCAGGCCTTCCTGAAGGCAGCTTAGGCCGCTTTTACCTTCGCCGGGCCGGCCTTCGAGATCAGCTCGCGCAGGACGTAGGGCAGGATGCCGCCATGTTTGTAGTAGTCCACCTCAATGGCGGTGTCGATCCTGCTTTTCACCCTGATTTCTTTTTTCGACCCATCCACAAATGAAATCGAAAGCGTCAACTCCTGCTGCGGGCGAATGTCGTCGAGGCCGGAGATCGAAATCGTTTCGTCCCCCTTGATGCCGAGCGAGGCGGCGCTGTCGTCACCCAGGAACTGCAGCGGCAGCACGCCCATGCCGACGAGGTTGGAGCGGTGGATGCGCTCGAAGCTGCGCGTGATCACGGCCTTGACACCGAGCAGCTGGGTGCCCTTGGCCGCCCAGTCGCGCGAAGATCCGGTGCCGTACTCTTCGCCGCCGAAAATGACGGTCGGCGTGCCGTCGGCGATGTAGCGCATCGCCGCGTCGTAGATCGGCAGTTTTTCGTTCTTGTACTTCGTCACGCCGCCTTCGCTGCCCGGAATCATGAGGTTCTTGATGCGCACGTTGGCAAACGTCCCCCGCATCATGACGTCATGGTTGCCGCGGCGCGCGCCGTAGCTGTTGAAGTCCGCCACCGCGATGTCGTGCTCCTGCAGGTAGATGCCGGCGGGCGAGGTCGGCTTGATCGAGCCGGCCGGGCTGATGTGGTCGGTGGTGACCGAGTCGCCGAACACGCCCAGCACCTTGGCGCCGGTGATGTTGCCCGGGCGCCCGGGCTGCATGCTGAAATCCTTGAAAAAGGGCGGCTCGGCGATGTAGCTCGATTGCGGCCAGCTGTACACCTGCCCGGAAGGCGCCGAGATTTTCTTGAACATCGGGCTCGCGTTGGCGAGGTCGCCGTACAGCTTGCGGAACGTGCTCGGGTCCATCGCCAGTTTCATGAGCGACTGGACTTCGTCCGAGCTCGGCCAGATGTGGCCGATATAGACGTCCTGGCCGTCTTTCGATTTTCCCAGGGGTTCGGTTCTGAAATCCTTCAGAACGCTTCCTGCGATGGCGTACGCAACCACGAGGGGAGGGGAGGCGAGGAAGTTGGCGCGGATATTGGGGTGAATTCTTGCTTCAAAATTCCTATTTCCAGACAAAACGGCCGCGCAAACCAGCTCGTTCTTGACGATGGTTTCCTCGATCGGCTGCGACAGCGGCCCGGCGTTGCCGATGCAGGTGGTGCAGCCATAGCCGGCGAGGTAGAAGCCGAGCTTCTCCAGGTAGGGCAGGAGTCCCGCCCTGGTCAGGTAGTCGGTGACCACGCGCGAGCCCGGTGCGAGCGACGTCTTGATGTGCGGCTTCACCGTCAGGCCCAGCTCCACCGCCTTCTTCGCCAGCAGGCCGGCGGCGAGCAGCACGCCGGGGTTGGAGGTGTTGGTGCAGGAGGTGATGGCCGCGATCAGCACGTCGCCGTTGCTGACTTCGAGGCCGTCGTATGTTTTGTATTTTTTATTTAAATCAGAAGCATCCTTTGCAAAACCATTCTCTTTCACAGGCGCCGAGAACAGGCCCGTGAACGTGCTCTTCATCTTGTCGAGGTTGATGCGGTCCTGCGGGCGCTTCGGGCCCGCGAGCGAGGACATGACGGTGGCGAGGTCGAGCTCCAGGTTCTGGCTGTAGTCGATCGCGCCAGCCTTGGGCACGCCGAACATCTGCTGCGCCTTGTAGTAGGCCTCGAAGGCGCTGATTTCCGCGTCCGTCCGTCCGGTGCCCTTGAAGTAGGCCACCGTCTTGTCGTCCACCGGGAAGAAGCCCATGGTGGCGCCGTACTCGGGCGCCATGTTGGCGATGGTCGCGCGGTCGGTGACCGATAGCGACGAACAGCCCTCGCCGTAGAACTCGACGAATTTGCCGACGACTTTCGCGCCTCTCAGAAGCTCCGTCACCGTCAACACCAGGTCGGTCGCGGTGCATGCCGGGTGCAGCTTGCCCTTGAGGTTCACCCCAACCACGTCGGGGGTGAGGAAGTACACCGGCTGGCCGAGCATGCCGGCCTCGGCCTCGATGCCGCCCACGCCCCAGCCCACCACGCCGATGCCGTTGATCATGGTGGTATGGCTGTCGGTGCCCACCAGCGTGTCCGGGTAGTAGATGCCATCCTTCTGGTGCACGCCGCGCGCGAGGTATTCCAGGTTCACCTGGTGCACGATGCCGATGCCCGGGGGCACGACCTTGAAAGTGTCGAAGGCCTGCATGCCCCACTTCATGAACTGGTAGCGCTCCTCGTTCCTCTTGAATTCCAGCTTCATGTTGAGGTCGAGCGCGTTCTTGTTGCCGTAGTGGTCGATCTGCACCGAGTGGTCCACCACCAGGTCCACCGGCACCAGCGGCTCGATCACCTTGGCGTCCTTGCCCATCTTGTGCGCGACGTTGCGCATCGCGGCGAGGTCGCACAACAGCGGCACGCCGGTGAAGTCCTGCAGCACGATGCGCGCCAGCACGAAGGGAATCTCGTCGCTGCGCGAGGCCCTGGGCTGCCAGTTGGCGAGCTGGCGCACGTGCTCCTCGGTGACCTTCTTGCCGTCGCAGTTGCGCAGCACCGATTCGAGCACGATGCGGATCGAGATCGGCAGCCGCTCAATCTTCAGGCCCAGGGACTTGCCCAGCTGGGGAAGCGAGTAGAACTTCCCGCCCTTGAGCGGCTGGAGGGTGTTGTGCAGGTTGTGCGCCATGATCAGCTTCCTCGTTTGTGCTTCGATTGCCTGAAGGCCGTGAAACTCGCGTTGCGATGTGCGATGTTCATATCACCATCATGTCCACGAATTCGTGAACCGGAGTGCCTAGAAGCCGTTTTCCATCCATACACAAGTCCAGAATCGCCCTGGACTGCTTGGCGGGGAACCGTCTTGCAAGATTGGTCTTGAATTTCTCCACCAGCAGCGGCATGCCATCCTTGCGGCGGCGCTTGTGACCGATCGGGTATTCGCAGACCACTTCCTTCAGCTTCGTGCCGTCCCTGAATTCCACGCTGAGCGCATTGGCGATCGAACGCTTGTCCGGCGCGTGGTAGTCGCGCGTGAACTTCTTGTCTTCGACGCACACGATCCTGCTTCTCAACTGGTCGATTCTCTTGTCGGCGGCAACGGAATCCTCGTAGTCTCCCGCAGTCAGGCGGCCGAAAATGAGAGGCACGGCGACCATGTACTGGATGCAGTGGTCGCGGTCCGCAGGGTTGTTCAGCGGGCCCTTCTTGTCGATGATGCGGATCGCGGCTTCGTGGGTTCTGATTTTGATCGTTTTTATGTCTTCAGTTGTTCGCCCCGACTTTTTTAATTCTTCATGTAAAACCATGGCGCATTCAACAGCGGTCTGGGAATGGAACTCCGCCGGGAAGGAGATCTTGAAGAGGACGTTTTCCATCACGTAGCTGCCGAAGGGCCGCTGGAACTTGAACGGCTTGCCCTTGAACAGCACGTCGTAGAACCCCCAGCCCTTGGCGCTGAGCGCGGACGGGTAGCCCATCTCCCCGGTCTGCGTGATGAGCGCGAGGCGCACGGCGCGCGCTGTGGCGTCGCCTGCCGCCCAGCTCTTCCTCGAACCGGTGTTGGGCGCGTGCCGGTAGGTGCGCAGGCTCTGGCCATCGACCCACGCCTGCGACACCGCATTGATGGTTTCGTCCTCGCTCAGGTTCAAAAGCCCTGAAACCACGGCTGTCGAAGCCACCTTCACCAGCACCACGTGATCCAGCCCGACGCGATTGAAACTGTTTTCAAGCGCAAGCACACCTTGAATTTCATGTGCCTTGATCATTGCAGTCAGGACGTCTTTTACCTTCAATGCTTTTCCGTTCCTGGACAACCAATCGGCGGTCGCAAGAATTCCCCCCAGGTTGTCGGACGGGTGGCCCCATTCGGCGGCGAGCCAGGTGTCGTTGAAATCCAGCCAGCGGATCATGGCGCCGATGTTGAACGCCGCCTGCACCGGATCGAGCTGGAACTGGGTGCCCGGCACCCGCGCGCCGTTGGGCACCGAGGTTCCCTTGACGATCGGGCCGAGGAGCTTGGTGCAGGCAGGGTATTCGAGCGCTTCGAAGCCGCAGCCCAGCGTGTCCATCAGGCAATAGCGGGCGGTTGTGTACGCGTCCTGGCTCTTGACTTTGTAATTCTTCACATAGGACGAGATCAGTTCCAGGACCTTGTCGGGCTTGGGCCGTACGTTGGAGATGTGCGCAGACACTATTTCGGTTCCTGTTCCTTGTCCGAGAGCGGTTTGAAGAGATACTCGTTGCCGCCCGCCCTGGGGGAGGGGCGCACGGGATCGGGCGGGGTGCGCTCAGCCCCCGCGTGGTCCCACCACACGGCGCGGCCTTTCTTCTGCGATTCGCGTTCCTCGGGATGCTTCTCGAGGTATTCGCGCATGAACTTGGTCAGTTCGGATTCGTACATGCTCAGCCCCTTTCCTCGAGCGGCTCCCACTTGCGGTTTTCAGGGCCGGTGTAGTTGGCGCCCGGGCGGATGATCTTGCCGTCGATGCGCTGCTCGATGACGTGAGCCGACCAGCCGCTGGTGCGTGAAATCACGAACAACGGGGTGAAATGCAGCGTCGGCACGCCCATCTTGCTGTAGGAGACCGCGCTGAACCAGTCCAGGTTGGCGAACATCTTCTTGTTGCGCCACATCACCATTTCGATGCGTTCGGCGATCTGGTACTGCGTCATGTCCTTCGATTCCTTCGAAAGCTGCCCGGCGACCGCCTTGATCACCTTGTTGCGCGGGTCGCCCGTGGTGTAAACCGGATGGCCGAAGCCGATGACGATTTCTTTCGCTTCCATGCGTTTCTGGATGTCGGCCTCGGCCTCATCGGCCGACTTGTAGCGCTTCTGGATCTCGTCCGACACCTCGTTGGCGCCGCCGTGCTTGGGGCCGCGCAGCGCGCCGATGCCGCCGGTGATCGCCGAATACATGTCGGCGCCGGTGCCGGTGATGACACGGCAGGTGAAAGTGCTGGCGTTGAATTCGTGCTCGGCATAGAGGATCAGCGAGGTGTGCATGGCGCGCACCCACGAGTCGCTGGGTTTCCTGCCGTGAAGCAGGTGCAGATAGTGCCCGCCGATGGAGTCGTCGTCGGTCTCTGTGTCTATTTTTTTATTCGAATGGGAAAAATGAAACCAGTAGAGAAGCATCGAGCCGAAGCTCGCCATGAGGCGATCGGCGATGTTGCGCGCGCCCTCGATGGAGTGCGGCTCTTTCTCCGGCTCGAGCGTGCCCAGCACCGAGCAGCCGGTGCGCAGCACGTCCATGGGATGGGCGGTCTTGGGAAGTTGTTCCAGAACCGCCCTTAATTCCTTTGGCAAAGTACGCAAGCCACGCAATTTTCTCTTGTAGCTGTCCAGCTCTGCTTTGTTCGGTAGCTTCTCGTGAACCAGTAGGTAGGCCACTTCCTCGAATTCGGCGAGGTCGGCGAAATCGAGGATGTCGTAGCCGCGATAGTTCAGGTCATTGCCCGTGCGCCCGACGGTGCACAAGGCGGTATTGCCGGCCGGGACCCCGGACAGGGCGACCGACTTCTTCGGTCTCGGAGCGTTCTCGGGTGAAGAGCTCATCGAGTTTGCGTTCTTAGGAGAGCGAGTGGCTTCTCTTCAGATATTGCTTTTCGAAACGCTTGACCGGAGGACACCAGAAAATCCTAACCAAGAAGATGCTTTACGCCATCCCGCTCCTCGTGCAATTCCTTCAGCGTCGCATCCATGCGCTTGCGGCTGAATTCGCTCACCTCGATGCCCGTGACGATTTCGTACTTGCCGCCCTTGCAGGTCACCGGGTAGCCGTAGAGCACGCCTTCGGCGATGCCGTAGCTGCCATCGGATGGCACGCCCATCGAGACCCAGTCGCCTTCGCGCGTGCCGAGCGACCAGTCGCGCACGTGATCGATGGCGGCATTGGCCGCGCTCGCCGCGGAGGAAAGGCCGCGCGCTTCGATGATCGCGGCGCCGCGCTTCTGCACCGTCGGGATGAAGGCGGATTCGAGCCAGGCCTGGTCGTTGATCATGGGCCAGACCTTCTTGCCGTCCGCTTCGGCCTGGAACAGATCCGGGTACTGGGTGGCCGAGTGATTGCCCCAGATGGTCATTTTCCTGACGTTGGATACTTCAACTTTCACTTTCTGGGCCACCTGGGACGAAGCGCGGTTGTGGTCCAGGCGCATCATCGCGGTGAACTGCGCCGGTTTCAGGCTGGGCGCGTTCTTCATCGCGATCAGGCAGTTGGTATTGGCCGGGTTGCCTACCACCAGGACCTTGGCGTTTCTGTCAGCAACCCTGTCCAGCGCCTGGCCCTGGGGGCCGAAAATCTTGCCGTTGGCTTCGAGCAGGTCCTTGCGCTCCATGCCCGGGCCGCGCGGCCGCGCGCCCACGAGCAGGGCGACGCCGACGTCCTTGAACGCGACCATGGGGTCCGCAGCCGGGATCATGCCGTGCAGCAGGGGAAAGGCGCAGTCGTCGAGCTCCATCATCACGCCCTTCAACGCCTTCTGCGCCTTCTCGTCGGGAATCTCGAGCATCTGCAGGATGACGGGCTGGTCCTTGCCGAGCATTTCGCCGCTGGCGATGCGGAACAGGAGCGCATAGCCGATCTGGCCGGCGGCGCCGGTGACGGCCACGCGGATGGGAGCTTTAGCCATGGATAACTCCGGGGAAGATGCAGCGAATTCGGGATTCTACCGCACCGCCGCAGCGATATAATCCCTTCATATATGTCCGAAGCCGCGGTCAAGACGGTCAGGAAGCACCGTCCGAAGTATCTGAACCTGCCGGCCCTGATCTTCGAGATCCGGCTGCCGCTTCCGGGATGGATATCCATCCTGCATCGCATCAGCGGCGCCCTGCTTTTCGTCGCGCTGGTCTGGCTGCTGTGGATGCTGGATCGCAGCCTCGCCTCCGAGGCCGCGTTCAGCAAGATCAAGCACTACGCCGGTCTCTGGCCGGTGAAGTTGTCCCTGCTGGTGCTGGTGTGGGCGTACTGCCACCATTTCTTCGCCGGCATCCGCTACCTGTTCCTCGACCTGGACAAGGGCATCGACCTTGCCACCGCGCGCCTCACGAGCTGGCTGGTGCTGGCATCGAGCCTCGCGACTACCGCGTTCCTGGCCTGGAAAATCTGGTGAGGAGAGGGACGTGACCCAGCGAATCGTCACGGGTGCGCATTACGGCCTGCGCGACTGGCTGGCGCAGCGCATCACCGCCGTGATCATGGCGGTTTATTCAGTCATGGCCGTGGTTGTTTTTCTTTCGAATAAAAGTATGACTTATCCGGTCTGGCGCGACCTTTTCTCCCAGGGCTGGATGCGGGTGGCAACGCTGCTCTTCATGGCGAGCCTCGCCTGGCACGCCTGGGTCGGCGTGCGTGACATCCTGATGGATTACGTCAAGGCGGCGGGATTGCGCCTGGCGCTCGAAGTCCTCGTACTCCTCACCATCGCGGCCTACGTCGGCTGGACGATACAAATTCTCTGGAGATGAGCTTGGGGCTGCAAGAAACTGCATGAACCTTCCGGTTAGACGGTTCGACGCTATCGTTGTAGGGGCAGGCGGCTCCGGCATGCGCGCGGCGCTGGAGCTGGCGCGCGCCGAGCTGAAGGTGGCGGTGCTCTCCAAGGTATTTCCGACCCGCTCGCACACGGTGGCGGCGCAGGGCGGCATCGCCGCGCCCCTGGCCAATTCGTCGGAGGACAACTGGCACTGGCACATGTACGACACCGTCAAGGGGTCGGATTACCTTGGCGACCAGGACGCGATCGAATACATGTGCCGGCGCGCGAATGAAGTGGTGGTCGAGCTCGAGCACATGGGCATGCCGTTCGACCGCCTGGAGAACGGCAAGATCTACCAGCGGCCCTTCGGCGGCCACACCCAGGAGTACGGCAGCGCCAAGATGGCGATGCGCGCCTGCGCCGCGGCGGATCGTACCGGACACGCCATGCTGCACACGCTGTACCAGCAGAACGTGCGCACCAATACGCAGTTTTTCGTCGAGTGGATGGCGCTCGACATCATCCGCGACCCGCAGGACGGCGCAGTGCTGGGCGTCACCGCGCTGGAAATGGAAACCGGCGAAGTCAGCATCTTCCAGGCCAAGGCGACGCTGTTCGCCACCGGCGGCTCGGGACGGATTTTCTACGCCAGCACCAATGCGTTCATCAACACGGGCGACGGCCTGGGCATGGTGGCGCGTGCCGGATTGCCGCTGGAAGACATGGAGTTCTACCAGTTCCATCCCACCGGCGTGTACGGCGCGGGCGTGCTGATCACCGAGGGGGTGCGCGGCGAGGGCGGTTACCTGCTCAACAAGGACGGCGAGCGTTTCATGGAGCGCTACGCGCCCAACGCCAAGGACCTCGCCAGCCGCGATGTCGTCGCGCGCGCCATGACCACCGAGATCAAGGAAGGGCGCGGCTGCGGTCCGCAGAAGGATCACGTCATGCTCAAGCTCGATCACCTGGGCGCCGAGGTGATCAACCACCGCCTGCCGGGCATCCGCGAGATCGCCATCAAGTTTGCCAACGCCGATCCGATCCGCGACCTGGTGCCGGTGGTGCCCACCGTGCATTACCAGATGGGCGGCATTCCGGCCAAATACACTGGCAATGTCGTGGTCCCGGAAGGAAACAACAACGAGAGCATCGTGCCGGGCTTCTATGCCGTGGGCGAGTGTTCCTGCGTGTCGGTCCACGGCGCCAATCGCCTTGGTACCAACTCACTGCTCGACCTCGTGGTATTCGGCAAGGCGTCGGGCGAGCAGGTGATCAAGGACGCGCGCACCATGCCCGGTGCGCATCGCACGCTGCCCAAGGACGCGGGCGACTACACGCGCGCGCGCCTGGCACGGCTGGATTCGAACGCCGCGGGCGAGCGGGTGGTGGATGTGCTCACCGACCTGCGGCGCGCCATGCAGGCGCATTGCGGCGTGTTCCGTTTTCCGGATGAATTGACTCTTGGGGTGCAAAAAATAAAGACCATTGCAGAAAGAGCAGGCAGAACCTTTATCAAAGACAAATCCAAGGTCTTCAACACGGCACGGGTCGAGGCGCTGGAGCTGGACAACCTGGTCGAGACGGCGATGGCGACCATCGTCTCGGCGGAGGCGCGCAAGGAAAGCCGCGGTGCGCAGGCCCGCGCCGACTTTCCCGAGCGCGACGACAAGAACTGGATGAAGCACACGCTCTGGTACAAGGAAGACAACCGGCTTGCCTACAAGCCGGTGCACCTCAAGCCCATGACCGTCGAGGCGTTCGAACCCAAGAAGCGGACCTACTGATGAAAATCTCGATATACCGGTATGACCCCGACAAGGACGAAAAGCCCTACATGAAGGACTACGACGTCAAGATCGAGCATGGCGACAACATGCTCCTCGACGCGCTGGTCCGCGTGAAGGACATGGACGACAGCTTCGCCTTTCGCCGCTCCTGCCGCGAGGGTGTCTGCGGCTCGGATGCAATGAACATCAACGGCAAGAACGGCCTCGCCTGCATCACCAAGCTCGCCGAGCTGCCGGACCACGTCACGCTGCGCCCGCTGCCCGGGCTGCCGGTGATCCGCGACCTGATCGTCGACATGACGCAATTCTTCAAGCAGTACGAGTCGATCAAGCCCTACGTGGTGAACCACGACGCGCCGCCTGAGCGCGAGCGGCTGCAATCGCCGGTGGAGCGCGAGGAGCTGAACGGCCTCTACGAATGCATCCTCTGCGCCTGCTGCTCGACTTCCTGCCCGTCGTTCTGGTGGAATCCGGACAAATTCGTCGGCCCGGCCGGCCTGCTGCAGGCCTACCGCTTCATCGCCGATTCGCGCGATCAGGAAACCGCGGCGCGCCTCGACAACCTCGAGGACCCGTACCGCCTGTTCCGCTGCCACACCATCATGAACTGCGTCGACGTCTGCCCCAAGCACCTCAACCCGACCAAGGCGATAGGCAAGATCAAGGAACTGATGGTCAAGCGGATGGTGTGATGGAGGCCCTGGCGCTGCACCGCTTGAAGTGGAAGTGCCGGCGTGGCCTGCTGGAACTGGATCTTGTTTTGAATGAATTTATTGAAAAACGCCTGGAAGAAAAGGACCTGAAGGAGCTGAACGAGCTTCTCGAGATGGAAGACAACGATTTGTGGGAAATCGTCAGCGGGCGCAGCGACCGCTACGATGCCGGGCACGGAGGGATCGTGGCGCGGTTACGCGCCGTCTAGAAAAGGGGAAGGCACCATGGCGGACAAGAAAGCGACTTTGACCCTGCCCGACGGCAAGGCCCTGGATTTCCCGGTGATGTCCGGGAGCATCGGCCCCGACGTGGTGGACATCCGCACGCTCTACGGCAAGTCGGGGATGTTCACCTACGACCCGGGCTTCCTCTCCACGGCGAGCTGCAACTCGAGCATTACCTACATCGACGGCGATGCCGGCGTGCTGCTGTACCGCGGCTACCCGATCGAGCAGCTGGCGCAGCATTGCGACTTCCTCGAAGTCTGCTACCTGCTGCTGAACGGCGAGCTGCCGACGCAGAAGCAGAAGGACGAATTCGTCCACATCGTGATCCACCATTCGATGGTGCACGAGCAGATCAACCGCTTCTTCACCGGTTTCCGCCGCGATGCGCACCCGATGGCGACGATGGTCGGCGTGGTCGGCGCGCTGTCGGCTTTCTATCATGACGCGCTCGACATCAATAACCCCGCGCATCGCCACATCTCGGCGTTCCGCCTCATCGCCAAGCTGCCGACCATCACCGCGATGGCCTACAAGTATTCCATCGGCCAGCCTTTCATGTATCCCCGCAACGACCTCGGCTACTCGGCGAACTTCATGCGCATGATGTTCGCGGTGCCGGCCGAGGAGTACAAGCCGAATGACGTGCTGGTGCGCGCCATGGACCGTATTTTCATCCTGCACGCCGACCATGAGCAGAACGCCTCCACGTCGACGGTGCGCCTGGCCGGCTCCTCGGGCGCCAATCCCTTTGCCTGCATCTCCGCGGGCATTGCCTGCCTGTGGGGACCCGCGCACGGCGGCGCCAACGAAGCCTGCCTCGAGATGCTGGAGGAGATCGGCGACGTGTCGAAGGTGGGCGAATTCATCAGGAAGGTGAAGGGGAAGGAAAAGGGCGTGCGCCTGATGGGCTTCGGCCACCGCGTCTACAAGAACCACGACCCGCGCGCCAAGCTCATGCGCGAGACCTGCCACGAGGTCCTGAACGAACTGGGGCTGCACGACGACCGCCTGTTCAAGCTCGCCATCGCGCTGGAGAAAATTGCCCTCGAGGACGACTATTTCGTCAGCCGCAAGCTGTACCCGAACGTGGACTTCTACTCCGGCATCGTGCAGCGCGCGCTCGGCATCCCGGTTTCGATGTTCACCTGCATCTTCTCGCTCGCGCGCACGGTGGGCTGGATCGCGCAGTGGCAGGAGATGATTTCCGATCCGGAATACAAGATCGGCCGGCCGCGCCAGCTCTACAAGGGCGCCACGCGGCGCGACGTGGTTCCGATCGGGGAGAGGTGAGTCATGTTCAAGCAGTTCCTCTCGAATTCGTACCTCTTCGGCGGCAATGCGCCTTATGTGGAAGAACTGTACGAGGCCTATCTCGCGGACCCCGCGACGGTGGCGGAGGAATGGCGCAACTACTTCGACAAGCTGCAGCTCCTGCCGGGCGACGGCAAGGACGTCGCGCACGCCCCGATTGTTGAATCCTTTGCCTTGCGGGCAAAAACCCCGGCAAAACGTGCTGCGCTGCCCGCGGATCTCGACCGCAAGCAGGTTTCCGTCATTCAACTCGTCGCCGAGTACCGCTTCCGCGGCTGCCGGCTGGCGGACCTCGACCCGCTCAAGCGCACGCCGAAGCCGCACATCCCGGAGCTGGAGCCCGCGTACTACGACCTCACCGAAGCCGACATGGACAAGGTGTTCAACACCGGCTCGCTCATCGGCCCGGAGCAGGCGAGCTTGCGCGAGATCATCCGCGCGCTGCAGGAGACCTACTGCGGTTCGCTGGGCGTCGAGTACATGTACCTCAGCAGCCGTGCCGAGAAGGTCTGGATCCAGGAGCGCTTGGAGCCCGTGCGCTCGAAGCCGAGCTTCGCGCCCGACTACCGCAAGCACATTCTCGAGCGCCTCACCGCGGCCGAGGGCCTCGAGCGCTACCTGCATACGCGCTACGTGGGCCAGAAACGTTTTTCACTGGAGGGGGGCGATATGCTGATCCCGGTGCTCGACAACCTGCTGCAGCGCGCGGGAGCCGCGGGCGTGCAGGAGCTGGTGCTCGGCATGGCGCACCGCGGCCGCCTCAACGTGCTCGTCAACACGCTGGGCAAGATGCCGAAGGACCTCTTCAGCGAGTTCGAAGGCAAGCACGACGACCACCTGGCAGCGGGCGACGTCAAGTACCACCAGGGCTTTTCCTCGGACATCAATACGCCGGGCGGGCCGATGCACCTGACGCTCGCCTTCAATCCTTCCCACCTGGAGATCGTCAATCCCGTGGTGGAGGGCTCGGTGCGGGCGCGGCAGCATCGGCGCAAGGACCGCGGCGGCGAGCAGGTCCTGCCGGTACTTATCCATGGCGACGCGGCGGTGGCGGGGCAGGGCGTGGTGATGGAGACGCTGAACCTGTCGCAGACGCGCGGCTACGGCACCGGCGGTACGGTGCACATCGTGGTCAACAATCAGATCGGCTTCACGACTTCGGACGTGCGCGACGTGCGCTCGACGCTGTATTGCACCGACGTCATGAAAATGGTCGAGGCGCCGATCTTCCACGTCAACGGCGACGATCCGGAAGCCTGCGTGATGGCGATCGAGATCGCGCTCGACTACCGCACGCAATTCAAGAAGGACGTGGTGGTGGACATCGTCTGCTTCCGCAAGCTCGGCCACAACGAGCAGGACGAGCCGATGGTGACGCAGCCGCTCATGTACAAAATCATCAACGCGCACCCGGGCACGCGCAAGCTCTACGCCGAGCGCCTGGCGGCGCAGGGCGTGATCGCGACGGACGAAGCCGAGAAGATGGTGGCGAGCTTCCGCCAGGCCATAGACGGCGGCACCCACACCAACAGCACCATCCTGTCGAACTTCAAGCCGCCGTTCGCGGTGGACTGGTCGAAGTACAAGAACACGAAGTGGAACGAGAACGACGACACGACGCTGCCGCTCGCCGACCTGCAGATGCTGGCCGAGAGGCTTACCGCGATCCCGCCGAACTTCAAGCTGCACCCGCGGGTGGAGAAAATCATCGCCGACCGCCGCCTCATGGGCCAGGGCAAGCTGCCGGTGGACTGGGGCATGGCGGAGAACCTCGCCTACGCCTCGCTCCTCAGGGACGGCTTCTCGGTGCGCATCTCCGGCCAGGACTGCGGCCGCGGCACGTTCTTCCACCGCCACGCGGTGCTGCACGACCAGAACCGGGAGAAGTGGGATTCGGGCAGCTTCATCCCGCTGCAGCACATTTCGCCCAACCAGGGCGACTTCGTCGTCATCGACTCCGTGCTTTCGGAAGAAGCGGTGCTTGGCTTCGAATTCGGCTACTCGACCTCGGAACCCAACGAACTGGTGGTCTGGGAAGCGCAGTTCGGCGACTTCGTCAACGGCGCGCAAGTGGTGATCGACCAGTTCATTGCCTCGGGTGAGGTGAAATGGGGCCGCATCTGCGGCATGGTGATGATGCTGCCGCACGGCTATGAAGGGCAGGGCCCCGAGCATTCCTCCGGGCGCCCCGAGCGCTTCCTGCAGCTGTGCGCCGACTACAACATACAGGTCTGCATCCCGGCCACGCCGGTGCAGATGTTCCTCCTGCTGCGGCGGCAGATGATCCGGCCCTACCGCAAGCCGCTCATCATCTTCACGCCCAAGAGCCTGCTGCGCCACAAGGAATCGGTGTCGCCGCTGCCCGAGTTCGCCGAGAGCAAATTCAAGGCGGTCAACGGCGAATGGGACGAGGGCATCAAGCCCGAGAAGGTCAGGCGCGTGGTCCTGTGCAGCGGCAAGGTGTTCTTCGACCTGATGGCGGCGCGCAAGGGGAAGTCGCTGAAGGACGTCGCCATCGTGCGCATCGCACAGCTGTATCCGTTCCCGCACGACGAGTTCCAGGCGCAGATCAACCTGTACGCCAATGCCAACGAAGTCATCTGGTGCCAGGAAGAACCCGGCAACCAGGGCGCCTGGCACCGCATCCAGCACTACATCCTGCGCCACATGCGCGCCGACCAGGTGCTCGGCTACGCGATGCGCAGGTCCTCGGCCTCGCCGGCGGCGGGCTACCTGTCGCTGCACAACGAGCAGCAGCAGGAGCTCGTGGCGGCGGCGTTTGCGCCGATCACCGATAATCTGGTGATGCCGGTGCAGGGCGAAGGCCGCAAGAAGGGG
Source organism: Nitrosomonadales bacterium (assembly GCA_005240145.1). Lineage (GTDB taxonomy): Bacteria > Pseudomonadota > Gammaproteobacteria > Burkholderiales > SG8-39 > RBG-16-66-20. The sequence continues at coordinate 23,729 of SBAS01000041.1, read as the reverse complement.
ACGAAGCATGCTCATTGAAGTCAAAGTCCCGCAGCTCTCGGAGTCGGTCTCCGAGGCGACGCTGCTCGCCTGGCACAAGAAGCAGGGCGAAGCGGTCAAGCGCGACGAAAACCTGATCGACATCGAAACCGACAAGGTGGTGCTCGAACTTCCCGCGCCCGCCGACGGCGTGCTGGTGAGCATCCTCAAGGGCGACAAGGGCACGGTGGTCGCGGGCGAAGTGATTGCGAGGATAGATACGGAAGGCAAAGCCTCTGCAGTTGCCGTTAAGAGGGAAGAAGTTAAAGAGGAAAAACAAAAACCTGCTGCGCCCGCAGTTATGCCTGCGGCCCAGAAAATCGCCGCAGAAAAAGGCATCGACACCGCGCAGGTTCAGGGCTCCGGCCGCGATGGCCGGGTAACCAAGGCAGACGTGCTTGCCCAGCCGGAAAAATCTTCTGCTCCAAAACCGACACTTCAACAGCCGCCCTCGCCGGTGAATGCGGACAAATTGCTCGCCGGGCGACCCGAGCAGCGCGTCGCCATGTCACGCTTGCGGCAGCGCGTCGCCGAGCGCCTGGTGCAATCGCAGTCGACCGCGGCGATCCTCACCACCTTCAACGAAGTGAACATGGCCCCGGTGATGGCGCTGCGCAAGACCTACCAGGAGCGCTTCGAGAAGGAGCACGGCACCAAGCTCGGCTTCATGTCGTTCTTCGTCAAGGCGGTGGTGCACGGGCTGAAGAAATACCCGGTGGTGAACGCCTCGGTGGACGGCACCGACATCATCTATCACGGCTACTTCGACATCGGCGTCGCGGTCGGCAGCCCGCGCGGGCTGGTGGTGCCGATCCTGCGCGACGCGGACCAGCTCTCGTTCGCCGCGATCGAGAAGAAAATCGCCGAGTTCGGCAAGAAGGCGCAGGACGGCAAGCTCACGCTCGAAGATCTCACCGGCGGCACTTTCTCCATCTCCAACGGCGGTACTTTCGGTTCGATGCTCTCGACGCCGATCATCAACCCGCCGCAGTCGGCGATCCTGGGCGTGCACGCCACCAAGGAGCGCGCGGTGGTGGAAGGCGGCCAGGTGGTGGTGCGGCCGATGAATTACTTCGCCCTGTCCTATGACCACCGGATCATTGACGGTAGAGAAGCTGTTTTGTTTTTGGTGTCCGTTAAAGAAGCTCTTGAAGACCCTGCGCGCCTGGTCCTCGAGATATGAAATCTTTTGATGTCGTCGTGATCGGCGGCGGGCCGGGCGGGTACATCGCCGCGATCCGCGCCGCGCAGCTCGGCCTCTCCGTCGCCTGCGTTGATGAAGCCAAGGGCGCCGACGGCAAGCCGGCGCTGGGCGGCACCTGCACCAACGTCGGCTGCATCCCCTCCAAGGCGCTGCTGCAATCTTCGGAACATTACGAGCACGCCGGGCACCACTTCGCCGACCACGGCATCCAGGTGAAGGGCCTCGCCCTCGACCTCGCGCAGATGCTCAAGCGCAAGGACAAGATCATCAAAGGCAGCAACGATGGCGTTCTGTATTTGTTCAAGAAGAACAAAGTTGCTTTCTTTCATGGCAGAGCCAGTTTTTCAAAACCTCTGGAAATTAAGGTCAACGACGAGACCCTGACCGCTAAGCACGTCATCATCGCCACCGGGTCCAACCCCAGGTCCTTGCCGGGCGTGGAATTCGACGAAAAACTGATCCTCAGCAACGACGGGGCGCTCGCCATCGCCGAAGTGCCCAAGCGCCTCGGGGTCATCGGGGCGGGGGTCATCGGCCTGGAAATGGGCAGCGTCTGGCGGCGGCTGGGCTCGGATGTGACGATCCTTGAGGCCTTGCCGGCGTTCCTCGGGGCGGCCGACGAGCAGATCGCCAAAGAGGCGGCCAAAGCCTTCGCCAAGCAGGGGCTGAAAATTGAGCTGGGGGTCAAAATCGCCAAGGTGGAGAAGAACAAAACAGTTATTATTCAATATTCTGTATCTGACGGTTCATCCAAAATATTGGAGTGCGACCGGCTCATCGTTTCCATCGGCCGAACCGCCAACACCACCGGACTGAACGCTGAGACGGTCGGCCTGAAACTCGAGCGTGGCTTCGTCGCTGTGGACGGGGACTGCCGCACCAACCTGCCCGGGGTCTGGGCGATCGGCGACGTCGTGCGCGGCCCCATGCTCGCGCACAAGGCCGAGGAAGAGGGCGTGGCGGTGGCCGAGCGTATCGCGGGTCAAAAGCCGCACGTCAACTTCAACACCATTCCCTGGGTGATCTACACCACGCCCGAAATCGCCTGGGTGGGCAAGACCGAGCAACAGGTGAAAAGCGGGGGCGTCGAGTACCGGGTCGGCAGCTTCCCCTTTTCGGCCAACGCCCGGGCGCGCGCCCTGGGCGACACGACGGGGATGGTCAAATTCATCGCTCACGCGAAGACCGATGAAATCCTCGGCGTGCACATCATCGGCCCCATGGCCTCGGAACTGATCGCCGAGGCCGTGGTAGCGATGGAATTCCGCGGTTCGGCCGAGGACATCGGCATGATCTGCCACGCCCACCCCTCGCTGTCGGAAGCGATGAAGGAAGCAGCGCTCGCCGTCGACAGGCGTTCCCTGAACATTTGACCGTCGCTGTCGATCGACTCGACGCTCGGGCGATCGTCCTCGCGATACTCGCGATGGCGATCCTCGGGGGTTCCTACACGGCCGCCAAGATCGCCCTGCTGGATCTGCCCGTGTTCGGTCTGCTGCTGGTGCGCATGGCGGTGACCATGCTCGCGCTCGGCGCCTATGCGCGTTTCGCCGGCCTGCCGCTCAGGCCGCGCCGCAGTGCTGCCGGGTACCTTATCGCGCAGACCGCGCTCTACGTTCTGTCGCAGACGCTGCTGTTTTCGGCCCTCATGATGACGAGCGCGGGACGCGTGGCGATCCTGTTTAATATGCAGCCCTTCTTCACGCTCCTGCTGCTGCCGCTGCTGGTACCGGCGGAACGCCTGACGCGGCTGCGCTGGGCGGGAACCGCGGTGGCCTTCGTCGGCGTCGCGCTGGTGCTCAGCGAGCGAGGCACGTCGGGCGGATCCCTACTGGGTGACCTGCTGGTGCTGGTGGCCGCTGTGGGCTGGACCGGGTCGATCATCCTCAACAAGCGAATGCCGTCCGACATCAGCGCCGTGGCGGTAATTTTCTGGACCTCCGCCGGCAGCATTCCCCTGTACGCGATGCTCACGCTGCTGTTCGAACCGGGAGAGGCGTGGCATTTCACCGCGTCCGCCGTGGGCAGTGTCCTGTACCTTGGCGCGGTGGCGGCCTGCCTGGGATTCGTGCTGGTCATCTGGCTGACGCGCACCTACTCGGCGAGCCGGGTCAACGTTTTCGTGTTCCTGTCGCCCGTGTTCGGGGTGCTGATCGGTTGGGCGGCGCTCGGGGAAACGGTGAGCGCGCTGCAGGCTTTGGGCGCGCTGGCCGTCGCAGGTGGCATCCTGATCGTGACCGCGGAGCGCTGATGCTGAGTACCGCCTCGCCTACGGTCCGCGGCATGCTGTGGATGGTGGCCACGGGAATTCTCTTCACGCTGCTAAATTCCGTCATGAAGAAGCTGGCGGAGGGGCTCGATCCCTGGCTGGTCGGATTCCTGCGCTATGCGCTGGGGACGCTGGTCATCCTCGGGCCGGCGCTGCGCCTCGGCCTGCGCGAACTGTGGCCCAAGGCGCCAAGACTGCAGCTGCTGCGCGGCGCGTTCCATGCGGGCGGCATGCTGCTGTGGTTCGCCGCGCTGCCGAGCGTGTCGATCGCGGAAATCACCGCAATCGGGTTCAGCGGCCCGATCTTCATCTGCCTGGGCGCGGTGCTGGTGTTGAACGAGCGCATGACCGGCGCGCGCTGGGCCGCGGTACTGGTCGGATTCGCTGGCGTCCTGCTGGTGGTGCATCCCTTCGACGGCGGCGGCTTTTCCGGGGTTTCGCCGGGAATGCTGATGATGCTGCTTTCAAGCCCGGTATTCGCCGGTTCGTTCCTGGTCGCCAAAGTGCTTACGCGCTACGAGCGCTCCGACATCATGGTGCTGTGGCAGCACCTGCTGGTGTCGCTGCTGCTGCTGCCGTTTGCCATCGTCAACTGGATGATGCCCTCGCCGGGCGAATGGGCCCTCCTGGTCGCCTGCGGCATCTTCGGCGCCGGCGGGCACTACTGCATGACGCGCGCGTTCCGCGTCGCCGACATTTCGGCGGTGCAGTCGGTGAAATTCCTCGAGCTGGTTTGGGCGGCGATCCTCGGCCTGGTCATGTTCGGCACCACGCCGGGCGGCTGGACCCTGGCCGGCGGCGCGGTCATCCTCGCCAGCACGCTGTGGCTCGCGCGGCGCGAGTCGCGCGTCAGGCCCGCGGGCGCCGCGTGAGCGTACCCGCCGCATGAGCGACGTCACCGCGCTCTACGAGCAAAGCCTCGCCAAGCGCGGATTCGTTTCCGATCCGTCGCAATGGCGCGCGGTCGAACGCCTGCAGCGCCTCTACGAGGAGTGGCGCGAGTACAAGGCGAAGCGCAGCAACGCGCTGAAACGGCTGCTGGTCAAGCCGCCGCCGCCCAAGGGCGTCTACCTCTGGGGCGCGGTCGGGCGCGGCAAGAGCTTCCTCATGGACAGTTTCTATCTGTGCGTGCCGCTGGTGCGCAAGCGCCGGGTGCATTTCCATCATTTCATGCGCGAAATCCACCGCGAGATGCACGAACTGAAGGGCGCCGAAGATCCGCTTGCCGCGGTGGCCGAGCGCACCGCGCTGCGCTACCGGCTGGTCTGCTTCGATGAATTCCACGTCTCCGACATCGCCGATGCGATGATCCTCGGCCGCTATCTCGAGCGGGTGATGGACCTGGGCGTGCAGTTCGTCATGACGAGCAACTACCACCCCGACCAGCTCTACCCGAACGGCCTGCAGCGCGAGCGCTTCCTGCCGGCGATCGAATTCCTCAAGGCGCGCCTGGACGTCGTGAACGTGGACGGCGGCACGGACTACCGGCGCCTGAAGCTGGAAAAGCTCAGGGTGTACCTTGTCGCGAAACCCGGGGAGCCGGACGCGGAGGCCGCAATGGCGCGCATCTTCGAGGAATTGAAGGACGTCGAAGAGGAAACGCACGAGCTGGATGTCGAAGGCCGGCGCATCGCCTATCGCCAGCGCGCGGGCGGGTTGGTATGGTTCGATTTTGCGGCGCTGTGCGGCGGCCTGCGATCGTATGCCGACTATGTGGACCTGGCGCAGCGTTTCCATACCGTGATGCTCTCGGGCGTGCCGCGCATGGGCCCGCGCAACGCGGACGCGGCGCGGCGCTTCACCTGGCTGGTGGACGTGTTCTACGACGACCGCGTGAAGCTGATCGTCGCGGCCGAAGCGCAGCCAGACGAGCTGTTCCCCGACGGCGGCGATGCGAAGACCGCGGCGGCGGAGTTCCAGCGCACCGCCAGCCGGCTGCACGAGATGCAATCGGCGCCGTACCTGCAGGCGGAACGGACCCGGAGGTAGCGCCGGTGACCTCGCTGCACGAAGCGACCATCGCGGCCCTCAAGGCCTACCCGCCGTTCGACCACGTGGGGGCAAGTTCGCTGCGCTTCCTCGCCGCGCGCCTGCAGCTCGGCTACTACCCGCGTGCCACCGCGATCGTCACCCCCGAAGGCGGCGTGGTGCAGACGATGTACATCATCAAGCAGGGTCGCGTGCGCGGCTTCGCCTCCGGTGGCAGCGAGGCTCGCGCCGCCGCGGACGTGGCGCTGGGCGCGGGCGAGTGCTTCCCCCTCGGTGCGCTCGCCGGACGCCGTGCGGTGGTCTACACCTATCGTGCCGAGGAAGACTGCTTCTGCTGGGAGCTTACGGCTGACGATTTCCACAAGTTGGTGCAGCGAAGCCCGCGCTTCAGCGCCTTCTGCAGAGGGCATGTCGCCGCGCTGCTCGAGCGTTCGCAGCGTGCGCTGTGCGCGGATGCCGGCGAAACCATGGCCGGCGGCATGCTGCGGCCGCTGCGCGAAGTGCTCTCGCGGGCGCCGGTGTCCTGCGCGCCTGACACGCCGGTGCGCGAGGCGCTGAAGACCATGCACGACCTGCGCATCGGCTCGATGGTCGTCGCCGAGGATGGCGTGCCCAAGGGCATCTTCACCGTGCTGGACGTCCTGGACAGGGTGGCGCTGCCGCGGGCCGACGTTTCGGCCCCCATCTCGAGCCTGATGTCCGGGAGCGTGGTGGCGCTCGAGGAAGAAGCGCCGGTGGTCGAAGCGGCGCTCGCGATGGTGCACCACCACATCCGCCACGTCGTCATTACTCGCGACGGCCGCCTCACCGGTGTGATCTCCGAGCGCGACCTTTTCGGCATGCAGCGCATCAGCCTTCGGCGCATTGTCGAGCGCGTGCGGATTGCGCAAGTCGTGCCGCAGCTCGCCGAAGCCGCCGCCGGCGTGCGCTCGCTCGCGCACTCGTTGCTCGCGCAGGGTGTCGCGGCGGAGCAGCTGACGCAGATGGCCAGTGCGCTCAACGACGGCATCGCGCAGCGCGTGGTCGCGCTCGCCTCGCAGAAACACGCGCTGCGAGGCGAGTGGTGCTGGCTCGCGCTGGGGAGCGAGGGGCGGCTGGAGCAGACGCTCGCGACCGATCAGGACAACGCCCTGATCATCGCCGATGGCTCTTCGCGGCAGGTATTCCTCGCTTTTGCCGGAGAAGTGAACGAGGCGCTCGCCGCCTGCGGTTTCCCTCTCTGCAAAGGCGAGATCATGGCGCGCAACCCGAAGTGGTGCTTGAGCCTGGAGGAATGGCGTGCCCTGTTCTCCGGCTGGATCCGCAATCCGCAGCCCGAAGCACTGCTCAACGCCAGCATCTTCTTCGACTTCCGCGCCCTGGCCGGAGAGGCGCGCCTCGCCGGCGAGCTGAGGTCATTCGTGCTGCGGGCAGCCTCGGGCAACAAGGCGTTCCAGCGCGCGATGGCGGCGAGCGCGCTGCAGTCGCGGCCCCCGGAGGATCCGCTGCTGCCGTTCCTGTCCCAGGCGGAGACGCTCGACCTCAAGGGAAACGGCGCGCGGGCCTTCGTCGATGGCGCGCGCCTGCTGGCGCTTGCGCATGGCCTGGCTGCCACCTCGACCGCCGCCCGATTGCGTGGCGCCGCGAAAGCGGGCGCGCTGCCGCAAGCCGAGGCAGCAGCGTTCGTGGACGCCTTCCACTTCATCCAGATGCTGCGCCTGCGCCGGCAGTACCTCGAGGCGAAGGTCGCGCCGGCTACCGAAAACCAGGTCACGGCAGCGCGGCTCAACGCGATCGACCAGCGCATCCTCAAGGAGGCGTTCCGCCAGGCGAGGATCCTGCAGCAGCGCTTGCAGATGGACTACGCGGTGTGATCGACGCGCTGGCGCGGCTGCTGGGACTGAAAGAGGGAGACGCCGGCGCGCCCTTGCGTTCCCTGCGCTGGGTCGTGGTCGATTGCGAATCGAGCGGGCTCGACCCGGCCCGCGACCACCTCCTCTCCATCGGTGCAGTCGCGGTAAGGGAAGGGCGCATCGACCTGGCCGATGTCTTCAACGCCGTGCTGCGCCAGGAGCGCCCGAGCGAGGGGGGCAACATCCTGGTGCACGGCATCGGCGCCGACGCGCAACTTGCCGGGCGCGAGCCGGCCGAGGCACTCGGCGAGTTCGACCGATACGTCGCCGGCAGCGCGCCGGCCGCGTTCCACGCCGATTTCGATCGCGCGCTCCTCGCCCGCGCGCTGCCTGGCTGGAAGGCGCGCTGGCTGGACCTGGCGCAGCTCGCGCCCGCGCTCTACCCGGCGCGCGCGCGGGAGTGCAAGTCGCTGGACGAGTGGCTGGCGGGGTTCGGCATCTGGCACCCGGCGCGGCACGACGCCCTGGCCGACGCCTACGCCACGGCGCAGCTGTTGCTCGTCCTGCTGGTCGAAGCGGAGCGCCAGGGACTCGCGACAGCGGGTGAGCTGTACGCTGCGCAGCGCAACCGCCGCTGGCTTGGCTAGAATGGCCGCCCGACCCGAGGAAGGCTCGATGGATAAGTTCAAGGCGTACCGGCTCAGCGAAGTCGACAGGAAGATCAAGGCAGAGTTCGTCGAGTGCTCGCTCGAGGACCTCGATCCGGGCGAGCTCGTGGTGCGCGTGGCGTATTCGGACGTCAACTACAAGGACGCGCTCGCCGCGACGGGCAAGGGCCGCATCCTGCTGCGGCCGGTCTGCATCGGCGGCATAGATCTCTCGGGCACGGTGGTCTCCTCGGGCGACCCGCGCTTCGCCAAGGGCGATGCGGTGCTCGCGGTGGGGCATGAACTCGGCGTCAAGCACCACGGCGGCTACGCCGAATACGCGCGCATTCCGGCCAACTGGGCGGTGAAGCTGCCGCGCGACCTGTCGCTGTGGGAAGCGATGGCCTTCGGCACCGCCGGCTACACCGCCGGCCTGGCGATCGAGAAGATGGAACGCAACGGCCTCCACCCGGGCGGCGGGCCCGTGATCGTTGACGGCGCCACCGGCGGGGTCGGTTCGATCGCCATTGCGGCTCTGGCGAAGCTGGGTTACGAAGTGGTCGCCTTGACGGGAAAAGAGAACGAAGCCGAATGGTTGAAGAAACTGGGCGCCCGGGAGGTGAAATTCAGGAAAGAATTGGATCTCACGAAAATCAAACCGCTCGATAAGGCCACCTGGCAGGGCGCGATCGACAACCTGGGCGGCGAGGTCCTCGCCTGGATGGCGAGCAGCATGAAGTTCAACGGCGTGATCGCCTCGATCGGTCTGGCGGCCGGCTTTGGCCTGAATACCACGGTGATGCCGTTCATCCTGCGCGGCGTGAGCCTGCTCGGCATCAACTCCACCGATGCGCCCAGCCCCGAGCTCGAGCGCAAGGTCTGGGCGCGCCTCGCCGGCGACATGAAGCCTGCCGGCCTGAAGGAAATGGCGAAAACCATCCCTTTCAGCGACCTGCCGAAGGTGTTCGACGATTTCATCAACGCCAAAGTCGTCGGCAGAGTTGTCGTCGACCTGAACCCATGAGTTCGTACAAGGAAACGCACAAGCGCTCGATCCTCGAGCGCGAAGGCTTCTGGGCGGCGGAGGCGAAGCGCATCCACTGGCACAAGCCCTTCACCAGGGTGCTGGATTATTCGCGCCCGCCGTTCGCGAAGTGGTTCGTCGGCGGCGAGACCAACCTGTGCCATAACGCGGTCGACCGGCACCTGAAGGAGCGCGGCGACCAGAAAGCCTTGGTGTGGATTTCTACTGAAGTTGAAAAAACCGAAACCTATACCTACAAGCAACTGCATGCGGAGGTCAATCGCGTTGCGGCAATGATGCAGTCCCTCGGCCTCGAGCGCGGGGACCGGGTCATCATCTACATGCCCAACATGCCCGAGGCGGTGTTCGCGATCCTCGCCTGTGCGCGGCTGGGCGCGATCCACTCGGTGGTGTTCGGCGGTTTTGCCGCGGCCAGCCTCGCCGCGCGCATCGACGACGCGAAGCCCAAGCTGATGATCACCGCCGATGGCGGCAGCCGCATGGGGAAGGTCATACCGTACAAGCCGCTGGTGGATGAATCCATCCGGCTGGCGGAACACCCTCCCGCCAAGGTATTGATCTTCAATCGCGGCCTGGACCTGAACATGCCCCTGGTATCTGGCCGGGACGTGGACTGGAAGGATTTGTATTCAAAGACCGCAAAAGAACCGGTTTCCTGCGTATGGCTCGAATCCTCCGAGCCGTCCTACATCCTCTACACGTCCGGCACCACCGGCAAGCCCAAAGGCGTGCAGCGCGACGTCGGCGGGCACGCGGTGGCGATGGCCGCGTCGATGCCGCATATCTACTGCGCCGGTGCCGGCGAAACCATCTTCACCACCTCCGACATCGGCTGGGCGGTGGGGCACTCGTACATCATCTATGCGCCGCTGATCGCGGGCATGACCACCATCCTCTACGAAGGCGTGCCGATGCGGCCCGACGCCGGCGTATGGTGGAAAATCGTGCAGGACCACAAGGTGAACGTGATGTTCTCGGCACCTACCGCCATCCGGGTGCTGAAGAAATTCGATCCCGCGTTCCTGAAGCAATACGACCTCGCGTCCCTCAAGCACCTGTTTCTCGCCGGCGAACCGCTGGACGAGCCGACCCACGCCTGGATCGCCGAAGGCCTGGGCAAACCGGTGATCGACCATTACTGGCAGACCGAAACCGGCTGGCCGGTGTTGAGTGCGATGCACGGCATCGAGAAAACCGCGATCAAGTACGGCAGTCCCTCGTTCCCCGTCTACGGCTACGACCTGAAATTGCTGCGCGAGTCGGACGCGAGCGAAGCAGGGGCCGACGAGAAAGCGGTGGTGGCGATCGAACCACCGTTGCCGCCGGGCAGCATGAGCACGATCTGGGGCGACGACGAGCGCTTCGTGAAGACTTATTTCTCCACCTTCTCGAAGAAGATGGTCTACTCGACCTTCGACTGGGGCATCCGCGACAAGGATGGCTACTACTTCATCCTCGGCCGCACCGACGACGTCATCAATGTCGCCGGCCACCGCCTCGGCACGCGCGAGATCGAAGAAGCGGTGAACATGCACCCCAACATTGCCGAGTGCGCAGTCGTGGGAGTGGCGGACCAGCTCAAAGGACAGCTGCCTCTTGCCTTCGCCGTATTGAAGGACGTTGCGAAAAAAACCACTTCACAGGAAGTCATGGACACGGTCGACAAGCAGCTCGGTGCGATCGGACGGCCGAAGGCGGTGCATTTCGTCACGCTGCTGCCCAAGACGCGCTCGGGCAAGACGTTGCGTCGCTCCATCGCGGCGCTCGCCGAAGGACGCGATCCCGGCGACCTGACCACGATCGAGGATCCGGGCGCATTGCAACAGATCAAGGACTGCCTAGGCGTCAAATGAAGACCCGGCCGGAGCTGACGCTGGAAGACTGCCTGAAAATTCACGCCGCGGCCGAGGCCGAGGCGCGCCGGAACAACTGGAACGTGGCGATCGCGATCCTCGACGACGGCGGCCACCTGCTGCATTTCGCCCGCATGGACGGCGCCACGCCAGCCAATGCGGGCATCGCGATCGAAAAGGGACGCACCGCGGCCTTCTCGCGCCGCTCCAGCGGCAAGTGGGAAGAGATCGTGAAGAGCGGCCGTACCTCGATGATGAAGATGCCGGGCATCCTGCCGGTACAGGGCGGCATGCCGATCGTGGTCGAGGGGACCTGCATCGGCGGGGTGGGTGTTTCGGGTGTGCAGTCGGCACAGGACGAGCAGATCGCGCAGGCGGGAATCGACGCGCTGACGTAAGGCAAAAGGGAGTCTCTAGCCGAGGGCGATCACGCCCTCTTTGGCAAGCGCGTCGATCTCCCCGGCGTCATAACCCAGTCCCGCGAGCAGCTCGCGCGCGCCTTCGCCGATGGCCGGCGGATCGCTGCGTTTGGGCAGGCGCTTGCCGTCGAGCGAGAGCGGCAGCGTTGGCGCGTGGAAGGTTTTTCCGTCGGGCGTGCGGGTTTCGAGCAGGCCGCCGGAAGCGACCAGGTGCGGGTCTTCGAGCAGGTCCCAGGGTTTTGAGATCGGCGCAAATGGCAGGCCGATCCGTTCCAATTTCGCCGCCAGGCCGGCCCTGGTGTATTTCTTCAGCACTTCGGCGAGGCGCGGCAGCAGCCAGGACCTTTCCCTGACCCGGTCGCCGTTGACGCGCAGCCGTGCATCGGCCGCCAGGTCCGCGAGATCGAACTCGCGGCAGAAAATCACCCATTGCGTGTCGGTCACCACGCCCACGAAGAGCCGGTCGGCGTCCGCCGTTTCGAAAATGTCATAGATGCCCCAGGCGGGCCGCTTCACCGACATCGGCGGCGGTGCTTCGCCGGTGAGTTCGAACTGCGCGATGTGCTGCGCGACCAGGTACGCCGTGCTCTCGAAAAGGGCGCTGGTCACGAGCCGTCCGCGCCCGGTTGTTTCGCGCTCGCGCAGCGCGGCGACGATGCCCAAAGCGGCGAAGGTACCGCCCATGATGTCGACGACCGACGATCCGGCGCGCAGCGGCCGGTCGGGCAGCCCGGTCATGTATGCCAGGCCGCCCATCATCTGCACCACTTCGTCGAGCGCCGCGCGCTGCTGGTACGGGCCGTCGAGGAAGCCCTTCAGGGAACAGTAGACCAGCCTCGGGTACCGCGCGCAAAGATCCTTGTAGCCCAAGCCGAGCTTCTCCAGCGCTCCCGGCCTGAAGTTTTCCGTCACTACATCCGCACTGGAGATCAACTTCAGGACAACTTCAAAACCTTTCTGCTTCTTCAGGTCCACGGCGAGGCTGCGCTTGTTGCGATTGAAGACCGGGAAGAACCCGGCGCCCGCCGCCTGCAGCGTGCGCGTGTTGTCGCCCTCGAGCGGTTCGACCTTGATCACGTCCGCGCCAAGGTCGGCAAGCGCCAGGCCGCAACTCGGGCCCATCACCATGTGCGCGAACTCTACGACTCGTACACCCTGGAGGGGAAGCAGGGGCCCCTCTCCCTGCTCAGGCGGCAGCACGAAACCCCTTGGGAACGCCCGCCAGCGCCATGTGACCGTACACGGGTTCGTCGGGAATGGCTGCGACCATCAGTTTGCGCGCTTCCATCAGCCGTTCCAGATCGATGCCGGTCGATATGCCCATGCTTTCGAACATGAAGACGAGGTCCTCGGTGATGACGTTGCCGCTCGCGCCGGGCGCGAACGGGCAGCCGCCCAGGCCGCCCATGGAGCTGTCGAAGTGGCGCACGCCTTCCTCGTAGGCGGCGAGCGCGTTGGCGAGGCCGAGGCCGCGCGTGTTGTGCAGGTGCGCGGTTCTCAGCTTGCTACCAATTACTTTTCCTACTTTTTTAAAAACTCTTTTTATTTGAGCCGGATTCGCGTAGCCCACGGTGTCGGCCAGCGACACGTGGTCGCAGAATTCCGCCAGCGCGGCGGCGATGCGGACCACGTCGTCCTCCGGCACGTTGCCCTGCAGGGTGCAGCCGAAAGCGGTGGACACGGCTCCTTCGACCAGGACGCCCGGGTGCGGGCGCTGCGCGCACTTGCGTACCTCTTCGACCATCTGGTCCGGCGTCATGCGCACGTTCGACTCGCTGTGCTGGCGGCTGGCCGAGACCGGGAAAGTGACCTTGTGGGCGCCTGCGGCTAGCGCGCGCTCGAAACCCTTGAGGTTCGGCGCGAGCACGACTACCTGAAGATCCTTCAGCGCCAGTGCGTAGGAAACAATGTCAGCTGTGTCCGCCATGGCCGGGATCAATTTGGGCGGCACGAACGAGCCGACCTCGATTTCCGGCACGCCGGCTTCGGCGATGGCCCTTACCCAGGCCTTCTTTGCGTCGCTGGGCATCCTCTGGCGGGCGTTCTGCAGCCCGTCGCGCGGGCCGACTTCACGGATGTGGATTTGTCTCATCGCGCCATTTTATCCCGCTCGATGCGCGCCAGCGCGAGCCCGCACAGGGCGCCACCTGCGGCGAAAGCGAACATGGCCCAGAACGTCGCGCCCCAGCCGCCGTAGTGCGAGGCGAGCCAGGCGAGCGCGATCGGGCCGAAGAACTGCCCGGCCTGGGAGGTCTGCATCACCATGCCGTTGGCGGTGCTGATGTGCTGCGGCGTCCTGGCGTGCACCGGGAGCCCGGAAAAGATCGCGCCAGGAATCGTCCCGGCGCAGGCGGAAAACGCAAGGCAAAGCAGGTAGCGCGCGGCATCCGGCAGCAAGGGTCCCAGCATGCCCGCCGAACAAAGGGCCATGATGGCGCTGGCAGCGATCACCATCGGACCGCGGCGCACGCCGTGTGCGAGCAGCCAACCGCCGGCTAGGTTGCCTGGTGCGTTCACGAGCACCATCAGCGCCGTGAGCAGCGCGGCGAGCGTGGCGGAGGCGCCGCGCTCGTCGATGAGGAAGGTCGGCAGCCAGATCATGACTGAGGACCACTGCGAGACATAGAACGCGAACAGCGCCGCGAGCGCGAGGTTGCCGTGCTGCGCGAGGGATTCCCTGATCAGGCGCATGGAGGCGATGCCGCCGTGTCTGGTCGACGGGGCATAGCGCGCGGCGAGCAGAAAGGAAGCCGCCGCCGCGATTGCCAGCGCCAGCCAGTATCCCCGCCAGCCCCAGGCCGTGATCAAGGGCGGTGCGGCGAGCAGCGCCAGCCCGCCGCCGGCCGGCATGTAGGCGGCCCACAGGCCCAATGCCTTCGCGCGTTCGCGCGGATTCGCCGCGGCCGAGGCAATCAGCGCCGAACCCGAGACGGTGAACATGAGAAAGCCGACGCCTTCGAGAAAGCGCGTGAACAGGAGCAGCGCAAAACTCTCCGTGGCGGCGCCAAGTGCACCCGCGGCGGCGAGAACAGCGAGTCCGGCGAGCCCGAGGCGCCGGTGGCCGTAGCGGTCGGAGAGGGTGCCGGCAAAGACTCCGCACAGGCCGCCGATGACGTTGAAGGTTGTGGCGATGAAACCGGACTCGACCAGCGTCAGGCCGAGTTCGGCGCGCTGCAGCGGCAGCGCCGGCGCCACCTTGGTCATGTAGGCGCCGCAGATCATGCCGGCGCCGAACACCGCCCAGATCGGACCCCAGCGAGTAGTGCTCGAGCTTATGCTGCCGTGACCGGAATTTTCAGCTCGACGATCTTCTTCGACCACTCGGCCGGGCCGGTGTTGTGCACGGAAGTCCCGTACGCGTCCACCGCGACCGTGACCGGCATCTCCTGGACCTCGAATTCGTGGATCGCCTCCATGCCGAGGTCCTCGAAGGCGAGCACGCGCGATTTCCGGATCGCCTTGGCGACGAGGAAGGCTGCTCCGCCCACCGCCATCAGGTAAGCGGCCTTGTGTTGCTTGATCGCCTCCAGCGCCATCGGGCCGCGCTCGGCCTTGCCGATCATCGCGATCAAGCCGGTCTGCGCCAGCATCATCTCGGTGAACTTGTCCATGCGCGTCGCGGTGGTGGGGCCGGCGGGCCCGACGACCTCGTTGCGCACCGGATCGACGGGGCCGACGTAGTAGATAACGCGATTGGTGAAGTCGACGGGCAAGGGTTGTTTTTTGTCCAAAAGGTCTTGAATTCTTTTATGCGCCGCATCACGTCCGGTCAGCATTTTTCCGGACAGCAACAGGCGCTGTCCCGGCTGCCACTTTGCAATGGTTTCTTTGGTCAGGGAATTCAAATCAACCCGCGTTGAACTTGCGTCCGGGGTCCAGGTGACCTTGGGCCAGTCGCTGAGCGAAGGCGCTTCGAACTCCGCGGGTCCCGAGCCGTCCAGCACAAAATGCGCGTGGCGCGTCGCGGCGCAGTTGGGGATCATCGCCACCGGGCGATTGGCGGCGTGCGCGGGATAGGTGCGGATCTTGACGTCGAGCACGGTGGACAGGCCGCCCAGGCCCTGCGCGCCGATGCCCAGCGCATTGACGCGATCGTAGAGCTCGATGCGCAGTTCTTCCAGCTTGCTTCTCGGACCGCGTGCTTTGAGCTCGGCCATGTCGATCGGCTCCATCAGCACTTCCTTGGCCATGAGCATGGCTTTTTCCGCGGTGCCGCCTACGCCGATGCCGAGCATGCCGGGCGGGCACCAGCCCGCGCCCATGCTGGGGACTGTCTTCACGACCCAGTCGGCGATGGAATCCGAGGGATTGAGCATGACGAACTTGGATTTCGCTTCCGAGCCGCCGCCCTTCGCCGCGACATGGACCGATAGCCTGTCGCCCGCAACCATCTGCACGTTGATCACGGCCGGGGTGTTGTCCCGGGTGTTCTTCCTGCCGAAATCCGCCTCATCCAGCACCGAGGCCCGCAGTTTGTTGTCAGGGTCGAGGTAGGCCTGGCGCACGCCTTCATTGACGACGTCTTCCAGGGGAGAAGAAAAATCAAACCTCACCGCCATGCCGATTTTCAGGAACACGTTGACGATGCCCGTGTCTTGACAAATGGGGCGACGACCCTCGGCGCACAGGCGCGAGTTGGTGAGGATCTGGCCGATCGCATCCTTCGCCGCGGCGGATTGCTCGCGCTCATACGCGCGGCCCAGCGCCTGGATGTAGTCCAGCGGGTGGTAGTAGGAGATGAACTGCAGCGCGTCGGCGACGCTCTGTACCAGGTCTTCGCGCCGAATGGTGGTCACGCCGGTGCCTCCGTCAGTCGTTGAGCACGCGGCCGTCGCGCGAGCGCGCGGCATTCTCGCTCGGCTGCATCAGGCGGTCGGTGTAGGCTATCGCGACGGCGGAAAAGAGGAACGTGATGTGGATCGCCGTCTGCGCGATCAGCGTTTTCTCGTCGTAGGCCGAGGCGTTGATGAAGGTCTTCAGCAGATGAATGGAGGAGATGCCGATGATCGCCGTGGCGAGCTTGACCTTCAGCACGGAGGCATTGACGTGCGACAGCCACTCGGGCTGATCCGGGTGCCGCTCCAGGTTCATGCGCGAGACGAAAGTCTCGTAGCCGCCCACGATCACCATGATCAGCAGGTTGGAGATCATGACGACGTCGATCAGCCCCAGCACCACCAGCATGATCACGGTCTCGTTGAGCTTGGCCGGCCGCTCCACGCCTGCGACGGAGACCGCGTCCATGACGTGGCCAAGGGCGTTGGCGTTGCCGAAGGCCGCCAACAGGAGGTTAATAGAGCTCCTGCCAGAACAGCCAGACGTAGACCCCCTGGGCGACGATGAGGCCGAGGTAAAGGGGCAGCTGCAGCCAGCGGCTGGCGAAAATCAGCGCGGGAACGGGGCGAAGCGCATGCGCTTCGGAGAAGGCCGGGGGGGTCTGGGGTTGTGCCATTTAGGGAAATTCGCGGGAAGTCCTTGAGGTGAGCGCGAATCTAGCACAGGGATGTTGCGCGCAACTGTTCCGGTAAGTATGGTGTAAGCAAGCGCGCCAAGAATTGCGCGCAAAGCGTGCCAGAGGAGGGGGGGTTATGTCAGCCAATATCGAAACGGTGCTGAGCGAAAAGCGGGTGTTCCCGCCGTCGCCCGCCTTCGTCAAGCAGGCCAACATCTCCGGCATGGATGCTTACCGCAAACTGGTGGCGGAAGCGGAGAAGGATTTCGAGGGTTTCTGGGCGCGGCTGGCGAAGGCGGAGCTGCTTTGGCAGACGCCGTTCACCCAGACGCTGGACGAATCGAAGGCGCCGTTTTTCCGCTGGTACCACGACGGCGAGCTGAACGCCTCCTACAACTGCCTCGACCGGCACTTGAAGACGCAGCCCGACAAGGTCGCGATCATCTTCGAGGCCGACGACGGCAAGGTGACGAAGATCACCTATCTCGCGCTGTACAAGGAAGTGTGCAAATTCGCCAATTTGCTCAAGTCGCGTGGCATCAAGCCGGGCGATCGTGTGCTCATCTACATGCCGATGTCGATCCAGGCCGTGGTCGCGATGCAGGCCTGCGCGAGAATAGGTGCAACCCATTCCGTCGTGTTCGGCGGCTTTTCCGCCAAGAGCGTGCAGGAGCGCATCGTCGATGCGGGCGCGGTGGCGGTGATCACGGCCGACGGCCAGTTCCGCGGCGGCAAGGAAATTGCGCTCAAGCCGGTGGTGGACGAGGCCCTCGCGATGGGCGGCTGCGAGGCGATCAAGACCGTGATCGTCTACAAGCGTTCGGGCAGCGCGGTGGCGATGGCGTCAGGACGCGACCTGTGGTGGGACGACGCGGTCAAGGGCCAGGCCGAGAGCTGCGAGCCGACCTGGGTGAATGCGGAGCATCCGCTTTTCATCCTCTACACCTCGGGTTCCACGGGCAAGCCCAAAGGCATCCAGCATTCCACGGCCGGCTACCTGCTGTGGTGCATTCTCACAATGAAGTGGACTTTCGACCACAAGGCTTCGGACGTGTTCTGGTGCACGGCGGACGTGGGCTGGGTGACCGGCCACTCGTATGTCTGCTACGGGCCGCTTGCCGTAGGCGCCACGGAAATCATCTTCGAGGGCGTGCCGGTGTACCCGGATGCCGGCCGCTTCTGGAAAATGATCCAGGACCACAAGTGCACGGTGTTCTACACCGCGCCGACGGCGATCCGCTCGCTCATCAAGGCGGGTGGCGACCTGCCGAAGAAATACGACCTCTCCAGCCTGCGCATCCTCGGCACGGTGGGCGAGCCGATCAATCCGGAAGCATGGATGTGGTACCACAACACCGTCGGCGGCGGCCGCTGCCCGATCGTCGATACCTGGTGGCAGACCGAAACCGGCGGCCACCTGATATCGCCGCTGCCGGGCGCCACGATCACCAAGCCTGGCTCGGCGACGTTTCCGCTGCCGGGCATCTTCGCCGACATCGTGGATGAAACCGGCCGCCCGGTGGGCAGGGGCAAGGGCGGCATCCTTGTCATCACCCGTCCCTGGCCGTCGATGCTGCGCACGATCTGGGGCGATCCAGAGCGTTATAAAAAGACCTACTGGCCCGACGATTTCAAGGGGAAGCTCTACCTCGCCGGCGACGGCGCCAGCACCGACGAGGAAGGCTATTTCCGCATCGTCGGCCGCATCGATGACGTTCTCAACGTCTCCGGCCACCGCCTTGGCACGATGGAGATCGAATCGGCGCTGGTGGCGAACTCGAAACTGGTGGCCGAGGCCGCGGTGGTCGGGCGGCCGGACGAACTGACCGGGGAAGCGGTGTGCGCGTTCGTGGTGCTGAAAGGGGCCCGGCCAACCGGCGCCGAAGCGCTGACAATCGCCAAGGAGCTGCGGGACTGGGTCGGCAAGGAAATCGGCGCCATCGCCAAGCCGAAAGACATCCGCTTCGGCGATAACCTGCCCAAGACGCGCTCGGGCAAGATCATGCGCCGCCTGCTGCGCTCGATCGCGAGGGGCGAGGAGATCACGCAGGATATCTCGACGCTCGAGAATCCAGCGATACTGGAGCAACTCAAGCAGAGCACCTGACAGGAGGTGGCCATGGCCTTGAAAATACCGCGTTGCGCGCGATGCTCGAATGCCTGCGAGCTGAAGACGCTGGCGTCGGTCTCGGGGGAGGATGGGCCGCTCAAGCTGACGCTGCAGGCGATGCCGATATTCGAGTGCGCCAAGGGCCACAAGGCGCCGGTGCACGGCGACTTCATGATCTGGCTGATCCGGGAGATCCGCGCGCGTGAAGCGCAGATCGCGGCCGGCAAGGAGCAAGGCATGATCTTCAAGAAGCACCTGTGTGGCGCCTGCGGCAAGGACCTTGCTCCCAAGCCGGAGCGCCGACAGGAGTACTCCTATGAGCTGAAATACGAGGAAACTTCGCCGTTCAAGCTCGAGCTCGACATGCCGCTCTACAAGTGCAGCAGTTGCGGCAAGGAGCAGCTGCGCTCGACAAAGGACCTGCACGCCCATGTCGCGCAGGCCATAGTCGGCATCAACGACAGTGCAGGGTTCCCGCACAGCGGCTGACACAGTCGAGAGGAGGCGAGATGGAGGAGTTTGAGGTGGCCACCGGGGATGCTGCGCCGCAGCAGAAACGTGGCAGCCTTACCTTGAATCAACAGCTGTAAGCGCGTAATAAGATTTTCTGGTAAAAATACGCGCGCAATCTTCCAAGGAGGAAGCGATGGAACTCACCGCAAAGCACCACGAATACTGGCGCAAGAATCTCGTCTACACCGCAATCCTGCTGTTCGCTTGGTTCGTGGTCACGTTCGTCGAAGCCTGGTACGCGCGGGAACTGAACACGATCACGTTCTTCGGCTGGCCGCTCGGCTTCTGGTTTTCGGCGCAGGGCTCGCTCGCCATCTATGTGGTCATCATCGGCGTCTACGCTATGCTGATGCGCAAGCTCGACCTGGAATATGGCGTGGATGAGGGAGATCTCGAATGAGCAGCCAAGCGTTCTCGCATTCGGCGTTCAAGAGCCAGCTCAAGAAGTACTACACCTTCTATACCGGCGGCTTCATTGCGTTCGTGCTGGCGCTCGCGCTTGCCGAGCAGATGGGAATGTCGCGCCAGTGGATCGGCTACTGGTTCCTGTTCGCCACCATCGGCCTGTATGCCGGCATCGGCATCATGAGCCGAACCGCCGAAGTCGCGGAGTATTACGTCGCCGGAAGGCGCGTGCCGGCTTTCTTCAATGGCATGGCGACAGGCGCCGACTGGATGAGCGCGGCTTCCTTCATCGGCATGGCGGGCACGCTGTTCCTGACCGGCTATGACGGCCTCGCCTGGGTGATGGGATGGACCGGGGGCTACTGCCTCGTGGCGCTGTTCCTCGCGCCCTACCTGCGCAAGTTCGGCCAGTTCACGATTCCCGACTTCCTGGCGGAGCGCTACGGCGGCAACATTGTGCGCACCATCGGCATCGTCTCGGCGATCACCTGTTCGTTCGTGTACGTGGTGGCGCAGATCTACGGCGTCGGTCTGATTACCAGCCGGTTTACGGGCCTCGAGTTTGGCGTTGGAGTGTTCGTCGGACTCGCCGGGATTCTGGTGTGCTCGATGCTGGGTGGCATGAAGGCGGTGACTTGGACGCAGGTGGCGCAGTACATCATTCTCATCATTGCCTACCTGACGCCGGTCGTCTGGCTCGGCGTAAAACATACCGGAATTCCGGTGCCGCAGATTGCCTATGGTTATACGCTGCAAAAAGTGACTGAGCTCGAGAAGAAGATCACCGCGGACCCGAAAGAGCAGGAGGTCCGTAAGATCTTTGCTGACCGGGCGGCAGCCGGCAGGGCGGCACTCGCTGCGCCGGACAAGGCGTATGCGGAAGGCAAGGCCAAGGTCGAGCAGGCTCTCGCCACTGCGAAGTCGTCAAACGCGCCGGCGGACCAGGTTGCGGCAGCGGAGAAGGCGGTTGCGGCCTATCCCAAGGACGCCAACGCGGCGAAGGCGGGGTGGACGCGTGAGACCGGCCTCGCTGCGCGTGCCAATCCGCCTCGGCCGCACGCGCAGGCATTCCCGGGCAAGGATGAGGCGGCGCAGAACACTGCACGACTCAACTTCATCGGCATCGTGTTCTGCATGATGTTCGGTACGGCGGCCTTGCCGCACATCCTGATGCGCTACTACACGACGCCCAGCGTGCAGCAGGCACGGGTCTCGGTGTTCTGGTCGCTGTTCTTCATCTTCCTGCTCTACTTCACCGCGCCCTGCCTGGCAGTGCTGGCGAAGTACGACATGTTCACCAACCTTGTCGGCAGCCAGTTCGCATCGCTGCCCGCCTGGGCGGCGGCATGGGCGAAGGTGGACCCAGGACTGCTGAACATCACCGACATCAACAAGGATGGCATCGTGCAGTGGGCCGAGGTGGTGATCGGCGGCGACCTGATTGTGCTGGCGACGCCCGAGATTGCGGGCCTGCCGTACGTGGTTTCCGGGCTGGTTGCGGCCGGCGGCCTCGCGGCGGCGCTCTCGACCGCGGACGGGCTGCTGCTGACTATCGCCAACGCGCTGTCGCATGACCTGTACTACAAGATGATCGACCCGCATGCTTCGACCACGAAGCGCGTGACGATCTCCAAGGTCTTGTTGCTGGTGGTGGCGATCATCGCGGCCTACGTGACTTCGCACAAACCCGGGGACATCCTGTTCCTGGTGGGCGCGGCATTCTCGCTGGCGGCATCGGCGTTCTTCCCGCCGCTGGTGCTGGGCGTCTTCTGGAAGCGCGCCAACAAGTGGGGCGCGATCATCGGCATGGCCGCGGGCTTGAGCATCTGCATCTACTACATGATGCGCACCTACCCGTTCTTCACCAATATGGGCGTGCCGAAGATGGACTTGTGGTTCGGGTTGAGCCCGGTGTCGGCGGGAATGTTCGGCCTGCCGGTGGGTCTGCTCACCATCGTCATCGTCAGCTACCTGACCTCCCCGCCGTCCAAGGAGGTGCAGGAACTGGTCGAGCACGTGCGTTACCCGAACCTGAAGGGCGATACGGTGGTCAGCGAAGCCAGATAAC
Organism: Nitrosomonadales bacterium; assembly: GCA_005240145.1. Taxonomy (GTDB): domain Bacteria; phylum Pseudomonadota; class Gammaproteobacteria; order Burkholderiales; family SG8-39; genus RBG-16-66-20. The sequence goes on along the minus strand of SBAS01000041.1, from coordinate 1,905 downwards.
CTCGGGCCGCTGATACGGACAAGGCCCGCTTCGGCGGGCTTTGTTTTTTTGAGAGCCAGTTTTTCCTGCAGGGAGTTTGGATATGAAAGTATTCCAGGTTGCCGCAGTCTGCGGCATGGTGCTGGCCCTGGTCGGTTGTTCCGGCGGCGGAGGCGGGCAGCAGCGCGGCCTGTTCACAGGCTACGTGATGGAGAAGACCGAACAGGAGGTCGAGGCCAAAGTCGGCAAGCCGGATTCCGTCGACTCCAGCAATCCGAACACGCCGAAATGGATCTATAAGAAGAAGACCTTCGATCCGGACAACCTGAATCAGGTCGACAACGAGACTATCCTGATCTTCCAGAAGGGCGCGGGCGGAACGCTCAAGGTTACACAGGTCATTTTCGGCTGACCGCGCTGCCGGCGCTGGCGCCGGGCCGCTCAGACCACGAGATCTTTCACCAGGTGAGCGAGATCGCTTCGCCCGGCATCGAGAATCAGCTTGCGCGTCATCTTCGGATCGAAGCGAAGTAAATGCATGACGACTTCGTCCACCTTTTCCTGAAGGTGCAGCGTGTGGTAAGCCATGCCCAGCTGGTACCAGGCGTGAGGATTCATGGGTTGCAGCGTGGCTGCCTCGTGCAGCGCTTTTGCCGCTTCCTCGTGCTGCCCCAGGTGCGCGTGCGCCAGCCCCAGGCCGTACCAGGCGCGGTCGAGCTTGGGATTGAGGCGAGTGGCTTCACGGAACTCGCGGACTGCGCCGTCGTATTGCCCGCGCTTGTCGTGCGTGTAGCCGAGATTAAAGTGCGCCGCGGCGTTGCCGGGTTCCGCGCGCAGCACCGCCTGGAAATAGGGTTCGGCTTCGGCAAAGCGCTCCTGCAATGCAAGCAGGTAGGCAATCCGGTTCGCGGGTCTGCAAAAGTCCGGCTTGGCGCGGATCGCCACGCTGTAGGCGGCGACCGCCTGCGCCTTGAGCCCGAACAATTCGAGCAGGCGGCCACGCAGGTAAAATTGCCAGTGCAGCATATATGGACCCCAGTCTCCTGATTGTCCTGGTTCTCAAGGCACTGACCGAGGTCGCCGGCGTCGCCTTCCTTGGCCAGGGCGTGCTTTGGGTGATCGCAGGCACCAAACGCGAGGAAAACCTAGTCTACAAGCTGTTCAAGCTCCTGACTTCGCCGGTGACCCGCTTCACTCGTGCGATCACGCCTCGCATCGTACTGGACCAGCATATCGGCCTGGTCGCTTTCTTTCTGGTGGTGGTGTTCCTGGTTGTCCTGTTCGCATTAAAGGCGAATATTTGCGTGCAGCTGGGTTATCCGAATCTCGGCGTCCCGGGCTGCGCGCCTTAGTGCACCAGCCTGCTAAAATCCGCCCTCAACCGACTCCGGAGAGATGGCCGAGCGGCTTAAGGCGCACGCTTGGAAAGCGTGTGTACGCTAATCACGTACCGTGGGTTCGAATCCCACTCTCTCCGCCAATAATGTTATTAAGTTATTGATAATAAAACTAAAATAAAACTGATTGTCTTTTAACCCTCAACGCTACCCACAAAACAAAACTGGGTCGCCTGTTCTTCCCCCCCTCGCATACCAGCTTCACCCCGCTTTTAAGCCGATTCCATCCAGTTGACCTGCCCTGAGCGGGGCCTTGGGCGAGCGACCTGTGTTTTCTCCAGCTCGGCAACGGCCCTCGAGCGTTTAGAAAATCCTCCTGGGCCACGGACCTGGGGCCACGGGGGGGGCAAGAAAAAAGGCCGAGGTTCTCTGTGGGCGAGGCTTTAGCCTTGGTTTCGCGCGGCCATACAATCGGGAAAGCTGGTCAAACAAGCGGAGTCACTTCTATGCGACCTGGCATATGTTGAAATTTGTCAGGCGACTACGTATACTGAGTGTCCTGCAGTTCGGGAATTCCAAATTTCGGGGG
>SBAS01000035.1 GCA_005240145.1 Nitrosomonadales bacterium | reverse complement strand
GTACAGCGCCCTCTTTGCCTTCGACATTTCCGCCCCCCTTGCTCAAAGTTTAGTCGCCCAGCAAGGGATACGTTTTTCGGGGGCAAGGTCAAAGGGAAAAGAGAGCGAGCGCGCTGCCTGCGCGGCTGCGGCAATGCGCTCTGTGGCCTGGCCGATATCGTAGAGCGGTTTGTCCTTGTCGCCAGTGGCGTCTTCGATCGAGCCGCCGACCAATCCGGTTTCGGCAGCCAGCAGGATTGTTTGCGCCACAGCGGACGGCGCGTCGCCGAAGCCCTTTTCCAGGTCCGCAGACACCGGCAGGTCGGTCGCCGCGACGATGGCGCGCGCATGCGCGAGCGCTTCGTCGCGCGTCACCATGCCGTCGCGCTTGCCGAGGATGCCCGCCGAAGCGCCGCTGGAGGTGGCCAGCGCCTCGAATCCGAGGCCGGCGAGCAGACGCGCCGAGCCCGCGTCCCAAGGGTTCGCGATCACGAAGGCGCGCGGCCCCTTGTGCAGGTTTTGAAAGCCGACTGCCTTGTCGTGCTGGGAGTTGGCCATGGTCACACCGCCGGTGGGTTGCGATCGAGGAAGGTACTGCGTTGGTGCCAGTAAGGGTAGGTCAGCGGCACGGCGCTTGCCGCATCGAGCTGCGCGATCTGGGCGCCGGTGAGCTTCCATCCTGTCGCGCCGATGTTCTGCCGCAATTGTTCCTCGTTGCGCGCGCCGATGATCACCGTCGCCACCGACGGCCGTTGCAGCAGCCAGTTGAGCGCGACTTGCGCGATGGTTTTCCCCGTGTCCCTGGCAACCGCATCGAGGCAGTCGACAACCTGATAGAGGTACTCCTGCGGTACCTGCGGCCCTTTGTCGGCCGCGATCTTGCTCTGCAGCCGGGTCACCGGCGGCATCGGCTGCCCGCGGCGGATCTTGCCGGTGAGGCGCCCCCAGCCCAGGGGACTCCAGACCACCGCGCCGACCTTCTGGTCGAGCGCCAGAGGCATCAGCTCCCATTCGTATTCGCGCCCGACGAGGCTGTAGTACGCCTGGTGCGCGACGTAGCGCGAGAGGCCGAGCCGCTCCGACGCCGCCAACGACTTCATCAGGTGCCAGCCGGAAAAATTGGAACAGCCGATGTAGCGGATCTTGCCCGCCCGCACCATGCCATCCAGGGTCGAGAGCGCTTCTTCCACCGGCGTAACCGCGTCGAAGGCGTGGAGTTGATACAGGTCGATGTAATCCGTGCCGAGGCGCCGCAGGCTTGCCTCGACCGCCCGGGTCAGGTGAAAGCGCGAGGAACCCAGCTCGTTGGGCCCCGGTCCCCTCGGGAAACTGCCTTTGGTGGAGATGAGGACCTTGTCGCGCCGGCCCTTGATCGCCTGGGCGAGAATTTCCTCCGCCAGGCCGTTCGAGTAGCCGTCGGCGGAATCGAACATCGTCAGCCCGGCTTCGAGGCAGACATCGACCAGCCGCGTGGCTTCGGCGACGTCGCTCCCGCCCCAGGCTTTGAAGAATTCGTTGCCGCCGCCGAAGGTGCCGGTGCCGAAGGTGAGCGCCGGGACCTTCAGGCCCGAAGCGCCGAGTTGTCTGTATTCCATGCATTGCCCCTTGTCGATGATCTTCGTATCACGCGCTTACCCATGTCTTCCAGGCCAGCCAGAGCTTGCGCAGCGGCGTGAGTGAAGTGCGGTGCGTGAGGACCTGGAAGCCGTCGCGCTCGATTTCGGCCAGCGTCGCGCGCCGGATCGCCGCCAGGATCAGGCCCGCGCGCTGCGCGCGCCGGTCTTCGTCCGGCAGTTCCAGCAGGGCCGCAGCGTAATGGGATTCGGCACGCCGCGCCTGAAACTTCATCAGCTGCCTGAAGTTGTCGGAGTATTTTGACTGCAGGATCTCCGCCGCCGGCACGTCGAACTGCTTCATTTCATCCATCGGCAGGTAGATGCAATTCCTGCGCGCGTCTTTGCCCACCTCGCGGATCACGCGGGTGAGCCGGAAAGCAGTGCCCAGTTTCTTCGCATACTCGAGCGTGGCGGGATTGCGGTAGCCATAGATCCCCGCGGCTATCTGGGCCCTGGCGCCGGCGGCGCGCTTGCAGTATCGCTCCAGCCCGGTGAAATCCAGATAGCGCGTCTGCGCCAGGTCCATCTCCATGCCGTCGAGGATCTCATTCAGAAGTTCCGGCTTCACCTGAAATTGCTCGATGCCAGGCAGCAAGGCACTGGTAACCGGATGGCTCGGCTTGCCTTCGGACAATTTGCCGATTTCCAGCCGCCACCAGGCGAGTTTGGTACGCGCGAGCTGCGCATCGGAGCATCCTTCGACGACCTCTTCCACTTCGCAGCAGAACGCGTACAGCGCCGTAACCGCGTTACGGCGTTCCGGTTGCAGGAACAGCAGCGAATAGTAGACCCCCGAACCGCTCGCCACAGCCTTTTGCCGGCAGTATTCGTCCGGATTCATGAAGCCCGAAGCAACACGCGAAAGGTGGTTGTTCTCGAAAAAAGCCGACCTGCACTTCAAGCTATAATACGTTGTTTTTCGTGGTGCTTTTCGGTCGCGAAGGTGGCGGAATTGGTAGACGCACCAGGTTTAGGTCCTGGCGCCTAACCGCGTGTGGGTTCGAGTCCCACCCTTCGCACCAACTTGAACAGGGGAATCGATCGCAATGGCGGTGAACGTGGAACAACTAGGAGCGCTCGAGCGGCGCGTCTCGATGTCGGTGCCGGTGCAGGACGTCGACCGTCAGGTTGGCGATCGCCTGAAGAAACTTGCGCGCGACGTCAAGATGGCGGGATTCCGCCCCGGCAAAGTGCCGATGAAGATGGTGGTGCAGCAGTACGGGCCGCAAGTGCGCTCCGAAGTCATCGGCGACGAGGTGCAGAAGGCTTTCACCGAAGCGGTGAAGGAGTCCAAGCTGCGCGTCGCGGGCCAGCCGCGCATCGAGAAAAAGGAAGGCGCGGCCGACGCCGCGCAGTTCGAATTCAGCGCCACCTTCGAGGTTTACCCCGAGGTCAAGCTGGGCGACGTCTCGGCCAGGAGCATCGAGCGGCCGCAGGTCAGCGTCGACGACGGCGCGATCGACCGCACGCTCGAGATCCTGCGCAAGCAACGCGTCACGTACGTCGCGTCGGCCCGCGCCGTGCAGGACGGCGACCGGCTCACCATCGATTTCGAGGGCAAGATCGGCGGCGAGATCTTTCCCGGCGGCAAGGCCACCGCGTTCGCGTTCGTGCTGGGCGAGAGGCGCATGCTGCCCGAGTTCGAGAAAAACGCGCTCGGCCTAGCCACGGGCGAGACCAAATCCTTCGACGTTACGTTCCCGGAGGACTATCACGGCAAGGAAGTCGCCGGCAAAACCGCGACGTTCACGCTGCAGGTCAAGCAGGTCGAGGAGCCGAAGCTGCCCGGTCTGGACGCGGAATTCGCCAGGCAGCTCGGCGTCGCCGACGGCGATCTGGAAAAGATGCGCGTCGAAGTGCGCAGCAACGTCGAGCGCGAGGTGAAGAAGCGCATCGAGGCCCGCATCAAGGCGCAAGCGCTCCAGGCGCTGCTGGATGCGGCGCCGATCGAGCTGCCGAAGTCGCTGGTGCAGATGGAGCAGCAGCAGCTGATCCAGCAGGCGGTGGGCGAGCTGCAGGCGAAAGGCCTCAAGCTGGAGCAGCTGCCATTCGATCCCCAGGTGTTCGAAGAGAACGCCAGACGCAGAGTCGCGCTGGGGCTGATCATCAATGAACTAAAAGTAAAAGAGAAACTGAATCCGAAGCCCGCCGAAGTCCGTGCGCTGATCGAGGCCGAGTCGCAGAGCTACGAGCATCCTGCCGAGGTGGTAAAATGGTTTTACATGCAGCCGCAGCGCTTGTCCGAAATGGAGAGCCTGGCGCTCGAAAGCAATGTCGTGAACTGGGTCCTGTCGAAGGCCAAGGTTTCCGACAAAGCGGTGCCATTCGACGAATTGATGGGTAGCGGCTCATGATCTGGAACAAAAACTCTCAGGGACCCGAAGCTGGCATGGAACCTGCTCGCGGAGCGATGGAACCCGCTCGCGGGTTGGGTCTCATCCCGATGGTCATCGAGCAGTCGGGGCGCGGCGAGCGCGCCTACGACATCTATTCCCGGCTGCTGAAGGAGCGCGTGGTGTTCCTGGTCGGCCCGGTGAACGAGATCACCGCCAACCTTATCGTCGCGCAGCTGCTGTTCCTGGAATCCGAGAACCCGGACAAGGATATTTTTTTCTACGTCAATTCGCCCGGCGGCGCGGTGTCGGCGGGCCTCGCGATCTACGACACCATGCAGTTCATCAAGCCCGATGTTTCGACCTTGTGCGTCGGGCAGGCAGCCAGCATGGGCGCGCTGCTGCTGGCCGCGGGCGAGAAGGGCAAGCGTTTCTGCCTGCCGAACTCGCGCGTCATGATCCACCAGCCGATGGGCGGCTTCTCCGGGCAGGCCTCCGACGTGGAGATCCACGCCCGTGAAATCCTCTACCTGCGCGCCCGGCTGAACGAGATCCTCGCCAGGCATTGCGGCCAGTCGGTGGAAACCATCGCCAAGGACACCGACCGCGACAACTTCCTGTCTTCCGAAGACGCGGTAAAGTACGGCCTCGTGGACAAGGTGCTGACCAAAAGGGAACCCGGCTGATGTCGGAGAAGACCTCCTCGGGCGAGAAGCTGCTTTACTGCTCGTTCTGCGGCAAGAGCCAGCACGAAGTACGCAAGCTCATCGCGGGGCCGTCGGTGTTCATTTGCGACGAGTGCATCGAACTCTGCAACGACATCATCCGGGAAGAAACCGCCTCGGATAAGGGCGGCAAGGGCCAGAAATCCGACCTGCCGGCGCCGCACGATATCCGCGCCATCCTCGATCAGTACGTGATTGGCCAGGACCAGGCGAAGAAGATCCTGGCGGTCGCCGTCTACAACCACTACAAGCGTTTGAAACACCTGTCGAAGAACGACGAGGTGGAGCTGGCCAAGTCGAATATCCTGCTGATCGGGCCCACGGGTTCGGGCAAGACGCTGCTCGCCCAGACGCTGGCGCGGCTGCTGAACGTGCCCTTCGTCATTGCCGACGCGACCACGCTGACCGAGGCGGGCTACGTCGGCGAGGACGTCGAGAACATCATCCAGAAGCTGCTGCAGAACTGCGACTACGACGTCGACAAGGCCAAGCGCGGCATCGTCTATATCGACGAGATCGACAAGATCTCGCGCAAATCCGACAATCCTTCGATCACCCGTGACGTGTCCGGCGAAGGCGTGCAGCAGGCGCTGCTCAAGCTGATCGAGGGCACCGTGGCCTCGGTCCCGCCGCAGGGCGGCCGCAAGCACCCGAACCAGGATTTCGTGCAGGTCGATACCACCAACATCCTGTTCGTCTGCGGCGGCGCCTTCGACGGGCTGGAAAAGATCGTGCGCAAACGCACCGAGAAGACCGGCATCGGCTTCGGCGCCGAAGTGCGCAGCCCGAACAATTCGAAGGCGACCTACGACCTGCTCAAGGCGGCCGAGCCGGAGGACCTGATCAAGTTCGGCCTGATCCCGGAATTCGTCGGCCGCATGCCGGTGGTCGCGGCGCTCGAGGAACTCGATGAGAAAGCACTGATCGAGATCCTGATCGAACCGAAGAACGCCCTCATCAAGCAGTACCAGCGCCTGTTCCTGATGGAGGGCGTCGAACTCGAAGTGCGCCCGGCTGCGCTTGGCGCCGTGGCCAAGCGGGCCCTGGCGCGCAAGACAGGCGCGCGCGGCCTGCGCTCGATCCTGGAACAGATTCTCCTCGATACGATGTACGAGCTGCCGATGCTCGAGAACGTCAGCAAGGTGGTCGTCGACGAGCAGATGGTGCTCGCCGATGGCAAGCCGCTGCTCATCTACCAGGATCCGCCGAAGGTCGCCGGTAGTTCCGCCTGAGCTTTCGCCTTAGAGGCCTCCATGTCAGATCAAGTTGAGAAACCCGCAGCCGCGACCCCCCCGACAGCCCAGGCGGGCGCCAGCCAGTACCCGCTGCTTCCCCTGCGCGACGTGGTGGTTTTTCCCCACATGGTGATCCCACTCTTCGTCGGCCGGCCGAAGTCGATCAAGGCGATGGAAACGGCGATGGAGAGCGGCAAGTCCATCCTGCTGGTGGCGCAGCGCTCGGCGGCCAAGGACGAGCCCGGTGCGGAAGACATGTACGAAATCGGCTGTGTTTCCAGCATCCTGCAGATGCTCAAGCTGCCCGACGGCACGGTGAAGGTGCTGGTGGAGGTTGGAACCCGCGCCCGCATCGGCGAAATCACGGACCTGCGCAGCCACCGGGTGGCCGAAGCGACGCCGATCCCGGCCGAAGGTGCGCCGCCGCCCGAAGTCGAGGCGATGCGCCGCGCGCTGCTGTCGGCCTTCGACCAGTATGTCAAGCTGAACAAGAAGATTCCGCCCGAGATCCTGACCTCGCTCTCGGGCATCGACAAGGCTGGGCGCCTGGCCGACACCGTGGCGGCGCACCTGCCGCTCAAGCTGGAGCAGAAGCAGCAGGTGCTGGAAATGTTCGCGGTCAAGGCGCGCCTCGAGCACCTGCTCGGCCAGCTCGAGACCGAGATCGACATCCTGCAGGTGGAAAAGCGCATTCGCGGGCGCGTCAAGCGCCAGATGGAGAAGAGCCAGCGCGAGTACTACCTGAACGAGCAGGTGAAGGCGATCCAGAAGGAACTCGGCGAGGGCGAAGAGGGCGCGGACCTCGAGGAAATGGACAAGCGCATCCGCAAGGCGCACATGCCCAAAGACGCGCGCAAGAAGGCCGAAGGCGAGCTGAAGAAACTCAAGCTCATGTCGCCGATGTCGGCCGAAGCCACCGTGGTGCGCAACTACATCGAAACGCTGGTCAACCTGCCCTGGCGCAAGCGCTCCAAGATCTGCAAGGACCTGAGGATCGCGCAGGAAATCCTCGACCAGGACCACTACGGCCTAGAGAAGATCAAGGAGCGAATCGTCGAATACCTGGCGGTGCAGACGCGCGTCGACAAGATGAAGGCGCCGATCCTGTGCCTGGTGGGCGCGCCCGGCGTGGGCAAGACCTCGCTCGGCCAATCGATCGCCAAGGCGACCAACCGCAAGTTCGTGCGCATGTCGCTGGGGGGGGTGCGCGACGAGGCCGAGGTCCGCGGCCACCGCCGCACCTACATCGGCTCGATGCCGGGCAAGATCCTGCAGAGCATGAGCAAGGCCGGCGTGAAGAACCCGCTGTTCCTGCTCGACGAAGTCGACAAGCTGGGCCAGGACTGGCGCGGCGACCCGTCCTCGGCGCTGCTCGAAGTACTCGACCCGGAGCAGAACAACACCTTCACCGACCACTACATCGAGGTCGAGTACGACCTGTCGGAAGTGATGTTCATCGCCACCGCCAACACCCTCAACATCCCGGCGCCGCTGCTCGATCGTATGGAAGTGATCCGGCTCTCGGGCTACACCGAGGACGAGAAGCTCAATATCGCCGTGCAGTACCTGCTGCCCAAGCAGATGAAGAACCACGGCTTGAAAGAAGGCGAACTGTCGGTGACGGAGCCGGCGATCCGCGACATCATCCGCTACTACACGCGCGAAGCCGGCGTGCGCAGTCTGGAACGCGAGATCTCCAAGATCTGCCGCAAGGCGGTCAAGCAGCTCTTGACGGAGAAGCAGGCCAACGAGGGCAAGGCGAAGCGCATCACGGTGACGCCGCGCAATCTCGACAAATCCCTCGGCGTGCGCAAGTTCAGCTTCGGCATGGCGGAGAAGAAGAACCAGATCGGCCAGGTCACGGGCCTGGCATGGACCGAGGTCGGCGGCGAACTGCTGACGATCGAGACGGTGACGATGCCGGGCAAGGGCAAGACCATCACCACCGGCAAGCTGGGCGAGGTGATGCAGGAATCGATCCAGGCCGCGCTCTCGGTGGTGCGCAACCGCTCGCGCAAGCTCGGCGTGCAGGAGGACTTCTACCAGAAGAACGACATGCACATCCACCTGCCCGAAGGCGCGACGCCCAAGGACGGTCCGAGCGCCGGCATCGGCATCGCGACCTCGATGGTGTCGGTCCTCACCGGGATTCCGGTGCGCGCCGACGTTGCGATGACCGGCGAGATCACGTTGCGCGGCGAAGTGCTGGCGATCGGCGGCCTGAAGGAGAAGCTGCTCGCGGCGCATCGCGGCGGCATCAAGACGGTCATGATTCCGGAAGAGAACGTCAAGGACCTCGTCGAGATCGCGGACAACGTCAAGAACCGCCTCGAGATCATCCCGGTGAAATGGATCGACAAGGTGCTCGAGATCGCCCTGGAGCGCGAGCCGGTGCCGCTGTCCGAGGCGGCGGTCGCGGCCGCGGCGCTGGCGCCGGCCGAGGAGAAGCCCGGCGC
>SBAS01000053.1 GCA_005240145.1 Nitrosomonadales bacterium | reverse complement strand
GCCTTGGGTGGCTTCACGGACGCGGGCGGGTCGCGGTACCAGAACCAGCCCTCGCGGTTTCGCAGCCAGTAGGTGCCGTTCCGCTCTGCCGTGGTCTCGACGGCAACGGCCATCGTGGTGGAGAAGGTCTCGTCGGCGGGTAGGGCGGCGGCCGGCAGGATGGCGACAGACAGTGCGGCAAGGGCAAGAAGGGCTCGCATGCTGGTCACCGTTTGTCCGGAAAACGGCTGTCACGGCAGTAGCTCAACTGATAGACAAGTTCCTTGTCGTCGCGCTTGGTCTTCTCCAGCACGTCCTTCTGGCGTGTCGTCACCTCGAGCCGGCTGCAGCCTGCCTGGGGCAGGACGTGCAGCGAGCGCACGTCGATTTCTATCGGGGTGCTGGAATCGAACTTCTGCCGGAGGTAGGTGGCGGCTTCACCCACCAGTACGCCGTGCGCTGAACCCTGTTCGATTGCGCGGATCAGGAGCGGCTTGATCTCGGACACCGGCATGCGCGCGGAGGGCTGCGCCCACGCGCTGTGCGCATGGACGAAGACTGCAAGCGTGCCAGCAAGGAAGACTATCGAACGATTCATGGGCCGTAGTAGCTGTTGACTTTCTGTTGGGCGCACGCACGCATGGCGCCCACGTCCGGAAGCGTCGGCGCGATCTCGGCGTAGAACTCCGCCAGGTTCATCCGGGAGAAATCAAGCGCCTGCAGTTGTGCGATGGTGAAGCCGCTGCAGTCGGGGCTCTCCGCTCCTCCCCAGCCCTTGCCTAGCTGGGCGCGTCCCTGCTCGTTCAGGATGCGGGACAGACGTGAGTTGAAGCAGCAATAGGACTGGGTGGTCTCGATGCAGAGGCGAATGATCGGCACGCGCGCTGAGCAGTAGCTGCCCACGCCGTGGCAGAGTCGGTTGTCGCGCTTCATGGCGAGGATCTGCTCGGCCTGCTCGCAGTCGAGGATGCCCGAGAGCTGGATCGCCAGGATGGCGATGGTCCAGGGGCCGGGTACCAGCGACTGGACGAACAACTCCACCGAAAGATCGCCCGCGAGCAAGCCGGCAAGTGCGGAGGAGCCACCGCCGGCGCCGAAGAGCGCCTCGAACCCTGCGATGACCATGTCGGGCGCGTCCGAGGTGAACAGCGCGTCGTAGGTGTAGCTCGATCCCACCGCGCCCATCACCTGGCCACCCGCGCCGAGGATCAGATTCAGGTTGGAAAAGAGCGAACCGCTCGACCCCGCACCCTTGCAGCAGTTGACGAGGCCGAAGAGCTTCTTGCGGCAGCGGTTGTCGTAGCCCTGAAACACCACCAGGGTATTCGGGTCCACGTATCTGCCTGCCTCGCGCTGCACTTCGAGCGCAGTGACCATCTTGGCGAAGTCGGGGTCCGGCGCGTACGCGGTGTCGAAGCAGCGGCCGTCGAGGCAGAAACGTTGGCTTCCGCAGCTCGTGATCGTCGATGTCGATCCGCTCGACACCCGGCACTGATAGGTCTGTTCAAAGAGCATGCAGGCGCCCTGCGCGTTCGTGTCCACGCAGGCCGAACCGATTTGACTGCAGCCGCGGTCGACAAGCGGCTGGCAGTCGTCTACGTAGTTCGTCGACTGGCAGGTAAACGCCGCTTCATAGCGCCAGCAGTTGCGATACACGTCAAGGCCGCTCACATTCCGGGTGCCCGGTCCATCGATGCACACCTCGGCCTGCGTGCGAACGCAGGTGCCGTCCCCGGCGTGCGCGGCGAAAGAGGCCATTATGGGGAGAAGCAGGACGAAACGCCGGGCAGCCGATAGCAAGGCGCTCATGGCAACCTCGCTTCAAACGCCGCGCACTGGTTGTCCCAGGCATCGGTCACCGTGGCGATGCTGCGCGGGCGGTTGAAGGTGAACGTGCCGCATGCGCGCGTCTCGTTGATGAGCGTTGTCGTGCACCCGCTGAACTCATCGCAGAACATGTACTCAGCCTCGTAGCGGGTGCAGAAGGCGAAGCTGCATCGGTCGGCCGTACAGCCGCCGCCGTTGTAGTCCACGCGATTAAACAAGTCGGTCGCATACCAGGAGCGACCGATGAAATTGGTGAAGGTCTGGGGCGAGGTGGCACCACTCGTCGGATCGACCTGGATGTTCGCGGAGCCGGAACAGGGTGATTCCGTGCAGATCGCGTAAAAGTCCATGCGCACCGTGCCGCTTGTCTGGCAGTAGGCATTGATCACAATGCCGGCGTAGCGGTAGCCCACTTCGCCGTTGCCCCAGGTGTTTACCCAGAAGTTGCCGAACCAGGTGCCCGGCGTGCAACTGTTGCTCCAGCTCACCTGTACCGTGAGCAGCTTCTGGCAGGTCACTTTCTCCATTGCCCGGTACTGGTGGCAGAGCAGCGTCTCGAAGATGTCCGGTCGCGTCACCGTCTGCACCGTGCAGCCGCTGTAGGTGCCGGCGAGATTTCCGGCGATCGCTTGCGGGTCGGCGGTGATGGTCCTGGCGCGCGTGAGAAGCGGATCGCTCGGGCTGATGCTGTAGGCCGGGCGCCGGGACGGATTGGTTTGCGAGAAATCGACCGCATTGCAACCCTGCTCGGGAAATCCGCCGGCCGCACCGGAGCCGCCCGCGCAGGCGCCGGCCCTGGCCGAAGCGGGGGTCCCCAGACCCGGGCTGCCGAAGTAGGAGGCCTCGGGAGGCGTATTGGTGAAATGCGGCACCGTCGATTGCGCGGAATTCCCCGTAATCTGGCCCCGCGCCGCGGCGTTGCCGCTTCTGCCGAGCGTGGCGCCCTGGTTGAAGGCGTCCGACAGCGACTGGGCGTAGGCGGGGACCGCGAGTGCCGCGATGACGCAGAGGAGGAACCGAAGGGCCATCACGATGCCCGCAGCCGTTTGAGGATGGGATCGGCTCGCGGTGCCGCTTCCGGCCTGCGTCGCACGATCGCTTCCAGCGCGTAGTCGAGGCTGACATCACCGGCGACGCTTGCGAAGCCGGCGGGTGTTACGCATCCAGAGCTGCAACTGCCCTGTGCGTCGTTACTGGCGGCGTCGTTCAACGTGAGCACGAACGTCGGCGCCTGACGCACGGCGAAACGCGTGAACGCTTCCGGATCGATGACCCACGCGACGTTTCGATTCCCCAGCAGCTCGCCCACGATGGCGACGGTCTCTCGCATCGACTGCGACTTCAGGCCACGAAGCACCAGGACGGCGCCTGCGCGGGACGCCTGATCGGTGAGCAGCTGCAGGCTCGCCCGCGGCATGTCCAGCGTGATGAAGATTCGGAGTGGCGCGGGTACTGTGCCGGAAGCGGCACCGGCGTTCGGGAGTTGGACCTTGCCTCTTGCAAGCGCCTCGATATCGATCGCTCCGCGTTGCGGATTCACACGCGGTGGCAGGGGGATCGGCTGCGAGCCGATCCGGTCCGCGCCGGGGAACGGGTTCGCTTTCAGTGCGCGGTCGATATCCTGCGGGGTCGGCCACTGCGGGGCCTGTGCGAGGACCACGCAGGGCAAGAGGCAGGCGAGCGCCCGGAAGACAATGCGATCAATACGCCCCGGCACAGCAGTTCCTTTTCCGGAAGATTTGATATGAGAAGTCCTCTCCCGACACCGGGAATTCCTTGCCGGCGCCCCAGATCATCGTCGTGCGCCCATACGGCTGGCAGCATTGGCCGGCGTCCTTCTGGGTGTTGGGAACGGGGTAAACCATCTGCAGCTTGTAATGGGTCTTGTCCATGATCGGTTGCATGTAGTAGCCACACAGGCCCGCCGGCCCCGCGCCATCGAAGGTGGCGAGCTGCCGGTGCATCTTGGCGGTCATGCGCTGGGTGAGCAGAACGGATGCCTGCACGCCGCCGATGTGGGTAGCGACATGGCCGGTCATCGGATAAATCGATCCCTGGCAACCAGCGCACCAGAAAAGACTCGCGATCGGGAGTCCGGCGGTGGCGGCGACGCAGTCGGCAGCGCAGGCCGCTTTGGCCGGCGCATTGGCGAAGAGCACTGCCTCCGGGTTGAGAATAGCGGTCAGTTCGTCGTCTGCCCACAGGGGATCGATTTCGGTGAGGTAGACGAGATCGAGCGAGCCCTGCTCCAGGCACGGGAAATCGAGCAGCACTTGGAGCCAATAGAGGATGGGATTGGCATACCAGTGCACGTGGTAGAAGCTGTTGCGCGTCTGGCTGTCATGCCCCACCTGCGCGCCGCGCGGTACTTCGATGCCCGGATCGATGGCAATGCCGCCCAAGCCCACCATGCAGAACGGCGTGCGCGTCACATCGACCAGGCGCACCGGCTCCCAGAAGCCGATCGACACGCCGATGCGCGGCGGATTGCTGCAGAAGCAGATCGGAGTGGAGGGATTGCCGATGTCGTCCTGCCCGTCGGACAGAAGCGATGCGGAACCGATCGTGAGCGGGAAGACGCAGCTCCAGCAGATGTCGGTGATCGGGTTCATGAAGCGGCCGTGGCAGGTCGGACCGGCCGCAACGGGTCCCGCCGCCGCAAGGCCGACGACGAGCAGGGCGACCGCGACGAGTCGATTACAGAATCTCATCGATGCGCAGCCTCTTGCCTTCCTGCGAGACGAGCGCCGGCACGTGGCGGATGCCGAGCTTGTCGGTGAGCTGCCCTTGCTGGTCGAAGAACACCGGGCGCTTCCAGCGGCGCATCAGATCGAGATAGGAGCCTCCGGTCAGAATCACCTTCAACTTTCCACCACGCTCGTCGATGATGTTCCGGGCGCGACCGACCTGCGCGGCGTCGCGCGCATCGATGAAGAGGAGCGTCTTCGAGAGCGACACCGTATCGAGCGGGTTCACTTTCGTTCCCGGAGCGACGATCACCTTGCCGTCGGCGTCCGTGATGGCGTAGGGGACGACGATGCTCGGGTCGTAGTAGAAGCTGCGTGCTTTGGTGGTCTTCGTGATCCTCGCTACGGGTGAGGGCTGCTCGATTCCGCGCTTCACGTTGGTTTGCGTGTCTCGTTGAAGCCGGGCGAGCACCCCGGTTGCCTCGGCTTCGCGAAGCTTCGAAAGAATTACTTCGAGGAGACTCGGCTCGGCGATCGGGTACACCGGACCGATGACCCCGAGGTCTTGGGCACGGGCGGCGAACGACAGCAGGATCGCGGCGGCGACGAGTGCCGTGCGGCCATGGCGGAGGGACTGACGCCGGTGCTCAGAAGAGCGCATAAGCCCGTCCGATGATCTGTGCTTCCGAGACCCAGCCGGTCAGCCGGTAGCGCGAATCGAGGCTATCCGGGTGCGGCGCACGCACGTAGTAGCGGCCGGCGGGCAGGACCCCGGTGGGCCCGAGTTCGAGCGGCACGCCCTGACGGCTCACAGTCTTTGCCTGCCCAACATGCGTGCCGTTGACGAAGAAGTCTCGATCCGCGCGCGTAACGGCATCGCCTGCCATGCCGGCGGTGACCTTCACGAAGGTGACCCCGGCCGGGTAAGGGCCGCCGCCCGGCCAGCGGAAGGCCACGTACTGCCCGCGCTGCGGCAGCTCACCCTTGTGGATCAGGAAGAAGCGGTGCGGCAGGCTGGGCGAGGCGTTCAAGCCGAAGCCGAAGTGCGCTTGAAACAGCGCCGCTCCGACGATCAGCAGCAGGTAGCCGATTCCCCAGCGGCGCACGTGCTCGCTCAACCTGAGCTGGAAGGATTCGTGATCGAACCGGTGGAGGAAGGGACGATGAAGAAACAGATAACGCATCGCGCCACCTACAGACCAAGGCGCCGGCGCACTTCCGGCGTGAGATCGGGCAGGAGCGGCGCCGGGCCGAGGACGGCCCCGCGCGCGAGGATGAGGCACCGGCACTCTTCCGGGAGCGCCTGGATCAGATTGGTCACTTCCAGGCCGAACGCGCTTGCACGCTTTAGCGCCAGGGCACGGTCTTCGTCGGTGGAGTCGCGCTTCACCAGCACCGCGGTAACCTGCGTTTCCTTCAGCCGATACAGCTCACCGACATCGAGGACCGCGAGAACGGGGGCTCTGGGGGGCGCGAACCACAGCGCGTACGCGACGACAAAGGCGGCGCTCAACAGCGCGTTGGAAAGAATCAGGACGGACGCGCCTTTGACGGTCACGACTGTCGGCGCGCGTTTAAATTTGACCAGCTCTGCGCGTTGAATTTTGACCAGGGGCTTTTGCCTTCCCGTCATAGTCTGGTTTGTGGATAAGTGTACTG
>SBAS01000089.1 GCA_005240145.1 Nitrosomonadales bacterium | reverse complement strand
GCGCCATCCCCGTGGTGCAGGCGGAGCGCGGCGGCGAGATCACCTACCACGGCCCCGGGCAGATCGTCCTCTACACGCTGGTGGACCTGGCGCGCCGCGGCATCAAGGTGAAGCAGTTCGTGGCGCTGCTCGAGCAATCGGTGATCGAGTTGCTTAGCAGCAGCGCCGAGCGAGGGGTTGAACGCGCGCAGCGCGTTGCTGGGGCGCCCGGCATCTATGTCGGCGGCGCCAAGGTCGCGGCGCTGGGCATCCGGGTTTCGCGCGGCTGCGCATTTCACGGCCTCGCACTGAACGTGGACATGGACCTGGCACCGTTCGCGGCCATCGACCCGTGCGGATATCCCGGCCTCAAAGTGACGCAAACCCGGGACCTGGGATTTTCTTTTTCACCCGCGGTTGCAGGTGAAAAACTGGCGCAAATCCTGATCCGGAATCTCGAACATGCGTGAAGCCGGTGTCAAGGAAAAGGGGGCGCTGAAGACCGCGCGCGTCGAATTCTTCCCGCGGCAGAAGCTCGTCAAGCCGGCCTGGATCCGCGTGAAGGCGCCCGCGGTCGACTCGCGCTTCCACGAGATCAAGCGGATCCTGCGCGAGCAGAAGCTGCACACCGTTTGCGAGGAAGCTTCCTGCCCGAACATCGGCGAATGCTTCGGCAAGGGCACCGCGACCTTCATGATCCTCGGTGACATCTGCACGCGCCGCTGCCCGTTCTGCGACGTCGCCCACGGCCGGCCGCTCGCGCCCGATGCGGACGAACCCCGGCACCTCGCGGAAACGATCAGGCAGCTGAATTTGTCCTACGTCGTGATCACCAGCGTGGACCGCGACGATCTCAAGGATGGCGGGGCGCAGCATTTCGTCGACTGCATCCGCGCGGTGCGTGATCGATCGCCGCGCACGACGATAGAGGTGCTGGTGCCGGACTTCAGGGGGCGGCTCGAGCGCGCGCTCGCGGTGCTCGACGCGGCGCCGCCCGATGTCATGAACCACAACATGGAAACCGTGCCGCGGCTGTACAAGCGGGCGCGCCCCGGCGGCGATTACGCGCATTCGCTCAGATTATTTGACTTTTACAACAAGAAGAATCCGCGCGTTCCGACCAAATCCGGCTTGATGGTCGGCCTCGGCGAAACCGACGCAGAGATACTCGCGGTGATGCGCGACCTGCGCGCGCAAGGCGTGTCCATGTTGACCATCGGCCAGTACCTCGCGCCCTCGTCGCATCACCTCGCCGTCGAACGTTACGTGCATCCCGATACCTTCTCGCTCTTCGAGCGTGAAGCCGCGGCGATGGGATTCCGCCATGCCGCGGTCGGACCGATGGTCCGCTCTTCGTACCATGCAGATCAGCAGGCCCACCGCGCCGGTATCGAATAGGAGGATTCGTGCTGCTACGATCGATCGCAATCAACTTGCTGTGCTGGGCGCTCCCGGCGCAGGCGAATCTCGATGCCTTCACCAACAAGGACGCCACCGCGGGCCTCAAGGCGGCGCTGGAAAAAGGCGCCGTCGTCGCCGTCGACCTGCTGGGCAAGCAAGACGGCTTCCTCGGCAACGGCGAGGTAAAGATCCCGCTGCCCGACTCGCTGAAGAAGTACGAAAAGCTCATGCGGAACCTCGGCATGGGCAAGTACGCCGACGAACTTGTCCTCACCATGAACCGCGCCGCCGAGGCCGCAGTGCCGGAGGCAAAGAAGCTGTTCGTCGAGTCGGTGAAGAAAATGAGCGTGCAGGACGCCAAGGGCATCCTCACCGGCGGCCAGACGGCGGGCACCGAATATTTCAAGCGCAGCACCACCGATCAGTTGCGGCAGAGGTTTCTGCCGATCGTTAAGCAGGCCACCGCCAAGGTGAAGCTCGCCGAGAAGTACAACGAATACGCGCAGAAGGGCGTGCAGTTCGGCCTGGTGAAGAAGGAGCACGCCAACCTGGACGACTACGTGACGCAGAAGGCGCTCGATGGCCTCTTTTACATGGTGGCCGAAGAAGAAAAGAAAATCCGCCAGGATCCGGTCAAGGCCGGCAGCGACATCATCAGGAAGGTATTTGGCGCCCTCAAGTAGATTCCCGGTTTTCTGCTGCGCGCTCGCGACGGGCGCGAAGGCGTCGCGCCCTAGCCGCTTGACGTATTACGTGGTGCATAATACCCTTGCCGGGTGATCAAGTCCTTCCGTTCGCCCGACGCGGAAGCGCTGTTCCAGGACAGGCTGGTCGCCCGTTTTCGGGCCATCGAGCGGCCGGCGCGCCGCAAGCTCCTCTACCTCAGCCAGGCGCGCACTCTGCAGGACTTGCTTGTCCCGCCGGGGAACAGACTGGAGGCGCTGAAGGGAGATCGCAAAGGCCAGCACAGCATTCGCGTGAACGACCAGTGGCGAATCTGCTTTTATTGGCACGAAGGACATGCTCACGATGTTGAAATTGTCGACTATCACTCATAGGTGCTTCGATGACTGCTAGGAAACTTTCCCCGATTCCTCCCGGCGAAATTCTCCACGAGGAATTCATGAAAGCGCTCGGCGTGAGCATCAACTCGCTTGCACGGGAGATCAACGTGCCGCCCAACCGGATCAGCGACATCGTGAACGGCAAGCGCTCGATTACGGCCGACACCGCTCTCCGGCTCGGCAAGTATTTCGGTGTTTCGCCGGAGATTTGGCTGGGTCTTCAAACCGACTACGATCTTCGTATTGCACGCAGAACTACTTGGCTCAAGGCCGAGTCGCGCGTCCGGGAGCACGCTGCCTAAATGCCCAGACGGCGCGTCGGCCAAGAGATCATCACGGGCCTTACGGAGATCAACGCCTGGAGACGCGGCGAGCTGAAGCGCAGGACCTTTCCTGACGAGCCACCGCGCGCCACGATCACACTGCGCAACCCATGCAATGTGGATCTCGCACCGCTCGTAGTCGACACGATCGTGGACACCCGCAGGCCACATCTATCCATTCCGGAGCGCGTAGCGACTCAACTGAAGCTCGAACGCCTCGAAGATCGCGAAGTCACCACGGCGGACGGCGTCAGGCGTCTCTGCCCCTACGTCGGCCCGATCGAAGTGCAATTCGGCAATAGCGGCTGCCTCACCGGCGCCCTCGTGCTGGGCGACGAAATCCTTCTCGGCGCCGTGCCGATGGAAGACATGGACCTTGTGGTTTCGCCCGCGACACGGAGCGTGACAGTCAATCCCGCCAGCCCCAACGTGCCTTCCTCCACTGCGAAACTGATTGGAGTCCCAATTCAGGGATGGCAGCCTCAATGCGCTTGATCCCAGTTGTCGCCGACGCCGACGTCCACGATCAGCGCGACGTCGAGCTTGGCGACGTCCTGCATCAGGTTGCGGACCTTCTCTTTCACCTCAGCTAGTTCGGTCTCGGGTACCTCAAGCACGAGTTCGTCGTGCACCTGCATGATCAGCAAGGCCTTCAGCTTTCTTTCGTCCAGCCATTTCTGCACCGCAACCATTGCCTGCTTGATCAGGTCGGCG
>SBAS01000127.1 GCA_005240145.1 Nitrosomonadales bacterium | reverse complement strand
GGTGGCGCCGAGCCGCTCGGCGCCGTAGTGCGCGCCAAGTCCGCC
Source organism: Nitrosomonadales bacterium (assembly GCA_005240145.1). Lineage (GTDB taxonomy): Bacteria > Pseudomonadota > Gammaproteobacteria > Burkholderiales > SG8-39 > RBG-16-66-20. The sequence continues at coordinate 46,743 of SBAS01000127.1, read as the reverse complement.
CGTAAAAAGGCCGTAGCCGTAGGCGTTGTGCACCACGTCGCCAGGCCGAGCGCCAGATCGTGCTGCTTCAGGACTTCGGCGCGCGCGTGCTGTGCGCGACGCCCTCGTACGCCCTCGCCATCGCCGAGGTCGCCGAGAAGGAAGGCGTGGACCTGCGCCGCTCGAAGCTGAGAATCGGCATCTTCGGCGCCGAGCCCTGGAGCGAGGCGATGCGCAAGGAGATCCAGAGGCGCCTCGGCCTGAAGGCGATCGACCTCTACGGCCTGTCCGAAATCCTCGGCCCCGGCGTGGCCTGCGAGTGCGAAGAGGCGCAGGCCGGCCTGCACGGCTGGGAGGACCATTTCATCTTCGAAGTCATCGATCCGGAGTCCGGCAAGCCGGTCGCCGAAGGCGCGCAGGGCGAGCTGGTCATCACCACGCTCACCAAGGAAGCGCTGCCGATGCTGCGCTACCGCACGCGCGACGTCACGCGCCTCAGCACCGAGCGTTGCGCCTGCGGCCGCAGCCACGTGCGCATCAAGCGCATCACCGGGCGCAACGACGACATGCTCATCATTCGCGGCGTGAACGTCTATCCGTCGCAGGTCGAAGCGGCGCTGGTCGGCGTGCCTGACGTCGCGCCGCATTACCAGCTGGTGGTCGAGCGCAAGGGGGCGATGGACCATCTCACGGTGGAAGTCGAAATCGCGCCCGGAAGCGCTGCCGCGCACCCGATGGTGGCGCAGTCCGTAAAGCACAATATCAAATCCCTGATCGGCGTCACCGCGGAGGTGATCGTGAAGCAGCCGGGCGAGGTCCCGCGCTCGATGGGCAAAGCGGTGCGCGTGCGCGACCTGCGGCCCAGGCAACCGTAGCGGGCCTACAGCTCCCGGGTCATGAACACGCTGTTCGGATCCTCGCTGTAATCGGCGAACGGGCCGCAGTACCCGAAGCCGTAGCGTTCATAGAGCCTGCGCGCAGCCGCGAAGCCCTCCATCGAGCCCGTCTCCAGGCTCAGGCGCCGGTAGGAACGCCGTTTCGCCTGTTCCAGAATGTGTTCCATGAGCCTGGCCGCGACGCCCTTGCGCAGGTGCGGGGTGGCGGTGCGCATGGACTTGATCTCGCCGTGGTGCGCGTCGAGCTCCTTGAGGGCGCTGCAACCCACCAGTGCGCCCTCCTGCCAGACGCTCCAGAAGGTGATTTCCGGCCGGCGCAGCGCCTCGAGGCCGAGCGCATGGATGCTTTCCGGTGGAGAATGCAGCGTCATGCCGTGCAGGTGTTCGCGGATCAACGCGCACACCTCGGCGCCGCGCACATCGTCGAGGCGAATTTCCATGTTGCGCTGTTAATCATAATGGACACGAGACTGGAGCGCACCGCATGCGAGGACTGAAAGGCAAAACCGCAATCGTCACCGGCGGCGCCGCGGGTATCGGCGCGGCGATCGTCGAGCGTTTCCGCGCCGAAGGCACGAACGTGGTGATCTTCGACCTGAACGGCGAGAAAAAGGTGGACATCACGGACTACGAGGCGGTGAAGCGGGCCGTCGACGCTGCGGGTCCGGTCGATATCCTCGTCAACAACGCGGGCTGGGACACGTTCAAGCCGTTCCTCAAGACCGACCAGGCGTTCTGGCAGAAGATCATCGCGCTCAACCTGGTCGGCGTCCTCAACATGATGCATTGCGTGCTACCCGGCATGGTGGCGCGCGGCGGCGGCAAGGTGGTGAGCGTGGCTTCCGACGCGGGTCGCGTCGGCTCCTCGGGCGAGGCGGTGTACTCGGCCTGCAAGGGCGGCATCATCGCGCTCACCAAGACGCTGGCGCGCGAACTGGCCAAGAGCAACGTGCGGCTGAACGCAGTCTGCCCCGGCATGACCGAGACCAACCTGCTCGCCGAACTCATGAAGGGCGCGGGTAATCCGGAAAAGCTTGCCGACGCTTACCGCCGCGCGGTGCCGGTCGGCCGCCTCGGCAAACCCGAGGACATTCCGGGGGCGATCCTGTTCCTCGCCAGCGACGACGCGGATTTCATCACCGGCCAGACGATCAGCGTCTCGGGCGGACTGACGATGCACGGCTGACATGAAACCCTCGCTCGCACCCGGCCTGGCCTTCAGCACACGCGTCCTCGTCGACGAGGCACGCTGCATCTCCTTCATGGGAAAGGAGAACATGGTCTACGCCACGCCGCGCATGGTGAGCGACGTGGAGTACGCCTGCCGCGACTACCTGCTCGCCCACCTCGACGAAGGCGAGGACTCGGTCGGCGCGCACGTTTCCATCGACCATCTCGGCGCGACGCCGCCGGCAGTGGAAGTGGCCATCGAGGCGCGCATCACCGCCGTGGACAAGCGGCGCGTGACCTTCGCCTACTCGGTGCGCGACCCGATCGAGGAGGTGGGTCGCGGCGTGCATGTCCGCTTCGTCGTCGACAAGTCGAAATCGCAGGAGCGGATTGCCGCGAAACGCGCCAGGCTGGCTGCACAGATCAAGTAAAATCGCAATCTGATCATGCGGATAGCTCTCATCCTGGTGTTTTGCGCCGGTTCAGTTCTTGCGCAAGCGCCAAAAGGTCCTCCACCTGCCATGCCGGTCAAGGCGGTGGCAGCGCGAATCGCGCCCGCGATTGACGAGGTCGGCGCGGTGGGGACGCTACGCGCCGACGAAGCGGTGACGATCCGGCCGGAAATCGCAGGGCGCGTGGTCGAGATCCGCTTCAACGAAGGCCAGGCGGTCGCGCGCGGTTCGCTGCTCGTCAAGCTGGATCCCGCCGAACTCGCCGCGGTGCTCGCTTCCAGCGCGGCACAGGCGCAACTGGACAAGGCTCGCCTGGAGCGCTCCGAGGACCTGTTCAAGAAAAGCTTCATCAGCCAGCAGGCGCTGGACGAAGCGCGCTCCAACCACGCGCGTGCGGTGGCCAAGCAGAAGGAGGACGAGGCGAAACTCGCCAAGACCGAGATGCGCGCCGCCTTCGCCGGCGTCGCGGGCCTGCGCCAGGTGAGCGAGGGCCAGTACGTCGCCGCCGGCACCGACATCGCGCGGCTGGAGAAAATCGACCAATTGAAAGTGGATTTCCGCATTCCGGAGTCTTTCGCCGGCAAGCTCAAGCAGGGCCAGCCGATCAAGGTGCTGCTGGACGCGTATCCCGGCGACGCGTTTTCAGGCGCGGTGTTCGCGATCGAGCCGGCAGTCGACGAGCAGACCCGCACCGTTCTGTTGCGTGCGCGGGTAGCCAACGCCGGGCTCAAGTTGCGCCCGGGGATGTTCTCGCGCGTACAGGTGCAGATCGGCGTGCGCGAGAAAGCGGTGTGGGTCCCCGAGGCGGCGATCGTGCCCAGGGGCCAGGACAGCTTCGTGTTCCAGGTCGTGGATGGGAAAGCAGCCCTCACGAAGGTGCAGACCGGGGCGCGCAAAGTGGGCGAGGTCGAGATCCGCCAGGGCCTTTCGGTTGGCGACCTGGTGGTGACCGACGGCACCCAGAAGATCGGACCCGGCTCTGCAGTCGTACTCATCAAAGAAGAAGCGAAAAAGTAGATGCAGCTCCCTGAGCTCTGCATCAAGCGCCCCGTCTTCGCGACGGTCATGTCGCTGATGATCGTCCTCATCGGCGTGATTTCCTTCCAGCGCCTGACGGTGCGCGAATACCCCAAGATCGACACGCCGGTGGTGTCGGTGCGCACCGTCTACAAGGGCGCCAGCCCGCAGGTGATGGAATCGCAGATCACCCAGCCGCTCGAGGATTCGATCTCCGGCATCGAGGGCGTGCGCTCGGTGAAGTCGGTGTCGCGCGAGGAAGTGTCGCAGATCACGGTCGAGTTCGTGCTCGAGCGCAACGTCGACGCCGCCTCGAACGACGTGCGCGACCGGGTCGCGCGCGTGCGCGCGCTGCTGCCCGCGGCGGCCGACGATTCCGTGGTGTCCAAGATCGAGGCCGACGCACAGGCGATCCTCTGGATGCGCCTGTCCAGCCAGAAGCACAGCCCGCTGGAATTGTCCGACTACGCCGACCGCTACGTCGCCGATCGCCTGAAGACGCTGCCCGGCGTCGCCTCGGTGATCATCGGCGGCGAGCGGCGCTACGCCATGCGCCTGTGGATCGACCGCGACCGGCTCGCGGCGTACGGGTTGACTCCCCAGGATGTCGAGAACGGCCTGCGCCGTCAGAACGTAGAGATCCCCTCCGGGCGCATCGAATCCTCGCAGCGCGAGTTCACGGTGCTGACCGAAGCCGACCTGCGCACGCCGGCGCAGTTCGACGCCATGATCCTCACCGAGGCGCGCGGCTACCCGGTGCGCCTGCGCGACGTCGGCCGCGCCGAGCTGGGCGCGCTGGACGAGCGCAGCCGGCTGCGCGTCAACGGCAACCCCGCGGTCGGCCTTGGCATCGTCAAGCAGTCGACCGCCAACACGCTCTCGGTGGCCACTGCGGCCAAGGCGGAGCTCGCGCGGCTGCAGGGCGGCCTGCCCGAGGGCATGACGCTGCAGGTGGCCTTCGACTCCTCGGTGTTCATCGCGCGTTCCATCGACGGCGTCTACCGGACGATGATCGAAGCGACGTTGCTGGTGATGCTGGTGATCTTCGTCTTCCTGCGCTCGATCCGCGCCACCCTGATCCCCTTCGTCACCATCCCCGTGTCGCTCGTCGGCGCGGTGTTTTTCCTCTATCTCATGGGCTTCACCATCAACGTGCTGACGCTGCTCGGCCTGGTGCTGGCGATCGGCCTGGTGGTGGACGATGCGATCGTGGTGCTGGAGAACTGCCACCGGCACGTCGATCTGGGCAAGACACCGGAGCAGGCTTCGATCGATGGCTCGAGGGAAATCGCCTTCGCGGTGGTCGCGATGTCGCTCACGCTGACGGCGGTCTTCGCGCCCGTCGCTTTCATCCCGGGCAACACCGGCCGGCTGTTCGCCGAATTCGCGCTCACGGTCGCCGCCGCGGTGGCGGTGTCGGGATTCGTCGCGCTTACGCTCACGCCGATGATGTGCTCCAGGATCCTCAAGGCGAAAGAGGAGCATGGCGGCCTGTATCTGGCGATGGAGCGTTTTTTCCACCGCATGACGGAGGGCTACCGCCGCGGCCTGTCCTTCCTCCTGTCGCGCCGCGCCTACGTGATCGCGGCTTTTTTCGCGATTCTGGCGAGCGTCGTGGCCGTGTTCTCGACGCTGAAGGACGAGCTTTCGCCGCAGGAGGACCGCGGTTTCTTCATCAGCATCGTGCTGGCGCCCGAGGGCGCTTCGATGGACTACACCGACGGCTACATGCGCCAGGTCGAGGCGATGTTCGCGAAGGTGCCGGAGATCAGGTCCTACTTCACGGTGGTGGCGCCGGGGCTCGAGCGGCCGAATCCGGTCAATTTCGGCATCGCCTTCAGCCAGCTTGCGCCGTGGGAGGAGCGGACCCGCAAGACGCAAGCCATCACCGGCGCGCTGCGGCCCCTCATGTTCGGCACGCTGCCCGGCGTGCTTGCCTTCCCGATCGACCCGCCGTCGCTGGGCCAGAGCTTCCGCAACCCGCTGGTGCAGTTCGTGGTGCAGGCGAATTCCTACCCGGAGCTCGAGGCGATGACCGACCGGCTGCTGGCGAAGGCGCGCCAGTCGAAAGCGCTCGCCAACCCGGACGTGGACCTGCGCCTGAACAAGCCGCAGCTGGCGGTGGACATCGACCGCGAGAAGGCCGCCTCGATGGGCATCGACGTCGAGGCGATCGGCCGCACGCTGGAGACGCTGCTCGGCGGTCGCCAGGTAACGCGCTTCAAGAAGGAAGGCAAGCAGTACGACGTCATCGTCCAGCTCGAGGCCAAGGACCGCAACACGCCTGCCGACTTGAGCGCGATCTTCATGCGCGCGCGCGACGGCCGGCTGGTGCAGCTCTCGAATCTGGTCAAAGTGCGTGAAACCGTGGGCCCCAAGGAGCTCAACCACTTCAACCGGCAGCGCGCCGCGATCCTGACGGCCAACGTGGCGCCCGGCTACACGCTGGGCGAGGCGCTGGACGCGCTGGAGCGCGATGGCCGGGAAGTGCTCGGGCCCGGCGCGCGCACCGGGCTCGACGGTCCTTCGCGCGAGTTCCGCGAGTCCGGCACCGCGCTGCTGTTCGCGTTCATCCTCGCCTGCGCATTCATCTACCTGATGCTGGCCGCGCAGTTCGAGAGTTTCGTCTCGCCCTTCGTCATCATGCTGACGGTGCCGCTCGCGGCGTTGGGCGCGCTGCTTGCCCTCAAGCTGAGCGGCGGCACGCTGAACGTGTACTCCAAGGTCGGCCTGGTGATGCTGATCGGGCTGATCACCAAGCACGGCATCCTCATCGTCGAGTTCGCCAACCAGCTGCGCGGGCGCGGCATGGACGCGCTCGAGGCGGTGACCGAGGCGGCGACGCTGCGGCTGCGGCCGATCCTCATGACTACCGGTGCGATGGTGCTGGGCGCGCTGCCGCTCGCGCTCGCCACGGGCGCCGGGGCCGAGGCGCGCCAGCCGATCGGCTGGGTGATCGTGGGTGGCCTCATGCTCGGCACCGTATTCACGCTATTCGTCGTCCCCACGGCCTACGTGCTGTTGAGCGGGAAAAAACACAAGGCGGTGACCTATGAGCAAGTACCTCGTCCGGCAGAGTGAAGTAAAGCCGTATTCGCCGGCCAACCATACCGGCACGAGGAACTTCCGCCTGGTCGGCCCCGAGACCGTGGGCGCGAAGCAGGTCGAAGTGCTGATCGGCGAACTCGAGCGCGGCAAGGGCGCGCTGCCGCACGCGCATCCGGGCATCGAGCAGGTCTGCTACCTGCTCGAAGGCGAAGCGCACGTCGAAGTCGGCGGCGAGAAATTCGAGATGAAGCCCGGCGAGGCCTGCTTCTTTCCCGCGGACACCATGCACCTTTTCATCGCCACCAGCGATCGGGCAAAGGTGATGGTCATCTATTCGCCTCCGTACGCAGAGGATCCGAAAAAAGTGATCCGCTGATGGATTTCGCTTTTACCGAGGAACAGGAACAGATCCGCGAAGCCATCGCGAAGATCTGCGCGCGTTTCGATGACGCCTACTGGCTGAAGAAGGACAAGGAAGGCGGTTTCCCGAAGGAACTGCACCAGGCGCTCGCCCGCGACGGCTGGCTCGGCATCGCTATGCCCGAGGAATATGGCGGCTCGGGCCTGGGCATCACCGAGGCGGCGGTCATGATGCAGGCGATCTCGGAGTCCGGCGCCGGCTTCTCCGGCGCCTCGGCCGTGCACATGAATATCTTCGGCCTCAACCCGGTTGTCGGGTTCGGGACCGCGGCACAAAAAAAACGCATGCTGCCCGGACTCATCGCCGGCAAGGAGCGCGCCTGCTTCGCGGTGACCGAGCCCAACACCGGCCTCAACACGAAGAGCCTCAAGACCGAAGCGGTGAAGAAGGGGAAGAAATACATCGTCACCGGGCAGAAGGTGTGGATCTCCACCGCGCAGGTGGCGGAAAAGGTGCTCCTGCTGACGAAGACGGACGCCGGGCTGACGCTCTTCTATACGGATTTCGACCGCAAGTACGTCGAAGTGCGCGAGATCGAGAAAATGGGCCGCAAGGCTGTGGATTCGAACCAGGTGTTCTTCGACGGCCTGCCGGTGCCGGAGGAAGACCGCCTGGGCGAGGAGGGCAAGGGCTTCGAGTACATCCTGCACGGCATGAACCCGGAGCGCATCCTCATCGCCGCCGAGTCGGTGGGGCTCGGGCGCTGCGCGCTCAAGCGCGCCGCGGGCTACGCCATGGAGCGGATCGTGTTCAACCGGCCGATCGGCCAGAACCAGGGCATCCAGCATCCGCTCGCGGCCAACTGGATGGCGCTCGAGGCCGCGAACCTGATGGTGTTCAAGGCCGCGTGGCTGTACGACAGCGGCAAGCCGAGCGGCGCGGAGGCCAACGCGGCGAAATACCTCGCTGGCGAAGCCGGCTTCGACGCCTGCCAGCAGGCGGTGATGACGCATGGCGGCTTCGGCTATGCGAAGGAGTACCACGTCGAGCGCTACCTGCGCGAGTCGCTCGTCGGCCGCATCGCGCCCGTGAGCCCGCAGCTGATCCTGTGTTTCATCGCCGAGCGCGTGCTCGGACTGCCGAAGTCGTACTAGGGAAGGAGACGCCGATGCAGACAGTCGAAGGCGGTTGTTTCTGCGGTAAGCTGCGCTATCGCGCGGAAGGAAAACCGACTAACACCATGATCTGCTACTGCCAAAGCTGCAGGCGGGTGGCGGCCGCGCCGGTGGTCGCCTGGCTCAGCTACCCCAAGGACAGGTTCCAGTTCATCGCGGGCAGTCCGCGCGCATTCAGTTCATCCGCACCGGTGCGCCGCACATTCTGCGCCGATTGCGGCACGCAACTGACCTACGAGCACAGCCGTCACCCCGCCTCGATCGACGTCGTGACCTGCAGCCTGGACGAACCCGGGGCGTTTCCGCCCACGCACCATTCCTGGCTGAGCGACGACCTCGCCTGGGTGCGCTTCGGCGACGGGCTACCGTCCTTCCAGGAATTCCGACCCACCGGCACATGATGAAAGCTGCACTGATGGAGGCTTGGAAATTCATGAAAAGAACACTGGTTATCGCGCTCATCGCCTTCGCGACGATGGTTGCGGGGTCGGATCCGGCGTGGGCCCAGGCGTTTCCCGATCGTCCGGTGCGCATCATCGTCGGCTATCCGCCCGGCGGCGGCACGGACCTGGTGGCGCGCCTGGTGCAGCAGCCGCTTTCGACGAAGTGGGGTCAGCCGGTGGTGATCGACAATCGCCCCGGCGCGAACGCGATCATCGCCACCGAGGCGGTGGCGAAAGCGAAGCCGGACGGCTACACGCTGCTCATGGCGTATGCGACGGAAGTGGCGGTCAATCCGGCCACCATGAAGAAGCTGCCCTACGATCCGGTGCGCGATTTCACGCCGATCGTACAACTGGCCGGCGCGCCGCTGGTGCTCGCGGTCAATCCCGCCACGGCGGCGAAGGACGTGCGCGAGCTGATTGCGCTCGCCAAGGCGAAGCCCGCCACGCTTGCGTATTCCTCGTCCGGGAGCGGCAGCGTGCACCATTTCGCGGGCGAGTTGTTCAAGTTGCAGACCGGAGCCGACATCCTGCACGTTCCCTACAAGGGCTCCGGACCGGCCACCGCAGATGCAGTGGCGGGCCAGGTGCAGGCGACCTACGCATCGGTCGCCTCGGTGCTGCGCTTTGTGCAGGCGGGGCGCTTGCGCGCTCTCGCGGTGACATCGAAAAAGCGCTCGCCGCAGATGCCGGACGTGCCGAGCATGGTCGAGGCGGGCCTGGCGGACTTCGAGTTGACGAGCTGGTACGGCTTGCTTGCGCCCGCCGGCACGTCGCCGGAGGTGGTGGCGAAAATCCACGCCGACGTGTCGGCGGTGCTAGCGAGCGCGGAGATACACAAGAGTTTCGCCGTGCAAGGCCTGGACATGGCCGGCGGCACGCCGCAGGCCTTCGGCGCATTCATCCGCGACGAGGCCGCGAAGTTTGCGCGCATCGCGAGGTCCGGCAACATCACCCTGGAGTGAATTGGGCGAAAGTTCTTCGCTCATGAAAACAGTCGCGCTGCCCTCGGGCGAACGGGTGCCGGCGTATGGGCAGGGCACCTGGAATATGGGCGATGAGCGGGCTGCGCGCGCCGAGGAACTCGCCACGCTGCGGCTGGGCCTCGACCTCGGCGCGACGCTGATCGACACCGCGGAGATGTACGGCGACGGACGCTCCGAGGAACTGGTGGGCGAAGCGATCGCGGGGCGGCGCGACGAGGCGTTCCTCGTCACCAAGGTCTATCCACATAACGCCTCGCGCGCAGGCATCCCCGCTGCCTGCGAACGCAGCCTGAAGCGCCTGAAAACCGACCGCATCGATCTCTACCTGCTGCACTGGCGCGGCAGCGTTGCGTTCGCCGAGACCGTCGAAGCCTTCGTCGCGCTGCAGAAGGCGGGCAAGATCCGCCATTTTGGCGTCAGCAACCTCGACCATGCCGACATGCAGGAGTGGTGCAAGCTGCCGGGTGGGGGCGGCGTAGCCGCGAACCAGCTGCTCTACAACCTGGAGCGGCGCGGCATCGAGTGGGACCTCCTGCCCTGGCTGCGCGAGCGGCGCGTCCCGGTCATGGCCTACTCGCCGATCGAGCAGGCGCGGTTGCTGCGAAATTCGAAGCTGGAAGGTTTCGCCAAAAAGTACGGCATGAAGGCCTCGCAGGCGGCGCTCGCCTGGCTGCTGTCGCAGGACGGCGTCATCGTGATTCCGAAAACCGGCCGGCGCGAGCGGCTGAAAGAAAACCTGGCCGCGCTCGACCTGGCATTGAATTCAAATCAGCTCGAAGAGCTCGATCGGCTATTTCCGCCGCCCGCGGGGCCGCAACCGCTCGAGATGCTCTAGCAGCCGGTCGTAATCCGCGGGAACGTTGTAGACCTGCGCCGAGATGCGCGCCCAGAGCACGCCTTCGATCGGCATCACGGCGACGACGGTGCGCAGCTGCGCCAGGAGCTCGGCCATGAGCAGCCGTGGAGCGCGCCGCTGCAGGGAATCCGGCAGTCGGATCGCCATCAGCGAGCCGTGCAGCTCCGGCGGACCGTCGACGGGCATGCCCCAGGCCGCTGCGACGCGCCTGGCCTGTTCCGTCACGAGACGGTGGTTGTATGCGCGTACTCTTGATGCTTTGAGTTCCTGGAAAAAAGAAATTCCATCCGGAACGCTCAACCAGGAAGAAAAATCGCGCGTGCCGGTCCAGTCGAATTCCCCGGTAAAGCCCTTGCCGTAGCCGTGCGAGATCACCGGCGGGTGGATGCCGGCCTGCGCGCTACGTCGTGACCAGAGAAAACCGCAACCCTTGGGCGCGAACAGCCACTTGTGGCAGTTGCCGGCGTACCAGTCGACGCCGAGCGAAGGAATGTCCAGCGTGAGCTGGCCGGGCGCGTGCGCGCCGTCGACCAGGACCTTCGCGCCGCGCGCGCGCGCCAGCGCGGCGAGCCGCTTCACCGGGAAGATCAAGCCGGTAGGGGAGGCAATGTGGTCGAGGACGAGGAGTTTTGTCCTGCGGTTGAGTGTTTGTTCGATTGGTGAGACCAGATCTGATACATGTTCAATCGGCAAAACAATCCGCGCCTCCACCAGTTTCGCTCCGCTGCGCCGGCAAACTTCGTGAATCGTCTGGCGCACCGCGTTGTAGACGTGGGAAGTGACGAGGATTTCATCGCCACGACGAAACTGCAGCGAACGCAGGACCGCGTTCATGCCTGAAGTTGCGTTCTCGACGAAAACCACGTCGCTCGCCCGCGCCTTGAGGAAAGTCGCGAGCCTGCCCGCGGCAGCGCGCAGCGCATCCGGCATGACGTAGCGCAGGAAACGGTCCGGACTGGCTTCCATGCGCTGCCGCCAGCGGTTCGCGGCGGCATGCACGACGCGCGGCGTCGCGCCGAAGGAGCCGTGATTGAGAAAATCGGTACCGGATTCGAGCTAGAAACTGCGGCGCAGCGGCCGGCCGAATGCTTTCATGGGGTGGGTCTGGCCAAGGAGGGCGCTAGAATAACCCGCGACTATTCCCATGAGCGAACCTGTCTTCATCGTTGGCCGCGGCTACTGCTACGAAGACCTGAAAGTCGGCTTTCGTTTCCGCACCCACCGGCGCACCATCTCCCAGTCCGACCTGGCGGGCTTCGTCAACCTCACCTGGCTCACCGAAGAGTTGTTTGTTGTCGAAGACGACTCGAACCGCGTCATCAAGGGGCGCCCGGTACCTGGCGCGCTGGTCTATGCCTTCGCCGAGGGGCTGCTGCTGCCTTCCATGCAGGACACCGGCCTCGCGTTCCTAAATGCGACGCTCGACGTCAAGGGACCTACGGTTGTGGGCGACACCATCCACGTCGAGTGCGAGGTGACGGAAGCGCGCCTGACGTCCAAGGGCGACCGCGGCCTGGTGCGCTTCGCCAACAAGGTGCTCAACCAGCGCGGCGAGGCGGTGCTCGAATACAACCCGCTGCGCATGCTGAAAAGAAAATAGGGACAGTCCACGTTTTCCATGATTGATCACATCGATCACGTGGTGCTGACGACGCGGGACCTGGCCGCCTGCCTGAATTTCTACGTGGAAGTGCTGGGGATGAAGTTCGAGAAGTTCCGCACCCCGACCGAAACCCGCATGGCCTTGAAGTTCGGCAACCAGAAAATCAACGTCCACGAGTGGGGCAGGGAGTTCACGCCGCGCGCGCATGTCGCGGCGCCGGGGACCCTGGACTTGTGCTTTATCGCCTCGGTCGACCTCGAGGAAGTGATCGCGAGCCTGAAGGACGCGAAAGTGGAGATTCTCGAAGGCCCGGTGATGAAAACCGGCGCCACCGGCAAGATCCGCTCGGTCTACGTGCGCGACCCGGATCTGAACCTTGTTGAAATCTCCGTCCCTGCCTGAGATTGTGGTCGCGGTAGTGTGGCTGGCGCTTACGCCGTCCGCCGCGGCCATGGACATGAAGGTTGTTGGCGACCAGCTCATCATGTCCGGACCCATCGACGGTTCGGAACTCGCCGGATTGCGCAACCTCGCGGCGGAGCGTCGCGATGCAGGCGTGCGCATGGTGGTGCTGCGCGATTCGCCCGGGGGCAATCTATGGACGTCGATGCGCATCGGCGAGGAGATTCGCGACAGGGGCTGGAAGACCGCGGTTTCGGGGTACTGTTTTTCGGGTTGCGCGGTTGTTTTTCTCGGTGGCGTCGAGCGCTACTTCACCGATGACAAGCCGTATTCGCAGACTCAGCTAGCTTTCCACGCGGCTTACAACACGATCGAGGCTTCAGGCACCCGGCAGGGCAGCGTGAACAACTCGGCGTCCTTCACCGCCAGACAATGGACCAAGAAACACAGCGGTGGCAAGCTCAGCGACGCCATGCTCGATCGTTTCGAGAAACTGGAAAAGACCGAGTTCGTGCACTTTTTCGATGCGCAGCGCGTGCCCCGCGCCGGCGTGCCCTCCGCCTTCGTATGCTCGCACGCGGAACAGGACCCGAAGAAGAAGTGCCGCCCGCTCGCGGATGCGGACGTCTATCGCGAGGGAATCGCGACCTCTGCCGAGCTGATCCGGTCCAACGACCGGACTAACTCGCCGAAAGCGCCGTAACGCCCTGCGCGCGCAGGGCGTCGACCAGCGCTTGCGTGTGCTCGCGATCACGGGTTTCGACCACGAACTCCACCTCCGGAGACTTGGCCGAGGCGGTGCCGAAGACGCGCTGGTGCTGCACTTCGACGATGTTGCCGCCCGCCGCGCCGATCATGGCGGCAACGCGGGCGAGGTTGCCCGCGATGTCGGGCATGACCACGCGCAGGCGCACCAGGCGCCCGTCGCGCACCAGGCCGCGCATGAGGACTTCGGAGAGCAGGCGTGCGTCGATGTTGCCGCCGCAGATCGGGATGCCGACGCGCCTGCCGGCGAAGCGCGCCGAATGCTCGAGCAGGGCGGCGAGGCCCGCGGCGCCGGCGCCTTCGGCGACGGTTTTCTCGATCTCGATCAGGCAAACCACGGCGCGTTCGATGGTTTCCTCATTCACGACCAGGATTTCATTTACAAGTTTCTTGACGAAATTCAAGGTCAGTTCACCCACGTCCCGCACCGCCATGCCTTCGGCGATGGTGTCGCCGCCGACCTTGACCGGAAGGCCGTTCAGGCGCTGGTGCATCGCGCACCAGTTCGCGGATTCGACGCCGATCACTTCGATATCAGGCTTGAGCGTCTTTGCCGCGACCGCCATGCCGGCGATCAGGCCGCCGCCGCCGACCGGGACCACGAGCACGTCGAGCCCGGGCGCCTGCTCGAGCATCTCCAGCGCAACCGTGCCTTGCCCGGCAACGACCGCCGGGTCGTCGTAGGGATGGATGAAGGTGAGCCCCTGGTGCGCTTCGAGGGAATGCGCGTGGCGCGCGGCCTCGGCGAGCGTGTCGCCTTCAAGGATCACCTCGGCGCCGTGCACCTGCGTGCTGCGCACCTTGTTGTTGGGCGTGCCGCGCGGCATCACGATCACGGCGCGCGTGCCCAGGCGCGCGGCGTGGTAGGCGACGCCCTGCGCGTGGTTGCCCGCGCTCATCGCGATGACGCCGCGCCTGCGCCCGGCCTCGCCCAGGACGAGCAGTTTGTTGAGCGCGCCGCGTTCCTTGAAGGAGGCGGTGAATTGCAGGTTCTCGAACTTGAGCCAGACCTCGGCTCCGGTGAGGCGCGACAGCGTGCGGCTGTGCAGGCAGGGCGTACGCTCGACCGCGCCGGCAATGCGCTGCGCCGCTGCGCGGATGTGCTCGATGGAAACGGTCATGCGCCAGTCTAGCCTCGATATAATGGGTTCATGAACTTCCTCCTGAAAATTTCACTTTCGTTCCTGCTAGCCGCAACGGCGGCGCAGGCGCAATATCCGAACCGGCCGATCAAGCTGGTGGTGCCGTTCACGCCGGGGACGGGGATCGACATCCTCGCCCGGGTATTCGCGCAAAAACTCCAGGAACGCACGAAAAATCCGGTGGTGGTCGAGAATCGCCCCGGCGCGAGCGGCAACATCGGCACCGAGGCGGTGGCGAAAGCGCCCGCCGACGGCTACACGCTGCTCATGACCGCGACCACCATCGTGCAAAGCGCGGTGCTGCACAAGACCGTGCCATACGATCCCAAGGGCATGACGCCCATCGGGCATGCCGCGGTCGGCAACCTTTCGCTCGTCGCGCATCCATCGGTCGCGGCGCGCTCCGTGGCGGACCTGGTCGCGCTCGCCAAGACGCAGCCCGGCAAGCTCAACTACGCTTCTCCGGGCAACGCGACGCCGCACCACCTCGCGATGGAACTGCTCAAGCTGCATTTCGGCGTGCAGCTGGTGCACGTGCCCTACAAGGGAACCGCGGGCGCCGTGACCGATCTGCTCGGCGGGCAGGTCCATCTCATGTTCCTTCCCGTGCATGTCGCGCTGCCGCAGGTACAGGCAGGCAAGCTCAATATGCTCGCCTCCGGCGGGGCGCAACGCTCGCCGGCGACGCCGCAGGTCCCGTCGCTCGCGGAGGCGGGCGTGCGCGACATCGACGTCGACATCTGGTATGCACTGCTCGGCCCCGCCGGGCTGCCGCGCGACGTGGTGGCGCTGCTCAACGCCGAACTCGTGGCGATCCTGGCCGATGCGGACACGCGCGCCGGGTTGCTCAAGCAGGGCCTCAGCCCGCAGACCGGGACGCCCGCCGAGCTGGCCAGGCTGATCGAGGCCGACCTCGAGCGCTGGGGCCGCGTGGTGCGCGAGGCGCGCATCAGCGCCGACTGAATCGATGGCCGCGCCGGTATTGATCATCGGCGGCGGAATCGGGGGCCTCACGCTCGCGCTGTCGCTGCACAAGGCCGGCATCGCCTGCCGCGTGTTCGAAGCGGTGGCGGAAATCAAGCCGCTCGGCGTCGGCATCAACCTGCTGCCGCACGGCATGCGCGAACTTACCGAACTGGGCCTGCAGGAGCGCCTCGCCGCGGTCGCGGTCGAGACGCGCGAGCTGTGCTTCTACAACCGCTTCGGCCAGTTCATCTTCAAGGAGCCGCGCGGCCGCTTCGCCGGCTACGACTGGCCGCAGCTTTCCATCCATCGCGCCGATTTGCACGAGATCCTGCTGAAGGAAACGCGTAGCAGGCTGGGTGCGGATTCGGTTGTATTGAACAAGCAATGCATTTCAGTTTCGGAACAGGCCGAAGTCAAATTCGAAGACGGCAGTTCCGTATCCGGCAGTTGCGTCATCGGCTGCGACGGAATTCACTCCACGATCCGCAAGCTGCTCTTCCCGGATGAAGGGCCGCCGGCCTACAAGGGCATCAACATGTGGCGCGGCGTGACGCGCATGAAGCCCTTCCTCAGCGGTGCGAGCATGGCGGTGGCGGGCTGGCTGGAGGTCGGCAAGATGGTGGTGTACCCGATCGGCAACGCGCTGGACGCCCAGGGGCGCCAGCTCGTCAATTGGGTGGCCGAGATCCAGTCGCCGCGCAGCGTGATGCAGGACTGGAACCTGGGCGGGAAAATCGTGGACTTCTACCCGGCTTTCGAGAAATGGCGCTTCGACTGGCTCGATTGCGCGGCTCTGATCCGCGACGCCGAGCAGGTGCTGGAGTATCCGATGGTCGACCGCGATCCGCTGTCGTACTGGACACGGGGACGGATCACGCTGCTTGGCGATGCTGCGCACCCGATGTATCCACGCGGCTCGAACGGTGCAGGGCAGGCGATCCTCGATGCGAGGACGTTGACAGGGTGTTTTCTTAGAAATAAAAAAACCGAGAATGCACTGCAGGAATATGAGCGCCTGAGACTGAAGGCGGCCAATGACCTGGTGCTCATGAACCGCGCCAATCCGCCCGACGCCATCCTGCGCGAAGTCTGGCAGCGCAGCGGCGACAAACCCTTCGCGCGCATCGAAGACGTCATCAGCAACGCCGAACTCGTGGTGCTGTCGGAAAACTACAAGCGCGTGGCCGGTTTCGAGCGCGAGAGCCTCGCGCGGCGTGCGTCGCTCGTCTGAGGCCGCGCAGTTGACCGCGGCCCGCGCCGCGGCTACATTGGCCGGGCCTGCAAGCCCCGGGCGGGAGAGACCGGTACGGTCGTGCAAACGGCCGCCGGCGCCGAAGGAGTAAAGGCCCCGCAAACTCTCAGGCAAAAGGACCCCCGGGACTGGGCACTCTGGAGAGTAGGCCCGCTCGCGCGGGCCTCGCCGAAGGTATACGCAGCGCCCCGCAAGGGCGCGGCTAATTTCTCAGGCAAAAGGACAGAGGGGCGCATGAACCGGAAACGGTTGTGCGCCGCTATCGCGTGCGCGCACCGGCCCGGCACCAGGGAGGCTGCGTGAACGTACCTGAGAACCTGAAGTACACCGCGACGCACGAGTGGATCGCCGATCATGGCGATGGCACCGTCACCGTGGGCATCACGGCGGTGGCGACCGAACAGCTGGGCGAACTGGTTTACGTCGAGTTGCCCAGGCCCGGTGCAAAGTTCAAGCAGGGCGATGCCTGCGCGGTGGTCGAATCCACCAAGGCCGCTTCGGACGTCTACGCCTCGCTTTCCGGCGAGGTGATCGCGACGAACGCGGCGCTCGCGGATGCGCCGGCGCCGGTCAACGCGGCGCCCTATACCGACGGCTGGCTGTTCAAGCTCCGGCTTTCCGATCCGCAGGAACTCGCGGCGCTGCTCGATGCCGCCGCCTATCGCGCGGCGGCCGGCGTGGCTTGACATGCAGGAAGACGTTCTCAGCCGGGAGGGATTCATCGAGCGCCACCTCGGCGGCGCGCCCGGCGAGGAGCGCTCGATGCTCGCCGCCCTGGGCTGCGACTCGATCGAGGCGCTGATCGACGAGGTGGTGCCGGCCGACATCCGCATGCGGGGCCTGCCCGATCTGCCCGCGCCGGTCGACGAGTCGCAGGCGCTGGCCGAACTCGCTGCGCTCGCCGCCGGCAACGCGCGCTGGCGCAGCTTCATCGGCCAGGGCTACTATGGCTGCATCACGCCGGCCGTGATCCAGCGCAACGTGATCGAGAATCCGGGCTGGTATACGGCGTACACGCCCTACCAGGCCGAGATCTCGCAAGGCCGCCTCGAGGCGCTGCTGGTCTACCAGCAGATGGTGATCGACCTGACCGGTCTGGCGGTGGCGAACGCCTCGCTGCTCGATGAGGCGAGCGCAGTGGCCGAGGCGATGACCCTGATGCGCCGCTCGACGCAGCACGGCGGCGCAGCGTTCTTCATCGACGCCGCCTGCCACCCGCAGGTGATCGCGGTGGTGCGCACGCGCGCGCGCTGGCTCGGCATCGAGCTGGTCGCGGGCGATGCGGCGCGCGATCTCGATCCGGCGCGCGTGTTCGGCGCGCATCTGCAGTATCCCGATACGCGCGGCCGCGTCGCGGATCCGCGCCCGGCGATCGAACGCGTGCACGCCGCGGGCGGGCTGGTCTCTCTGGGTTGCGACCTGCTTGCCTTGCTGCTGCTCAAATCCCCCGGCGAGCTGGGCGCCGACGTGGCGGTGGGCTCGGCGCAGCGCTTCGGCGTGCCGCCCGGTTTCGGCGGTCCGCACGCCGCGTTCATGGCGACGCGCGAGGCGTTCAAGCGCTCGATGCCCGGGCGCATCATCGGCGTTTCGCGCGATGCCGCCGGCCGCATTGCGCTGCGGATGGCGCTGCAGACGCGCGAGCAGCACATCCGCCGCGACAAGGCGACGAGCAATATCTGCACCGCGCAGGCCCTGCTCGCCAATGTCGCGGCGTTCTATTCGGTGTGGCACGGCCCCGAGGGCCTCGCGCGCATCGCGCGGCGGGTCAACCTGCTGGCGCGGCTGCTAGCGGCAAGCGTCCCGGCGGAATCGCAGGCGTTTTTCGACAGCGTGGTGGTGCGCCCGCGGGATTCGCTGGACGCGGTGCGCAGCCGGGCCGCGTCGAAGCGCATCAATCTGCGCTGGTTCGAGGACGGCGCGGTGGGCGTGAGTTTCGACGAACGCAGCACGCCCGGCGATCTGGCCGACGTCGTGGCGGTTCTGGGGGGCAAGCAGGCCGGCGCGGCGATTGCCGATCCGCCGCCGTCGATTCCAGCCGAATTGCGCCGCGGCGACAGGGTGCTCACGCACCCGGTTTTCCACGCCCATCGCACCGAGACGGAAATGATGCGCTATCTCAAGCGGCTGGAAAATAAGGACCTGTCGCTCACGCACGGCATGATCCCGCTGGGCTCCTGCACCATGAAACTGAACGCGGCCGCGGAGCTCGCGCCCATTTCCTGGCCCGAATTCGCCGAGCTGCATCCGTTCGTGCCCTCGCCGCAGGCGGCCGGCTACCTGGAGATGATCGCCGGGCTCGAGCGGGCCCTCGCCGCGATCACCGGCTTCGCGCGCGTCTCGTTCCAGTCCAACTCCGGCGCGCAGGGCGAGTACGCGGGTTTGCTCGCGATCCGCAACTACCATGCCTCGCGTGGCGAGGGTGGGCGCGATGTCTGCCTGATTCCCGCCTCGGCGCACGGCACCAACCCGGCTTCGGCCGCGCTGATCGGCCTGCGCGTGGTGGTGGTGGCCTGTGATGCGCGGGGCAACGTGGATCTGGTCGATCTCGAGGCGAAGGCGGCGCAGCATCAGGGCCGCGTCGCGGCGCTGATGCTGACCTATCCTTCGACCCACGGCGTATTCGAAGCCAGGGTGCGCGAGATCTGCGAGCTCACGCACCGCGCCGGCGCGCAGGTCTACATGGACGGCGCGAACCTGAACGCGCTGGCCGGAATCGCGCAGCCGGCGAGCTTCGGCGCCGACGTCTGCCACATCAACCTGCACAAGACCTTCTGCATTCCGCATGGCGGCGGCGGTCCGGGGATGGGCCCGATCGCGGCGGCCGCGCACCTCGCGCCCCACCTGCCCGGGCATCCCTGCTGGCCCGGCGAAGACCAGCGGCTGGGCAACGGCACGGTCGGCGCGGCGCCCTTCGGCAGCGCGCTGATCCTCGCGATACCCTGGATGTATCTGCGCATGATGGGCGCGGACGGCATCCGGCGCGCGAGCGAGCGCGCCATCCTCAACGCCAACTACATCGCCGTGCGGCTGAGGGACTGCTTTCCGGTGCTCTACAGCGGCGCCAACGGCCGCGTCGCGCACGAGTGCATTCTCGACCTGCGCGCGCTCAAGGGCGAGATCGGCGTCACCGCCGAGGACGTCGCCAAGCGGCTCGCCGACTACGGCTTCCACGCCCCGACCGTGTCCTTCCCGGTGGCCGATACGCTGATGGTCGAACCCACCGAGAGCGAGTCCAAGGCCGAGATCGACCGCTTCTGTGAAGCGATGATCGCGATCCACGGCGAGCTGGCGCGCATCCGCTCCGGCGAGTGGGGCCGCACCGACAACCCGCTGAAGAACGCACCCCACACGGCGCAGGAGATCGCCGCCGACTGGAAACACGCCTACAGCCGCGAGGCCGCGGTCTACCCGAGCGGCGCGCAGCGCGCCTGGAAGTACTGGCCGCCGGTAAAGCGCGTCGATGGCGTTGCCGGCGACCGGCAGCTGGTGTGCGCCTGTCCGCCGATGGAGGAATGGACGTGAACGGCGCGCTGCAGCGCACGCCGTTGCATTCGCTGCACCTCGAACTGGGCGCGCGCATGGCGCCGTTCGCAGGATACGAGTTGCCGATGCAGTACGCCGCTGGACTAAAAGCCGAGCATCTGTGGACGCGCGAGCAGGCGGGGCTTTTCGATGTCTCCCACATGGGGCAGCTGCGCGTGCGCGGCGAGGGACTGCACGCGGCGCTGGAGCGGGCGTTGCCGGTGGATTTTTCCACCTGGCGCCCGGGCCTGCAGAAATATTCGCTGCTGCTCAACGAGCGCGGCGGGATCGACGACGACCTGATGGTGACGCGCCTGGAAGACGAGGTTCTGATCGTGGTCAACGCCTCGGGCAGGCAGGGCGATACCGAGCGGCTGAAGGCTTTGTGCCCGGAGCTCGAATTCTCGCTGCTCGATCGCGCGCTGCTTGCGCTGCAGGGACCACGCGCGGCGCAGGTGCTTGCCGGGGCCGCGGACCTCAAGTTCATGCATGCGCGTCGAATGGCGGTCGCCGGCATCGAGTGCCTCGTCACGCGATGCGGCTATACCGGCGAGGACGGGTTCGAGATCTCGGTTGCCGCTGCCGATGCGCAAGCGCTGGCTCGGGGGCTGCTCGCCCATTCCACCGTCAGACCGGCGGGACTGGGCGCACGCGACACGCTGCGGCTGGAAGCGGCGTTGCCGCTCTACGGCCAGGACATCGACGCCGCTACCTCACCGCGCGAAGCCGGGCTGGCCTGGGCGATCGCCCCTGCGCGGCGTCCCGGCGGCGCGAAGGCGGGGGGATTTCCCGGTGCCGCTGGCGCCAATCGCGCCGCAAAGCGCTTCGTCGGCCTGGTGGGCGAGGAGCCGGTGCCCGTGCGCCACGGCGCGCACCTCCTCGATGCCGCGGGCGCCAGAGTCGGCACGGTCACCAGCGGCACGGTCTCTCCCACGCTTGGCAAGCCGGTGATGCTGGCTTATGTCGACGCCGGCGTCGCTGCGGGCGCGCCGCTCAATGCGGTCGTGCGAAGCCGGTCGCATCCTGTCAGAATGGCGCGCCTTCCCTTCGTGCCCAAACGATACCAGCGCTGAGGCGAGCAACAGTGACCTGGTCCATCCTCGCACGCGATTCCAGCGGCGCCTTCGGCATCGCCATCTCGAGCCGCTTCTTCGCCGTCGGCATGCTCTGCCCGCACGCGCGCAGCGGCGTCGGCGCGGTCGTGACTCAGGCCCTGGTCAATCCGCACTATGGACCGGAAGGTCTGGATCTGTTGGGGGATGGTTTAGCTCCCGCTTCTGTCATTGAAAGGCTATTGAGTAAAGATCAAGGCAAAGACCATCGACAGGTGCATGTGATTGATGCGCAAGGGCGCATCGCCGCGCATACGGGCAGCGCGTGCATCGACTGGTGCGGGAGTCTTGCCGGGGAGGGATTCTCCGTCGCGGGGAACATGCTGGCGGGGCCGCAGGTACTCGAAGAAACAGCCGCAAGCTACACGAAAAATTCTTCGGAAAAATTTGCCCTGCGTCTCCTCCTGGCACTTCAGGCGGGCGAGGCGGCCGGCGGCGACAAGCGCGGCAAGCAGGCCGCGGCGCTGCGCATCCACAGCACCGAGGACTATGCCTTCCTCGACATCCGCGTCGACGATCACGCCGACCCGATCGTCGAGCTGCGGCGCCTGTACGAGAAAAGCCTGGAGCGCTTCCAGCCATTCGCCACCTGCCTGCCGAGCAGGGCGCGGCCCGCGGGCATCACGGACCGGGCAGTGATCGAAGAAACGGTGCAAAAATTCTCGAAGTAAGGAATCTCAGAACCCATTTCTCCGTCGAGGGCGGCGAATTCCGGGCAGTGGACGGGGTGAGCTTTTCGCTCCAGGCCGGGCGTACGCTCGGCATCGTGGGCGAATCCGGCTGCGGCAAGAGCGTGAGCGCGCTCTCCATCATGGGCCTCGTGCCGCAGCCGCCGGGGCGCATCGCGAGCGGCGAGATCCTGTTCGACGGCGTCGACCTGCTCAAGCTGCCGGCGGCGCAGTTGCGCGAATTGCGCGGCGACCGCATCTCGATGATCTTCCAGGAGCCCATGAGCTCGCTCAACCCGGCCTTCACCATCGGCGACCAGATCGCCGAAGTGCTCCTGCGGCACCGGAAATGCAGCAGGCAGCAGGCCGAGGACCGGGCGATTGAAATGCTGCGCCGCGTGCGCATCCCGTCGCCCGAACTGCGCTTCCACGATTACCCTCACCGGCTTTCGGGCGGCATGCGCCAGCGCGCCATGATCGCAATGGCGCTCGCCTGCGCACCGAAGCTCCTGATCGCGGACGAGCCGACCACGGCGCTCGACGTCACGATCCAGGCGCAGATCCTGGAGCTCATGCGAAGCCTGCGCGAGGAGACCGGCACCGCGATTATCCTCATCACCCACGACCTCGGCGTGATCGCCGAACTCGCCGACGACGTCGCGGTAATGTACGCGGGACGCATCGTCGAGCACGCGAGCCTCGAGCGCCTCTTCGCCGAGCCGCAGCATCCCTACACCATCGGATTGCTCGGCTCGATCCCGCGCCTGCACCTCGAGCAGGAGCGCCTCGCCGCGATCCAGGGCCAGGTGCCCGGACCGTTCTCGGGCGGCAGCGGCTGCAGTTTTCAGCCGCGTTGTCCTTTCGCCGTGGACAAGTGCCGGGTGGAAAGTCCGGCGCTGCTGAACCTGCATACCGGACATGAAGCGGCCTGCTGGAAAGCGCCGCTGTGAGCGAAGAGCTTCTCGCGGTAAAGGGGCTTGTAAAGCACTTTAAACGCGTGCGTGCGGTGGATGGCGTCACTTTCAGTGTCGCTGTCGGCGAAACGCTGGCGATCGTGGGCGAATCCGGCTGCGGCAAGTCGACCGCGGGGCGTCTCGTGCTGCGTCTCATCGAGCCGACGGCGGGCGAGGTGCGCTTCGAAGGAGAAGACCTGCTCGCGCTGGGCAGCGACGCGCTGCGCGCGAAGCGCCGCGCGATGCAGATCATTTTCCAGGACCCCTACGGTTCGCTCAATCCGCGCATGACGGTGGGACAGATGCTGGAGGAGCCCCTGCTGTTGCATTTTTTGCATGAAAAAAATAGAAATAAAAGAGTCGCAGAACTTCTGCACCTCGTTGGCTTGGCGCCGGAGCACGCGCAGCGCTACCCGCACGAATTTTCCGGTGGCCAGCGCCAGCGCATCGGCATCGCGCGCGCGATCGCGGTGGAACCGAAACTGATCGTCTGCGACGAGCCGGTGTCCGCGCTCGACGTCTCGATCCAGGCGCAGGTGATCAACCTGCTGCAGGACCTGCAGCGGCGCCTGGGCCTCGCCTACATTTTCATCGCCCACGACCTCGCGGTGGTGCGCCACATCGCGACGCGCGTCGCGGTCATGTACCTGGGCAAGATCGTGGAGATGGCCGGCAAACGCGAGCTGTTTGCGCGGCCGCGGCATCCCTACACCCGGGCACTCCTTGCGGCGATTCCGGTGCCCGAGCCTGGGGCGGCGGCCAGGCGCATCCTGCTCGAAGGCGACGTGCCCAGCGCGATCGATCCGCCCTCGGGCTGCCACTTCCGCACGCGCTGCCCGTACGCCCAGGCCAGGTGCGCGGCCGAGGAGCCGGTGCTTGAAGACGGGGTCGCCTGCCATTTCTGGCGCGACATTCCCGCGCCGCCGCAAAATGCGGTATTGATCAGAGTCAATGAGCGCCTGGCGCGGCTTCAGGCAGCATTCCGCAACTGAGGAGGACCTATGAAACTTCGACTCGCTTTCTGCCTTTTGTTCCTTGTTTCTTCCGTACAAGCGCAAACCCTGAGGATCGGACTGGCGGAGGATCCGGACATCCTTGATCCTTCGCTCGCGCGGACCTTCGTCGGCCGCATCGTCTTCGCCTCGCTGTGCGACAAGCTCTTCGACCTGGACGAGAAGCTGGCCATCGTGCCCCAGCTCGCCACCGGCTACGAGTGGTCCGCAGACCAGAAGTCGCTCGTCATCAAGCTGCGCAGCGGTGTGACCTTCCACGACGGCGAGAAATTCGATGCCGCTGCCGTCAAGTTCAACCTCGAGCGCCACAAGTCCATGCCCGGCTCGAACCGCCGCGGCGAGCTTGCGGTGATGTCCGGCGTGGACGTGGTCGATGCGCAGACAGTGCGTCTCAACCTTTCAGCGCCGTTCGCGCCGCTGCTGGCCGTGCTCACCGACCGCTCGGGGATGATGGTCTCGCCCAAGGCCGCGGCTGCGGCGGGGGAAAAGTTCGGCGCTGCGCCGGTGTGCTCGGGACCGTTCCGCTTCGTCGAGCGCGTGGCGCAGGACCGCATCGTGGTCGAGCGCTTCGCCAACTACTGGAACAAGGGCGCGATAAACTTTGAGCGTATCGTCTACACGCCGATCGTGGACGCGACGGTGCGCCTGGCCAACTTGCGTTCCGGCCAGTTCGATTTCATCGAGCGCATGGCGCCCTCGGACGTGCCGGGCCTGAAGAGCGACAGTCGCTTCAAGGTGGCGCGGATCGTCGAGATCGGCTACCAGGGCATCACCATCAACGTCGGCAAGAGCGACCAGGCGCAGAAGAACCCTCTGGGCAAGGATCCGCGCGTGCGTGAGGCCTTTGAGTTGTCGCTCGACCGCGGCGCGATCGTGCAGGTGGCGATGGACGGCGAGGCCGAAGTCGGCAACCAGTGGGTGGCGCCGACCAACCGCTATTACGGCAAGAGCGCGCCGATCCCCAAGCGCGACGTGGCGCGCGCGAAGAAGCTGCTCGCCGAGGCCGGCGTGTCGAACCCGAGCTTTACGCTCATGACGCCGACCACATCGGACGCGCAGCGCATCGCGCAGGTGGTGCAGGCGATGGCGAAGGAGGCCGGATTCGACGTCAAGATCCAATCCACCGAGTTCGCGACTTCACTCAACCTTGCCGACAAGGGGCAGTTCGACGCCTATATGCTCGCCTGGAGCGGCCGCGCCGACCCGGACGGCAACCTGCACACCATGCTCGCGTGCAAGGGGCCGACCAACTATGCCGGGTATTGCAAGCAGGACGTCGAGGCGCTGATCACCGAGTCGCGCACCAGCCTGGATCCGGCCAAGCGCGCCCAGGCCTACGACCGGATCGCGGCGCAGGTGTCGAAGGACCGGCCCGTCATCTACCTGTACCACCGCAACTGGCTGTGGGCGCACAACGCGAAGCTCACTGGCCTGCGCACGGTGCCCGACGGGATGGTGCGGGTCCAGGGCTTGAAAATGAATTAGGTCCTCGCTTTCGCGGGGACGACGGGATTTGCCAATGGGAAAGTACCTCGCGCGGCGCCTCGCCAGCATCCTGCCGACGCTGTTCTTTGTAACTGTCCTCATTTTCGGGCTGCAGCAACTGCTGCCCGGGGATGCGGCGGTGGTCCTGGCGGGCGAGGATCAGGATCCGGGCGTCATCGCCCATTTGCGCGAGAAGCTGCACTTGGACAAGCCGTTCCCGGTGCGCTACGCCTACTGGCTGGGCGGCGTGGTGCAGGGCGACTTGGGCGAATCGCTGCGCATCCAGAAGCCGGTGACCGAGTTGATCGTGGAGAAGCTGCCGGTCACCATCCAGCTCGCGGTGATGGCGATGCTGATCGCCCTCGTGATCGGGATCACCGCCGGCGTCGTGTCGGCGGTGCTGAAGGGCACGGCCTGGGACTACGCCGCCAACATTTTCGCGCTCTGGGGCCTGTCGACGCCCAATTTCTGGCTCGGCATCATGCTCATCCTGCTTTTTTCGGTGCAGCTAGGCTGGCTGCCCGCCTCGGGCTACGTCAGTCCATTCGAAGACCTCAAGGCGAACCTCGCCGCGATGATCATGCCGGCGTTCGTGCTCGGCAACGCGATCGCCGCGGTGCTGATGCGCCATACGCGCAGCGCCATGCTGCAGGTCCTGAATTCCGACTATGTGAGAACGGCAAGGGCCAAAGGCCTGCATGAGCACGTCGTGGTGCTCAAGCACGCGCTGCGCAACGCCCTGGTCCCGATCATCACCCTGGGCGCGCTGGAATTCGGCACGCTGCTCTCGGGCGCGGTGCTCACCGAGCAGGTATTCAGCATCCCGGGCTTCGGCAAGCTCATCGTCGATGCGGTGTTCAACCGCGACTACGCGGTGGTGCAGGGCGTGGTTCTGTTCACCGCCACCGCCTACATCACGCTCAACCTGCTGGCGGACCTGGCGTACTTCCTCGTCAATCCGAGGATGAGGGGATAGTTTTTGGCCGCCGTTATTACAAATGCCTTTGCAGTAAAAGCAGAGGCAACCCCAGGGCAACGAGCCTGGCGCCGCCTCCTGCGGCGCAAAGGCGCGATGCTGGGGCTCGCGTTCGTGGTCATGTTCATCCTCATGGGGCTGCTCGCGCCCTGGATCGCGCCGCACGACCCGCTGGCGACGAGCTGGAGCGCGATCCGCAAGGCGCCGAGCGTGGCGCATCTCTTCGGCACCGACGAAATCGGGCGCGACGTGCTCTCTCGCGTCCTCTGGGGGGCGCGCGCCTCGCTGCTCGCGGGCGTGGTGTCGGTGTGCATCTCGCTTGCGCTGGGGCTGCCCATCGGCCTGCTCGCCGGCTACCTCGGCGGCTGGACCGACGGCCTGATCTCGCGCGCCACCGACGCGATGCTCGCCTGCCCGTTCCTGATCCTGGCCATCGCGCTCGCCGCCTTCCTCGGACCGAGCCTGACCAACGCGATGATCGCGATCGGCATATCGGCGACGCCGATCTTCATCCGCCTCACGCGCGCCGCCGTGCTGTCGGTGAAAGTGGAGGACTACGTTGAAGCGGCGCGCGCCGTGGGCAATCCGCACCTGCGTATCGTGCTGCGCCACATCCTGCCGAACATCCTTGCGCCGCTCATCGTGCAGGCGACCCTCGCGATCGCGGCCGCGGTGATCGCCGAAGCGAGCCTGTCGTTCCTCGGCCTGGGCCAGCAGCCGCCGGCGCCGAGCTGGGGCAGCATGCTGAACACGGCGAAGAACTACATCGAGCAGGCGCCCTGGATGGCGATCTGGCCCGGCGCGTCGATCTTCCTCCTGGTGCTGTCCTTCAACCTGCTCGGCGACGGGCTGCGCGATGCGCTCGATCCGCGCCATAGCTAGTTTTGGGTTTGTATTACTAAGTACGAATGCAATTGCGGAGTGGTCGGCCGTGCGCAGCGGCAATGCGATCTATGCCGCGTTCGCGGACAAGTCCACCATCCGCGCGCGCGGCGCCAATGTCAGCATGTCCGGGCTGTACGATTTCAGACGGCAGGACTTCACGCCCGACGGCAAAGGCCTCTACTCGACGGTGGTGTTGAGGGAATACGACTGCAGCGCGCGCCAGGTACGCCTGCTTTCGGCAATCGATTTCTCCGGCCACATGGGTGCTGGCGAACCCGTGTCCGCCAGCACCCGCACGGGGCGCTGGGAGGCAATAGTGCCGGGGGCGCTGGACGAGGCTTACTGGGACATCGCGTGCGGCGCGAAGTAGCGCGCCGGCGACTATAATTTGCCCTATGGCGGACCTGCAGAAACTCGGGCGCTACAAGCTCGGCAAGGTACTCGGCCGCGGCGCGATGGGCGTCGTCTACGAGGGCCTGGATCCATCGCTCAACCGCCGGGTGGCGATCAAGACCATCTTCAAGAACGCGGCCATCGACAGCGAGACGGCGCAGATGTACTCGGCGCAGTTCGCGCGCGAGGCGCAGGCCGCCGGCCGCCTGAACCACCCCAACATCGTGCAGGTGCATGATTTCGCCGAGGAGGGTGAGGTCGCCTACCTGGTGATGGAGTACATCCAGGGGCGCGAACTGCGCAGCTTCTTCGACGCCAAGGAACTGTTCGAGCCTCCCGAGGCGGTGCGCATCATGTGCGAGCTGCTCGACGCGCTCGACTTCGCGCACGAGGCGGGCGTGATCCACAGGGACGTGAAGCCCGCGAACGTGATGCTGGACGCGCAACGGCGCGTCAAGCTGGCCGATTTCGGCGTGGCGCGCATCCAGGACAGCGAGCGCTCGGCGGCCGGGACCATGGTCGGCACGCCCGCGTTCATGTCGCCGGAACAGATCTCGGGCGGCAAGATCGACCGTCGCACCGACGTGTTCTCCGCCGGCGTGGTGTTCTACCAGATGCTCACCGGCGAGCAGCCGTTCACCGGCGCCGGCGCCTGGACGGTGGCGAAAAAGATCATGCAGGACGATCCGCCGCGCCCCTCGAGCGTGGTGCAGAGCGTCTCTCCGGTGTTCGACGACATCGTCAACAGGGCGCTGGCAAAAAAACAGGCCGATCGCTTTTCCACCGCGAAGGAGTTCGCCGTCGCGCTACGCGGCGCGTTCGCGGGCGACCCGCAGGCGACGGTGCTCGGTCCCGCGGCGGTCGTGCTGAAACCGAAGCCCGCCGCACCGAAGGCGAGCGATGCGGAGGTGGAGTTCTGGCGCGCCATCCAGAACAGCACCGATGCGGCGGAAATCGAGTTCTACCTCGAGCAATTCCCTGAGGGCACCTATGCGCCGCTGGCGCGGCACAAGATCGCCAAGCTGCGCGAGTCGGCAGGCGCCGCGCGCGCGGATACGCAGGAGACCGTGCGGCTCGAGGCCGAAGCGCGCGCGCGCCAGCAGGCCGCGGCGAAAGCGCAGCAGGAAGCCGAAGAGGCGCGCCTGCGCGAGGCGCTCGAGAAGACGAAGCGTGAAGCTGCAGAGAAGGCGAAGCGGGAAGCGGAGGAGAAAGCCAGGCAGGCCGAGGAAAATAACCGGCAGGCCGAGGCGCTGGCCAAGCTGCGGCGACAACAGGAGGCGGCGCGCGCGGCGGCCGCGGAAACAGACCCGGATGCAACCGTAGCCATTGGTCGTACCGCGGCTCGCGTCGCGCCGTTGGGCGCCGCGCCGGTGGCGCGTAAGAAATCGGCGCTCGTGCCAGCGATCATTGGTGCCGTCGCGATCGTCGCGGGCGTGGCGGTATTCGTCACAGTGAGCCGCAAGCCCGCTCCGGCGCCGGTTGCCGAGGCGCCTGCGCCGGGTGCGGTGCCGGCGAAGCCCGCGACGCCTGCCATCGACGAGGAGAAGATCCGGCGCGAGATCGAGGACCGCCTACGCCGCGAATTCGCGGACAAATCGGCTGCGGAACAGGCGACCGCGCGCGTGGCTGCGGACAAGGCGATCGCGGAAAGAATCCTTGCCGCGAAGGCGGAGAACGCCGCGGCAGGCAAAGCGGCGGCTGAGAAGGCGGCCGCGGACAAGGCCCTCGCGGACAAGATTGCGGCCGCCAGGTCGGCCGGCGAAAGGGCCGCGCTGGAGAAAGCCGCGGCGGAGCAGGCAGCTGCGGAGAAAGTCGCGGCCGAGAAAGCGGCGGCGGAGAAAGCGGCGGCGGAGAAAGCCGCTGCGGACAAGGCCGCAGCGGAAAAGATAGCGGCGGCAAAGGCTGCGGCGCCCGCGGCTGCGCCGCGCGAAGCGGGGCTGCCGGGACGCTACGCGTTCCGCCTTTTGCCGGGCCGCGGAAGCAATCCGGTTTGCGACAGCTTCAGCGTACAGGAGGACATCGAGATACGCGCGGGGAGCTCGCAAAGCATCTCGGGCAAAGACTTCTCCAGTTTGCAAATCCAGAGCAGCCAGGACGGCTCGATCACGGCAAAGATGTGGGGCCGAGCAATTTGGATTGCCGGCACCATGGATGTCAAACTTGCGGGACGCGGCACTGCCACCGGCTATGCGGGGACCTACCAAGGCCAGGGCGGGCAACTCATCTGCACCGGACAGTGGAACCTGGTGCGCAAGGCAAACTGATTCAGGAGGCGCGGATACGCGCCAGCGTGGCGCGCGCCTGATCCACCACCGGCGCATCGATCATGCGGCCGTGCAGCGCGAAGGCGCCGCGCCCTTCGCGCAGCGCCGCTTCGAAAGCCGCAACGATCTCCCGCGCCAGCACGATTTCTTCCTTCGTCGGCGAGTAGACGCGGTTGGCTGCGACCACCTGTTTCGGGTGGATGCAAAGCGTGCCGGTGAACCCCATCGCCTGCGCCCTCGCCAACAGCCGCGCGTAGGCATCCATGTCCGCGATCTCCGCCACCGGGCCGGGCTGCCCGAAGGCCGCGAGGCCGCGTGCGCGTGCGGCGGTGGCGACCAGCTGCGCCGGCCAGTCGAGCGCCGCCCGGTCCGAGGCGATGCCGAGACAGGCGCAGTAGTCCTCGCTGCCGAACACGAGCGCGGCGAGCCGCGTGCCGGCGTGCGCGATGGCGACCGCATCCAGCACCGCGGCGGGCGATTCGAGCATTGCCACGAGCCTCGCCTCGCCTTGCGCCAGCAGATACTCAGCCGCCACGACCTCCTCGGCGCGCTCCACCTTGGGCAGAAACACCGCGGCGACAGCACTCTTAGCGGCCGCCTTCAGGTCGTCGGCAAGATATTCAGGCGCCGAATTCACGCGCACCATCACCGTCGCGCCTCTGGCGGAAAGCTGGCGGGCCGCTTCCGGCAAGCGGGAGCGCGCCGCGGCTTTGTGCTCGGGCGGCACCGAATCCTCGAGGTCCAGCAGCAGCGCGTCCGCGCCGCGTTCGTGCGCCTTGGCGAGGAAACGCTCGTCGGCCAGCGGCACGAATAGGGCCGAGCGCAGAGTTGCGAGGTCGAGGGTGATGGTCATCTGTTCTCCTGAGCACCTATAATGTAGCGATAGGCCGGTATCAAGGGGAATCCGGCAATGGCAGATCTTGCAAAACTCGGCCGTTACGAACTGAGCAGCGTGCTCGGCAAGGGCGCGATGGGCGTCGTCTATGAGGGTTTCGATCCGACGCTTGACCGCCGGGTGGCAGTCAAGACCATTCTCAAGAGCGTCGTTCTCGACGAAGAGACCGAGCGCTCCTACTCCGCCAGGTTCGCGCGCGAAGCGAAGGCGGTAGGCCGGCTTAACCATCCTCACATCGTCCAGGTGTACGACTTCGGCGAGCAGGACGACGTCGCCTAGATCGTGATGGAGTTCATCGAAGGGCGCGAACTGCGCGCCTGCTTTGAAGCGCGAGACCGTTTCGATGCTCCGGAAGCCGTGCGCATCATGAGCGAATTGCTCGATGCGCTGCATGTCGCGCACGAGTCGGGTGTTATTCACCGGGACGTCAAGCCGGCCAACGTCATGCTGGATGCCCAGCGCCGCGTCAAGCTTGCCGATTTCGGCGTCGCGCGGGTGCAGGACGGCACCGACCGGTCCAAGGCCGGCACGATGGTCGGTACCCCGGCATTCATGTCGCCCGAACAGATATCCGGCGCCAGGGTGGACCGCCGCACCGACATCTTCTCGGCGGGCATCGTGCTCTACCAGCTCCTCACCGGCGAGGAGCCGTTCAACGGCGAGGGCGCCTGGATGGTGGTGAAGAAAATCATGCATGACGAGCCGCCGCGGCCTTCGACCATTGCGACACGCGTTTCGCCCGTATTTGACCAGATCGTCAACCGGGCGCTGGCCAAGAAGCCCGACCAGCGCTTCGCCAGCGCCAGGGAATTCTCGACGGCGCTCCAGGAAGCGCTCGCCGGCGGTTCCGCGCAGCGAGGCAGCGACGCCGAGATCGAATTTTGGCGTTCGATCCAGAACAGCAGCGATCCGGCGGAATACGAGGTCTACCTGAAGGAATTTCCGGCGGGGGTGTACGCCGAGCTCGCGCGCGTGAAAATCGCGAGATTGCGGCGCATCGCCGCCGGCGCGGTGGCCGGCACCGGGGAAGTCAGGATGCTCGCCGAAGAAACGGCGCTGCTGGAAGCGGAACTCGCGCAGCGCGAAGCCGCGTACCGGAAGCGCGCAGCCGAGGCGGAAGCCAGGCATCTCGCCGAAGAGCAGACGCGCGCCGAAGCGGAGTCCAGGCGCGAGGCGGAATCAAAGGAGCGTGCTGCAGCCGAAGAGAAGGCGCGGCTGGCGACAATCGAGAAGGCACAACAGGAAGCCACGGCGGAAGTAGCCAGGCGCGAAGCTGAGATTCGCCTGCGCGAGGCGGAATTCCGCAGGCGCAAGGTCGAGGCGATTGCCGCGGCCGCGGCGGACGCTGAAGCGAGCGCGAAGCGCGTGGCCGAGGAAAAGGCGCGGCGGGAAGCCGATGCCAGGGCGCGTGCACTAGCGCAGGAGCACGCGCAACGGCAGGCGGAGGAAATCGCCAGGCGGCAGGCCGCGATCAAGCAGCGAGAGGCCGATCTCAAGCGCCTGGCCGCTCTTGCCCCGCGCGCGAAGCTGCCGGTCTTGCAACTGGCCATCGGTTTCGCTCTGGTCGCCGGAGCGCTGGTCGGCGCCTGGTACTGGTCCACTGCTAGCGACGAAGCGCATCTCACCCACCTGACGGTTGCACTCGAATCAGCGACCAAGGTGTCGCAGGAGCTCAACTTGGCGCGCGAGCGTCAGCAGGAACTGCGCAAGCGAGTAGAAACGGCGCAACTGGCCGAGAACGATGCGCGTGCAAAAGGAGACCAGGCGAAGCTGAAGGAGTTGCAGGAGCAGACCAAGCGAGCCGAGGCGGAAGCGCAGAAGCAGAACGAACTGGTCAAGCAGCGCGAGGCCGAAGCAAAGAAGGCAGGTGACGCAGCCAAGGTCGCCGATGCGCAGAAGCAGAGTGACATGGCCAAGGCGGCTGAAAAGGCAGCGCAGGAGAAGCTTGCACAGGGGAAAGCGGCGCAAGCCAAGGCTGCCGAACTGGCCGCCGTCGAGAAAGCCGCCGCAGAAAAAGCGGCAGCGGAAAAAGCCGCGGCGGAGAAGCGGATGGCTGAGAAGGCTACCTCGCCAAAGCCTGCGGCTGGCCTCGCCAGGCCTAGCCTGCCCAGTGTGGGCGATCGCTGGACCTACGAGGCGCGTGCGCCCAGCAATCCCGATAGAAAGTACCCGGTCTTGGTGGAAGCGCTTGCCGTTTCTTCCTCTAGCGTACGGGACACGCTCAAGATCGGCGAGGGCGGGGATATAGCGACTACGCATAGCCCCAAACCCGTTCTGATTGATGGCGCACGGCTTGGTGCCTTCGAATTCGCTCCGTACCTGCGTGCGTTCCAGGAGTTTCGCGTCGGCGAGAGTTTGACCAACGTCGACATAAAAGTTTCCAACTGCCTGAATGGCATGGCGAGATGCTCCCTCAACGCGCGCGTGGTGGGCAGAGAGCAGGTGAGGGTCAAGGCCGGGAACTTCGACGCATGGAAAGTAGAGGTAGAGTTTGAAGCACGTCCCCGGGAAGGTGGAATTTTGCGCACCCTGACGTTGGCCGTCTGGTATGCCGACGACGTGCGACGCTACGTCAAATACCAACTGCGTTGCCCCATTTGCATCAGCTTTTTGGACACGGACATGGAACTGGTGTCCTACATGCCCGCGAGTGCCAGGGCTGCGGAGAAGCCTGCTGCCTCGGCAAGTGCGGCCGCCGTCGGACCCGAGGGCGTGCTCCCGGGAAAATATGCGCTTCGCATTTCCATCGGGGTTGGATTTCAGCCGGAATGTGACCGGATAGGAGTTCAGGAAGACACGGAAATCGGCACGTCGATGCCGAGTGGCGTTTCCGGCCGGGAATTTTCCGAACTGCGGTTCTGGGGTGCGCCGGGTGGCTCTATCGCCGGGTCGGCGTCGGGCGGAAGGAGTCTGTTCGGGGTCGGCGAATACAAATTTGATGGCCGGTCCACTGACACCGGATACGGAGGCAAGTATCAATGGCGCTCTGGTTTTACCCACTGCACGGGGGAATGGACGCTGGTGCGCAAGTAAGCGATCATTTTTGGATTTCGGGATAGAATTTTTTCCAGGGATGGCGGAACTCAGGAAACTCGGCCGTTACGAACTGCACAGCGTTCTCGGCAAGGGAGCGATGGGCGTGGTCTATGAGGGCTACGACCCGACGCTGGGCCGGCGCGTCGCGATCAAGACCATCCTCAAGAACGCGGCGATCGACGACGAGACCGAGCGCGCCTACACCGAGCGCTTCGTCAAGGAGGCGAAGGCGGTGGGACGGCTCAACCACCCCAACATCGTCCAGGTGCACGATTTCGGCGTCGAGAACGACGTCGCCTACCTGGTGATGGAGTTCATCCAGGGCCGAGAACTGCGCAGCTACTTCACCGGCGGCGAGAAATTCGATTCCGCCGAGGTGGTGCGCATCATGGGCGAGCTGCTCGATGCGCTGGAGCTCGCGCACGAAGCCGGCGTGATCCACCGCGACATCAAGCCTGCCAACGTCATGCTCGATGCGCAGCGGCGCTTGAAGCTGGCCGATTTCGGCGTCGCGCGCGTGCAGGACAGCGACCGTTCGGCCGCGGGCACCATGGTTGGTACCCCCGCCTTCATGTCGCCGGAGCAGATCTCGGGCGGCAAGATCGACCGGCGCACCGACGTTTTCTCGGCAGGGGTGGTTCTCTACCAGCTGCTCACGGGCGAGCAGCCCTTCAAGGGTGAGGGTGCGTGGACGGTGGCCAAGCAAATCATGCAGGACGATCCGCCGCGCCCCTCGAGCATGGTACAGAGCGTCTCGCCGGCGTTCGACGCGATCGTGAACAGGGCGCTGGCCAAGAAGCCGGCCGAGCGCTTCGCCAGCGCGCGTGACTTCGCCGCCGCGTTGCGCGCGGCGCACGCACCGGCCGTCGCCGCGCTCCAGCCCAAGCCGCGCGAGGCGCCGAAGGCGAGCGAGACCGAGATCGAATTCTGGCGCGCGATCCAGAACAGCACCGACGCTGCCGAGTTCGAGTTCTACCTGGAGCAATTCCCCGAAGGCACTTACGCCGCGCTGGCGCGGCACAAGATCGCCAAGCTGAAGGAAGGCCCGACACAGGACGCGCAGGTGACGGTGCGCCAGGAGGCCGAGGCCCAGGCGAAGCTCAAGGCGGCGGAGGAAAAAGCCCGGCTGGAAGGCGAGGAAAAAGCGCGGCGCGAGGCGCTGGAGAAAACGCGGCGTGACGCAGGGGAGAAAGCGCGGAAGGAAACCGGGGAGAAAGTCCGCCAGGCGCAGGCGCTCGCCCGGCTCAAGCAGCAGCAGGAGGCGGCGCGCGCCACGGCTGCGGCGGACGAAGACGCCACCGTCGCGATTGCGAGCAGCCGGCCGGCTCCGCTGGCAGAGAGGAAGACTTCCTACCTGCTCCCGATGCTTGGCCTGGCCGTGTTGGTCGCAGGCGGGATCGGTGCATACCTGTTCCTGGGTCGAACCCCGGCACCCGCGCCGGTAGCACAGGCGCCCGCACCACCGAAAGCGGAAGTCCCCGCTCCAGCGCCTGCGAAGGCGGAACTGAGCGCGGCCGACATCGACAAGATCCGCAAGGAGACCGAGGAACGCGTGCGGCGCGAGTACGCCGACAAGTCGGCGGCCGAGCAGGCGAAGGCGATGAAAGCGGCCGCGGACAAGGTGGTGCAGGAAAAACAGCTCGCCGCGAAGGCGGCAGCGGAAAAGGCCGCGCAGGAGAAACTGCTGGCGGCAAAAGCTGCCGAGGAAAAGGTCGCCGCCGAGAAGCTCGCGGCCGAAAAGGCCGCCGCAGTGCGAGCTGCCGCCGAAAAATCAGCTAGGCTTGTCGCAGAGAAAGCCGCGGAAGAGAAAGCAGCGGCAGCCAAGGCAGCGGAAGAAAAGGCTGTGGCTGCCGCAAAGGCGCCCCCGGTGAGCGTTGCCGCCGCCGCGCGGCGCGAAGTCGGGCTCCCGGGACGTTATGCCTTTCGCGTCATGCCGGGCCACGGAGGCGGCGGGGCCGTTTGCGGGTACGTTGACGTGCAGGAAGACGTCGAATTCGCGGCAGGCGGCGCGCAAAGCGTCTCCGGCAGGGACTTCAGAAACCTGCGGGCCCAGCGCGCACAAGATGGCTCGATCGCGGCGACTTTGCAGATTGCGACCCGTTGGGGCAACGGCGACACGAGCCTCGCCGGTCGCGCCACTGCCGTCGGCTACTCTGGAACCTACGAGTGGCGAAGGGGGGTCTGCGCGGGGCAATGGACGCTGGTGCGCAAGTAAAACGAATTGGTGGGCGGTACTGGGATCGAACCAGTGGCCCCTGCTGTGTGAGAGCAGTGCTCTACCGCTGAGCTAACCGCCCCGGCGCCTGTGAAACCGGCGTGCGAGGGGCGCATTTTAAGCGAAAATGCACCGCATGAGCATCAAGGGCAAAGCCTGCCTCGCGGGCGTGTACGAGCACCCGACGCGCAAGGCCGAGAACAAATCCGTCGCGCAACTGCACGCCGAGGTGGCGAAAGGCGCGCTCGAAGACGCGGGCCTCACGAAGCAGGACGTGGACGGCTACTTCTGCGCGGGCGACGCGCCGGGGCTCGGGCCGCTGTCGATGGCGGACTACCTGGGCCTGAAGCTGCGGCACCTGGATTCGACCGACACCGGCGGCACCTCCTACCTGATCCACGTCGCGCACGCGGCGCAGGCGATCGCGCTCGGGAAGTGCAACGTCGCGCTGGTGACGCTCGCGGGCCGGCCGCGCTCGGAGGGCTCGAGCGGCACGCAGCCGCGCAGCTGGGGCGCCAACCTGCCGGACGCGCCGTTCGAAGCGCCCTACGGCATCGTCACCACCAACAGCTACGCCATGGTGGCGATGCGCCACATGCACGAATACGGCACCACCAGCGAGCAGCTCGCCTGGGTCAAGGTCGCGGCCTCGCACCACGCGCAGCACAACCCGCACGCCATGCTGCGCGAGGTGGTGACGGTGAAGGACGTGCTCGACTCGCCGATGGTCGCCGACCCGCTGCATCGCATGGATTGCTGCGTGGTGAGCGATGGCGGCGGCGCGCTCATCTTGACGCGGCCCGAGATCGCGAAGAGCCTGGGGCGTCCGCTGGTGAAGCTGATCGGCGCGGGCGAGACATCGAAGGGGCAGGCGGGCGGCAATCTCACGCTCACCACTTCCGGTGCGGCCTGGTCGGGCGCGGCGGCCTTCGCGGAAGCCGGCGTCACGCCGGCCGATATCCAGTACGTCTCGATCTACGACAGCTTCACCATCACGGTGCTGGTGCAGCTGGAAGACCTCGGCTTCTGCAAGAAGGGGGAAGGCGGCAGGTTCGTCGCCGACGGCAACCTGATTTCGGGCACGGGCAAGCTGCCGTTCAACACCGACGGCCGCGGCCTGTGCAACAACCATCCGGGCAACCGCGGCGGCATGACGAAAGTGATCGAGGCAGTGCGCCAGCTGCGCGGCGAAGCGCATCCGCAGGTGCAGGTGAAGAACTGCGGCCTCGCGCTCGCGCAGGGCACGGGCGGTCAGCTTGGCACCCGGCACGGCAGCGCAACTTTGATCATGGAGCGGGGATGATGGAACGCAAAATTCCTGCTCCGGCCGTAAACCCCGAAAACAAGCCATTCTTCGATGCGGCGGCGAACGGCAAGCTGGTATTGAAGTTCTGCAACGGCTGCAAGCAGTACCACCACTATCCGCGCGCCCAGTGCCCGTACTGCTTCTCCAGCGACACCGAGTGGCTCGAGGCGACGGGCGGCGGCACGGTCTACACCTGCAGCGTGTTGCGCCGCGGCGTGCCGGTGCCCTACTGCATCGCCTATGTAACGCTGGAGGAGGGCGTGTCGATGCTCACCAACATCGTCGATTGCGACCTCGACGCGGTGAAGATCGGCATGAAAGTCAAAGTGGTGTTCAAGCCCACCGACGGCGGCCCGCCGGTGCCGATGTTCACGCCCGCCTAAAACAGGGACAGTCCACGTTTTTCCACATAGCGGAAAAACGTGGACTGTCCCTGTTTTTGTTCAGCCGTCCCGCGGCGCGAGGGCGAAGCGGTGGAGCAGGCCGCCGGCGATCATCGCGGCCACGAAGACGATGGACTCGGTCGAAAGCGCGGCAAGCGCGGTGATCGCGGGCCCCGGGCAATAGCCGGCGATGCCCCAGCCGATGCCGAAAACCGCGGACCCGGCGATGAGCGGTAAGTCGATGTCCTTCTTCTGCGGCAGCTCGAATGTTTCTTCCAGGACCGGTTTCGGGTTCCGCAGCACCACGCGAAATCCGACGAGGGTGATGGCGACGGCGGCGGCCATCACGAGCAGCAGGCTCGCGTCCCACTTGCCCGTGATGTCGAGGAAGCCGAGCACTTTTTTCGGATTCGCCATGCCCGAGACCCACAGGCCGGTACCGAAGACGAAACCCGATCCCAGCGCGAACACGAGCGCCTTCATGAGGTCACTCCGAGCAGGTGGCGCGTGACGTACACCGAGACCATGCCGCTCGCCATGAACACGCACACCGCGACGAGCGAGCGCGCCGACAGGCGCCCCAGGCCGCACACGCCGTGGCCGCTGGTGCAGCCACCGCTCATGCGCGTGCCGAAACCAACCAGCAGTCCGGCTGCGGCGGCCCAGACCAGCGAAAAATCCTGGCGCAGCGGAACCGGCGCGCCGGCCGCCTGCCAGGCGAGGCCTGCGAGCAGCAGCCCCGAGATGAACCACGCGCGCCACTCTCCGAAAGGGGGCGAGAAGAGTCCGTGCAGAATGCCGCTCACGCCGGCGATGCGGCCGTTCGCGGCAAGCAGCCAGACGCTCGCCAGGCCGATCAGCGCGCCGCCAGCGAGGGCGGAAACCGGGGTAAAGTCATGCAAACGAATCTCCTCCGAACATGATATTTCGCCAGCTCTTCGATTCACAATCGTCCACCTATACCTACCTGCTTGCTGATTCTCTCACGCGCGAAGCGCTGTTGATCGACCCGGTGTTCGATCACGCGCGGCGCGATGCGGCGCTGATCGAGGAACTGGGCCTGAAGCTGACGTTCACCCTCGAAACCCACGTGCACGCGGACCATGTCACCGGCGCGGCGCTGCTCAGGCACAGGCTGGGCTCGCAGATCGCGCTTTCCCGGGAAAGCGGCGCCGTGGGAGCCGATCGCTACCTCGCTGACGGCGACGTCGTGGCCTTCGGCAAGCGCACGCTCGAGGCGCGCGCCACGCCCGGGCATACCGGCGGCTGCCTGAGCTACGTGCTCGATGACTGCTCCATGGCCTTCACCGGCGATGCGCTGCTGATCCGCGGCTGCGGCCGCACCGATTTCCAGCAGGGCAGCGCGCCGCGCCTGTTCAAATCGGTGCGCGAGCGGCTGTTCACGCTGCCCGAGGAGTGCCTTGTCTATCCCGCGCACGACTACCGAGGACTTACTTCCTCCAGCGTGGGCGAGGAGAAGAAGTACAATCCGCGCCTCGCGCTTGCGATCCACGAAGCCGATTTCACCGGCTACATGACGAACCTCGGCCTCGCGCACCCGAAATTGATGGAGGTCGCGGTACCGGCCAACCTGCGCTGCGGCCGCCCGGAGAAACTGGACATGAGCAATGCAGCAGATAACGAATGGGCGCCGCTGTCCTGCACCTTCGCGGGCATCTGGGAACTGCAGCCCGAGTGGCTGGCGGAAAATCCCGGCGGCGTGCAGGTCGTGGACGTGCGCGAGCCGGGTGAATTCACCGGCGCGCTGGGCCACATCGCCGGAGCGAAGCTCATTCCTTTGGGAGCGCTTTTGAGCAGTACAGGGCAAATATCGAAGGAACAGCCCGTCGTCATGGTCTGCCGCTCGGGCGCGCGCTCGGCGCAGGCCACGGTGCTGCTGGGCAACGCCGGCTTCACCAAGGTGGCGAACCTCGCCGGCGGCATGCTGCGCTGGCGCGCCCAGCGGCTACCGGCGGTAGGCGGAACGGACTGACAAGTTCCGCGCCGCCGATGAGCGTACGCACCCGCTTCGCCCCGTCCCCGACCGGCTTCCTGCACATCGGCGGCGCCCGCACCGCGCTTTTCTGCTGGGCCTACGCGCGGCGCCACGGCGGCAAGTTCATCCTGCGGATCGAAGACACCGACCTGGAGCGCTCGAGCGAGGTCTCGGTGAACGCGATCCTCGAATCCATGACATGGCTCGGCCTGGACTGGGACGAGGGCCCGTTCTTCCAGATGCAGCGCCTGCCGCGCTACAAGGAAGTTGCCGAGCAGTTGATCGCCTCGGGGCATGCGTACCGTTGCTGGATGACGCGGGAAGAACTCGAGCTTCTGCGTGAAACGCAACTAAAGCAAAACCTGAAACCCCGCTACGACGGCCGCTGGCGCCCCGAGCGCTCGCAGGGACTGAAGAAACCCGAAGGCGTAAAGCCGGTCATCCGCTTCAGGACGCCGGAAGAGGGCGAGGTGGGCTGGAATGACCTCGTCAAGGGCCCGATCAGCTTTCCCAACCAGGAGCTCGACGACCTGGTGCTGCTGCGCGCCGACGGCGCGCCGACCTACAACTTCGGCGTCGTGGTCGACGACCTCGACATGCAGATCACGCACGTGATCCGCGGCGACGACCACGTGAACAACACGCCGAGGCAGATTCATATCTTCAGGGCCCTGGTAAAGGAAGAAAAAATACCCGGCTTCGCCCACCTGCCCATGCTCCTCGGCGCCGATGGCGAGCGCCTGTCCAAGCGCCACGGCGCGGTGAGCGTGATGCAGTACAAGGACGAGGGTTTCCTGCCCGAGGCGCTCATCAATTACCTCGCGCGCCTGGGCTGGTCGCACGGCAACGAGGAAGTCTTCCCGCGCGAGAAGCTGCTCGAGTGGTTCGACCTCGCGCACGTCAGCCGCTCGCCGGCGAAATTCGACCCGGAAAAAGCGCTGTGGATGAACCAGCAGTACATGAAGAATGAGGATCCTTTTCTTCTTTCGAATTTGATCCGGGAAATTCTTGAAAAGATGAAAGTCGAAATCAAGAGCGGGCCACCCCTGGAAAAAGTCGCATCCCTGCTGCAAGACCGCGCCAACAGCCTGCAGCAGCTCGCCGAAGCGGCGCGCCTGTTCTACGTCTACGAGGAGCCCTCGGCGCAGAGCCTGGCCGGGGCTCTCAACGAGAAGACGCGCCCGGCGCTGAAAATGCTCGCGGCGAATCTCGCCGCGGCGCCGTGGGAGCGCAAAGCTCTGGGCGCGGCAGTGAGCGCGACGCTCAAGGCGAGCGGCCTTAAAATGCCCGAACTCGCGATGCCCGCGCGCTTGCTGGTCACGGGCCGCACCCAGACGCCGTCGCTCGACGCGGTGCTGGAGTTGATCGGCAGGGAAACGGTCCTCGCGCGCCTCGCGCGCCACCTGGAAGGAGCCTGAGACGAGATTTGCACTGGCTGTCGCAGGCGCCGGATTCTGTTGTCGCGCCAAGCACATGCCGCTATAATTTGCCCCCTTGCGTGGGGGTATAGCTCAGCTGGGAGAGCGCTTGCATGGCATGCAAGAGGTCAGCGGTTCGATCCCGCTTACCTCCACCACCCAAGCTGCAGGTTTTCGCCTCGAGTCCCGATCGTCTAGAGGCCTAGGACATCGCCCTTTCACGGCGGTAACCGGGGTTCGAATCCCCGTCGGGACGCCATTGAATCCGCCAATTCGTCCGCCAATTGCGGGCAGAGCCGAGGCCAGGATCGCGTAGGAGCTGCGTGCCGTTCGCGGGGTGCCCGAGGTAGATCAGGTGTTGCGCGTGCTGTAGCGGGCCGTTTCCGCTTGCTGGTGAGGCGAATCCAGGCGCGGGCCAGATCGCGAGCAGGATCGAACGCCACCTGATCCGAATCGCATCAACGAGCGGAGGCCAGCCGTGCCGAGGCCGGCGCCGACGCTGGTGAGGTCCGAGCCGCGTTACTACGGTTTGTGGTTCTCCTTCATCGCCCACAACCTGTAGGCCTCGTCCTCGTACTCGTCTTTCTCAATCGGTGGGATGCAGCGCGTCGACTCGGCCCGGAAGTGGTCGAGCCCTCGCCCCAGGCGCTTGCCGATCGCGGTGTGCTTGTCGTTCGCCCAATCCGGGATCGTCGGCACGAACCCTTCGAGGATGTTCGCCCACCCGATTGAAGCGGCGAAGTGATCGCCGATCCGTGACTTCTGCGCCCTGCACATCATCCTGATCGAATTGCCCACGGCCATCCGGCTCTTGCCGAGCTTCGTCACGTCCGGGTCGTACCACTCGCGGGCCTGGACCATCGAGGCGTGGACGAACGGGACGATGTGCGGCTGTGCTCCGGTGTCAATGTCCTCGTGGCAGATCACTTCCAGCCGCTTGGTCACCATCGAATGAAAGGGTTTCGACGTGTGCATCAGCTCGATGGCGAACTGCATCGCCTCGCGCTCCATGCCGCGCCGGATGCACTTCTGCAAAGCCGAGAGGCACGCCATGGAACTGAGGCCGTTCTTGGTTGGTGGAATCATCGCTATTCGCTCCTGGTTGGAACGATGAGGCTGCCAGTCCGGAGGGCTTCATAACTGCTCGTGCTGTTCGCCATGTGAGCAGCAAATTCGAGGGGCCCTGTAGCAAAATAGGGCAACTCCTATATCGCCAAAAAGATCGTGGTGGACGAGGGAGCAGCTAGAACTATTTGAACCACTAAGGGAGAGAGCTATGCGTTACCTGATTGCTGTGGCCGTGATCGCATTCACCGGACTTGCATATGCGCAGCTTACCGGGCCAAAGGACGGAGAGGCATTGATCCAGAGCCGCTATCAGATCGTGGCGGGTGCCGGAAATTCAGCATGGCGATTGGATACCGCCACGGGAATCCTGCACTTTTGCGCGGGCGGCTTGGCTGGCGTGACCTGCGTGCAAGCCAAATAGCGTGGTACGGCAAACAGCCCCGTGGAGCAAGTGACGTACAAGCAACTCGATGCGATGCTCGAACGCGGGGAGATCTCGGTGACGGTCGAGCATCGGCGACAAACGCTGATCGCAATTGCTGAACTGGCGAAACGAAGTAAGGGCCATACGCCGATGTCCCGGGCTAGGCTGAAAGCATTTCGGCTGTCGCTCGAAAGCGAGCAGAACAATGACGAGATTGAAGTCAACGGGGAAATCTTCTGCGAGATCGCGCTGCACGCGAGGGGCGTGCTCTCCGAGGAAATGTACCGGTGAACATCCCTCATAGCGTGCCCGCGCAGCCAGCAGAAAACGACAGCGTACCGTGGGCGGTTCGCTACACGCTGGTCATTGCAGCGCTGGCAGTAGTCGCGCTCCTGGCGTTCGTCGGTTGGGCGCTCACTCTCTAGTACGCTGCTGGCTGCC
Source organism: Nitrosomonadales bacterium (assembly GCA_005240145.1). Classification (GTDB taxonomy): domain Bacteria; phylum Pseudomonadota; class Gammaproteobacteria; order Burkholderiales; family SG8-39; genus RBG-16-66-20. Next base: position 3,777 of record SBAS01000127.1, on the reverse strand, counting down.
TGGCTGGCGCGGCGCCTTCATTTGAAATCCCTGCGCAATGGCGTGCAGAACGTACCGTTCGCATAGAATTTCCGCTAGATCCTTCTGTTCGAGGCCTTTCAAACTTTCTAAATCCGGTGCGTCCGCCAAAAATTCGAGAAGCTTTTCCCGTGATGTGTTCCGATAGGACTCAAAGAAGAAATCGAATAGCTCGATAGCGGTTTCAGCGCGCCGCCCTTGCTGCAGATGAACACCGAAGTAAGTGTCGGGGTGTTTCTCGTAGTCCGCTAGCTCTTCTGGCGTCAGGTCAAAGGTGCCAAGCCACGCATTTCCACTATTCTCGTCGTGAAAACCGCACATTGCCTTTCCGGACATCACCGTAGCAGTCGTGATCCGCGCGGGCACTTCCTTACCGTCGGGGCCTGGCACCAGATATACGCCGCCAATTCGAATTCTTGCGCGCTGTCCAGTCGAAAAGGCCTCTGACGGAAGTTCTCCGCCAAAAGTGCTGGGAATATCCCGGTATTGGTCGATCGACTTTAATAGCTGAAACATGGGCCAATGACGCTCGCGCGCCCGCAAGGCTTCTCTGATCGATGGATACTCCACACCCATGAAGTCGGGGATCTTGAACCCGAGAAATGAAACCATCGTTCCGAGTTCGGCTCCATCTAGCGCATACTGATCCGAAAGGTTTGCCAAGCAGACGTACGCAGGCGGCGCAGGAGCGCCATCAATCTCCAACGATGCCTCGTACACTTTCACAATTCTCTCGGCGCGGTCCACCATCTTGTCCGCGTCTGCTTTTTTGTGCAGGGGTTTGTGCAAATCAATAAACACAATGCGCTTGTGATCAGCTTTCTTCGTTAACGCCTTCCGAAGCTGTCGCCCCACAGGCAACCTTTCTGAAACGCCACCGCCAGGCAACGGAGAACGCGATTTGGCTTCGACAGAATATTTGTCTCCGGTGCTTTTGTAAGTAGCCGTGAACTCGCAATGCGTCCTAGAGATATCCAACTCGTCCTCAAACTCCAGCTCGAACCCGGCTTTAATCAACCATGCTGCGACCTGGGTTTCAAAAAATGCACCTTGGAAATTTTCCTTATTCTTTAGTCGCGAAATCAAGACGGTTTGGACGTCTTTCGCATTGTGGGCGATCAAGTAGAGGTTGTAAGCAAGGCGGTTATATGCAGATGCGGCGCCAGTCATCGGCATTGAGAACACTGCACCGGGCTCGCGCACGTGCGCTATCTGCAAATGGCAGATCCGGTCATACCACTGGAGCACGGGATGCCGGTCCGCCAAAGGCTTTTTTAGTTCTGCGTTACCCCATTCTTCACCAAGAGTCTTTTTTAGGTATGCGCCGAGAAAGTCATAGAACGTTTTCCATGATCCCCACCATGCTGTATTTCCAACGGCGACAAATCGGTTTCCCTTGTGTTCTGTAGAAATGATCGGGCGCCCGAGGCCTTGCTGTTTCTGACGCTGCAGTTCCTTCGCTTTGTGCAACTCGAACAGACGCCGACCCTCATCGAGGATTTGCTTTTCCATCCTCGACTGGGTCAGCAAATTTGGCAGCGTGTACTCGGAGCCGCCATGGCATTTCTTAAACTTTCGACCGCTGCCGCATGGGCACCGATCATTGGGCCCGATTTTCGGCTCGCGCCTGAAGGGTACGTTTAGCATCTCGCGCCTCGTGCCCTATGCCACCTTGCCTTTCAACGCCCCGAATTTTGAGCCTAGTGCCCGCTTGATACTCTGCTCAATGTGCCAGCGAGGAAGTACAACTGCAGTAAGGCCTTCGGACGAGAGCATCTGATGTACATCCTCGATTGACCAGTGCTGCGCATTGCGCAGCGTATTGGAGCTGAGCACTGCTTCAACCAGAGATTGCTCAAACCACTCACGCACAACTTCTTGAACTGCAGGTTGTGCTCCTGGCACATTTCCAAAATAGTCGGACCACCGCTTTACCATGTCAGTAAAGACACGGAAGTCTGCGTTGATCAGGAGCATGTTGTCTCTTTCCAAAAACTTGGCGGCGCGATCTTCCATGTCGCCAACCTGACGTGAACCGTCTGCAGTACTGACCCAGCGCACTTCCGGAAATAGATCGGGTTTTGCGGTTTTGCCCGGTTCTCCGTTCTCGGACATGAAAAGTGCGTACACGGACGGAGTCTTGCCAGATTGTGATCCGGCCCCACCAGCACCATTCGCCTTTCCTGTGCCCGAACGTGTTCCGCCCCCGGATGCCTGCGTATCGCCGCTAACAAGCAACGGCCCGCCTTTTATGGTGCGGTAGCGGCTGAGCTTGAACAGTTCTTCAATCTGCTTCAGCCGATCCTTAATCGAGTCCTTGTGATCGGACGCTTTAGACGCCGCAGCGACGGCTTCCATGTGGTTGGCGATCTCTATCGGCATGGCCTCCCGAAACTCATCTTGCCAGTCAGCCCACGGCAATGGCTTACCGTTCAGGATCAGCGCGGTCCGCGCGGTGTTGGTAATGATCTCGACGCCAGGAGTTTCGAGGGGTTCGACATAGATAACGACCTGCGTATAGCCAAAAATGACACCGAAGTCCTGCAATGTTTTCGTGTTGCCGCGCCCCGCTGTCATTTCATATAGCTCGTCATCCCAAAGCGCTGCGCAATGACCCGATGATCCAACAAAGCCGGAATTTTGTGAAAGCGCTGCCTCATTGCGCAAGATCCACCAATGAGCGCGGGCGTTCGTGAGTTCTATGATGCCGCTGGCCGATGCGTGCTCATCGAGATACCGTTTCTGCCCGATGATTGTGCGCAAAACGTTTCTATCTTTATCGCTTCTGTCGTTCTCCCACCCCTCGCGCGCCTTCACCGTGATCCCTGCAGGAAACTGGAAGTAACGGGTATTTAGATATTTAGTTACCCACCGAGACGGGCTCGATGCTCCTTCAGGGGGTGCCATTGTATTTGCATCGTCAGAACGTCCGTTAAGCACCACTTTCGTTCCGTGCGCGCCGATTGTGTCTGGTTTCACCGAGTTTTCTACGTGGGCCCAATGGCCCCACGAGTCGTCCGGGCGCTTCATTTGCTGTAAGCCGTATTCGCCGGTCTGCGGGTCTTTCCAAAAGTGAATCATTGACCCGACGCTTTCGCGCCACGACAGGTAGACAAGCCCTGCAGGATTGCGGGTGCCAGCAGCAATTTTTGCGCCTATACCGTAGTTCGCGTTGTGCGCCTGGATACCACCGGAAGAAGACAGGTGATTGATGTACTTAATCATGTCCTCCCCAGTCATCCCCTCACCGTTGTCCGTGATGCTGAGCTTGTAGACCCCGGCAAGGTCGTAAGTAACCCAGTCTGCATCCCAGACAATTTCCCCGGACTTCGTCGGGGTCTTAAGGACGGCCTGGATAGAATTCTCCGTAAGCTCGCGGAGAAACTGCAGCTCACCGCAATCCTTTGCCATCCGATCCAGCAAGAAACCGGTTTGAGCGACAGAAAAAGCAAGCGTGCCCGAATGGGCGTTAGATGTACTCATGACCAACTCCTTCTTAAGGTGAGAGGAAGGTTTGGCGACCTCTCGGTTAATAAGGTGTCGGCAAAAATGATTGACGGTGCGAGGCATTGCCTAGGACCAACAACCACATCACCAACGAGTAAAGTATATCACCAGAGTTTCAAGCGCACGCTGCTGACGCCCCGAGGATCGTGATGAAGTGACCTTGCCCCTGTTTTCCGTATCCCATAGCCGAGGCCATTATGCGGCCCGCTTTTCCTGAGCGGCGAGCCAACGCTTCTCGAACTGCATCGGGCT
>SBAS01000070.1 GCA_005240145.1 Nitrosomonadales bacterium | reverse complement strand
CGATCATCGCGCGCTTGATGATGTCGGCGGCGGTGCCCTGCATCGGCGCGTTGATGGCGGCGCGCTCGGCCCCCTGGCGGCGGGCGGGTGAGCCGGACTGGATCTCCGGCAGGCGCAGGCGGCGGCCGAACACGGTTTCGACGTAGCCGAGCGAGCGCGCCTTTTCCCGCGTCTCGTCCATGAATTTCTTCACGCCGGGATAGCGGGTGAAATAGGACTCGATGTAGGCCTGTGCGGTAGCGCGCTCGATGCCGAGGTTTTGCGCCAGGCCGAAGGCGCTCATGCCGTAAATCAGGCCAAAGTTGATCACCTTCGCGGTGCGCCGCTCGTCCTTGGTCACTTTTTCCAGCGGTACGCCGAACACTTCGGCGGCGGTGGCCTGGTGGACGTCGTGGCCGTGGTCGAAGGCGTGGCGCAAACCCTTGTCGTTCGAGAGGTGCGCCATGATGCGCAGTTCGATCTGCGAGTAGTCGGCGGAGACTATCTTGCTTCCCGCAGGCGCGATGAACGCTTCGCGGATGCGCCGACCCTGCGGCGTGCGGATGGGGATGTTCTGCAGGTTGGGATCGTTGGAGGCTAGGCGCCCGGTGACCGCGGTGGCCTGGGAATAGGTGGTGTGCACGCGCCCGGTGTTGGCGTCCACCATGCGCGGTAGCTTGTCGGTGTAGGTGGATTTCAGCTTGGCGAGGCCGCGGTATTCCAGCAGCAGCTTGGGCAGCGGATATTCGAGCGCGAGTTCGGCAAGCACGTCTTCATCGGTCGATGGTTGCCCCTTGGGGGTTTTCTTCTTCACCGGCAGCTTCTGCCTGTCGAAGAGGATTTCCTGGATCTGCTTGGGCGAATTGAGGTTGAACGGCTGTCCCGCCGCCTGGTAGGCCTTCTGCTCGATTGCCAGCATCTCCTTGCCCAGTTCGTGGCTCTGCGCGTCGAGTTTCGCGCCATCGATCAGCACGCCGTTGCGCTCGACGCGCAGCAGCACCGGCATGGCCGGCATTTCAATCTTCTCGTAGACGTATTTCAGCTTTTCATCCGCGGCGATCCTCCCGAACAGAACCGCGTGCGCCCCGAGCGCGAAGTCCGCGTCCTCGGCGGCGTACTCGGTGGCGCGCGCGATATCCACTGCCGAGAAGGAAATGCGCGACGCGCCCTTGCCGGTCACTTCGTCGTAGGTGATGGTCTTCCAGCCCAGGTGCCGCAGCGCCATCGAGTCCATGTCATGGCGCTCGTGCACCTCGTAGACGTAGGACTCGAGCAGCGTGTCGTGCGCCATGCCGCCCAGCGCCACGCCATGGTTGGCGAGAATGTGGGCGTCGAACTTCAGGTTCTGGCCGACTTTCGGGTGGCGAGCGCTCTCCAGCCAGCCGCGCAAGATTCTCAGCGCCTTCTCGACCCCGATCTGGTCCGGCGCGCCCGGATACTCGTGCGCAAGGGGCAGGTACCAGGCCGTGTCGCCGAACGCGAACGACATGCCCACCAGCTTCGCCAGCATCGGCTCCAGGCCCGTGGTTTCGGTGTCGAAGCCCACTAATCCGGCCTGCTCCAGCCGGGGCAGAAATTCGGCCAGATCCTTCTCGCTGTGCAGGGTGAGGTATTTGCGTCGTGAAAAAGGCTCGGCCGCAGGCGCGGCCGCGGGCGGCGGCGTCGCGGCAGCGGCGCTCGCCGCGCCTTGCACCTCGCGCAGCATCGTCTTCATCCCGTAGCGCTCGAAGAATTCCGCCAGCTTCGCCGTGTCGGCGGCCTTCGCGCCCAGGTCGTTCAGCCCGACGGCAAGCGCCACGTCGCGCTTCACGGTGATGAGTTCGCGCCCCTTGGGCAGCCAGTCGAGCGCCTTCCTCAGATTCTCGCCGACCGCGCCGGGAATTTCGGCGGCATGCGCCATCACGGCGTCGAGCGAACCGAACTGCTGGATCCACTTTGCCGCGGTCTTCGGCCCGACCTTTTCGACTCCCGGAACGTTGTCGACCGCATCGCCGGTGAGCGAGAGGTAATCGACGATCTGCGCCGGCGCGACGCCGAATTTCCGCCGCACGCCCGCAGGGTCGAGCTTTTCGTTCGACATGGTGTTGACGAGCGTGATCTGCTCGTCGACCAGCTGCGCGAGGTCCTTGTCGCCGGTCGATATCACGCACTTCCAGCTTTCGCGACGCGCGGCTTCCGCGAGCGTGGCGATGACGTCGTCGGCTTCCACGCCGGGCACCGTGAGCACCGTCCAGCCCAGCGCCGCCACGGCTTCCTTGAGGGGCTCGATCTGGCTGGCGAGCTCCTCGGGCATCGAAGGCCGGTTCGCCTTGTACTGCGGATAAACGTCGTCGCGGAAGGTTTTTCCCTTGGCGTCGAACACGCAGGCGCGCGCCCCCGCGCCGTAGTCGGACGACAGGCGCTTCAACATGCTGAGCACGCCGTGGATGGCGCCGGTTGGTTCCCCGCGCGGGCTCTTCAGCTCCGGCAGCGCGTGGAATGCGCGGTACAGGTAGGAGGAACCGTCGACCAGCAGAAGTGTCTTAACCATGGGGTAGAATCCTGCCATGCGACGGGTACTTTTTCTGGTTCTTTTGGGTGCCGCCGCCGGCGCCATGGCGCAGCAGTCGCTGCCGCCCAGACTCGAGCCGCTGCCGGAACCGCCGCCGCCGCCGCTGATCCGCGATGGCGGCGACGAACCGCGCGTGCGCATCGCCCCGCAGCAGGGCGACCGCGTCGAGGAAATGCGCGAGGGCGGACGCGTCGTGATGCTCAAGGTCACGCCGCCCAACGGCATTCCCTACTACCTCATGGACCTCAATGGCAGCGGCAACTTTATCCGGCGCGAATCGCTCGATCCCGGGATTCGCGTGCCGATGTGGACGATCAAGACGTTCGACTGACGACGTACATCCGCTGACTTCTATCCTGCTTGTCGGTTTTTACCCCAGTTACTGAAGTCCGGCTCGCCGCCTGGCTGAACCACTATTCGGTCGGCACGCTCGGCGCGCTCGAGCCGATCGAATCGGGAATCGAAAACACCAACTACTTCGTCACTACCAGCCAGGGACGCTACGTCCTCACGTTGTTCGAGCGCCTGCCGGCGGCCGAGCTGCCGTTCTACCTGGAGCTGATGGCGCATCTCGCGCGCCATGGGATCCCGTGCCCTGCGCCGATCGCCGACCTGAGCAACCGCTACCTGTCGGAATTGAACGGCAAGCCCGCGACGCTGGTGACGCGGCTCGCGGGCGCTTCGCTCGCGGATCCTGCCGCCGCCGACTGCGCCGAACTCGGCGCGCTTCTCGCGCGCATGCACCTCGCCGGGCGCTCCTACGGCGCCTACCTCGAGAATCCGCGCGGCCTGAAATGGTGGCGCCGCGCCGCGGCTGAAGTGCGTTCGTTTCTCGACGCCGGGCAGGCGGCGCTGCTCGATGCGGAACTCGGCTTCCAGACGCAGCATCGCTTTGCGGACCTGCCGCGCGGCGCGGTGCACGCCGATCTGTTCCGCGACAACGCTTTGTTCGTGGCGGGGCACATCAGCGGCGTGTTCGATTTCTATTTCGCCGGCGTCGACTGCTTCGTCTACGACCTGGCGGTCTGCGCCAACGACTGGTGCCTCGCCCACCCGGATCGCGACCGGCGCCTGGACGAAGCGAAGACCCGCGCTCTGCTCGGCGCCTATCACGCCAGGCGGCCGCTCGAAGCGGCCGAACGCGATGCCTGGCCGGTCATGCTGCGCGCGGCGGCCTTTCGCTTCTGGCTTTCGCGCCTGCACGACATGCATCTGCCGCGCCCGGGCGAGCTGGTGAAGGTGCACGACCCGGAGCACTTTCGCGGCATCCTCGCGCTGCGCGCGGCGCCAGGCGTGTCGGCGCCCTGGTTCAGATAATTTGATGCGTGCGAATCGCCTTCCGGCTGTGCGCGGGCTGCGCTGGGTGGGCGAAGCCTTCCTCATTTTCCGCGTCGCCCCGCTGCGCCAGCTGCTGCTCAACCTGGTCTTCCTCGTGGTCTGCACGATCCTCGTCGCGCTGCCCACGTTCGGGTTCGTCGCGATCTGGCTGCTGTTTCCGGCGCTGATGGTCGGTCCGCACGCCATCGCGCGCGCTGCGGCCGGTGGCGCCACGCCGCCGCCTGATCTGCTCATCGCAGGATTTCGCCACCGGCTGCCGGCGCAGTTGCGCATGGGCGCGTTGTTTCTCGCCGCGATGGTGGTCGTGCTGGCGGGCACGGCCCTCGCCGACGAGGGCCGTTTCGCGCAGGCGGTGATCGGGCGCTCGCAGCTGCAGCTGAACGATCTGCAGATTCCCGAACTGCAGCGCGCGATGATGGTTGGCGCGCTGCTGCAGACGCTGCTGCTAGGCGCGCTGTGGTACGCGCCGCTGCTGGTCGCCTGGGACGGGCTCTCGGCCGGCAAGGCGGCGTTCTTCAGCGCCGTCGCGGCGCTCATTAACTGGCGCGCCTTTCTCGCCTACGGCGCGACGGTGATGCTGCTGTTCGGCTTCGTACTGATGCTGGCGCTGGGCGGCGCAGTGCTGTTCGGCGGCAGCGGCGCGCTGCAGGCCAATTCGGCGCTATTCTCGGTGATCTGGACCTTGCTGCCGGTGTGGTTCGCCAGTTCCTACCTCAGCTATCGCGATGTATTCAACCCGGATCGCGGCGGCGACGGCGCCTTCGAGGAAGCGCCCAGATCCCCTACAATTCCGCCATGAACAAGCTCGAGCTGCCGGAGTACTCCGCCCAGGCCGAGCCCGAGTTCATCGACGCGGCCACCGCGAAGGCCTGGCTCGAAAACGTGCCGCTCGCGATTGTCGCCGCGGCCCAACACCAGCTGCTGGCACAGCTGCAGGAGTTCAACCTTTTCGCGCTCAACGCGGTTAGCCGGCTGGCGACGCTGGAGGCCTTGCGCGAAGCGGTGCAGTTCGTGGAAATAGAGCGGGCGCGGCGCTTCACCAACCGCGCGTTGCCGATGGCCGAAGCCGAGAGCGCAGTGTTCGACGACACGCTCGCGCTGTGGGAGCAGATGCACCAGGGGTACCTGCGCTGCCTCGCCGCGGCGGTCGTCGGCGAGGCCGGCATGCAGGCGCAGCGCGGACTCGTCTGCCAGCGCGTGCTCTCCTACACGGGCCTGAAGATGTTCCATTACCACCGCGCCTACCGGCAGGTACCGCGCAGCGTGTGGCGCGAACTGCACGACGGCTACGCGAGGGCGGAGGCGCTGGAGGCCGCGGACGATCCGGTCAAGGACTACCTCAACCGCGACGTGAACGATACCTCGCCGCGCGTCGCCTACCTGCGCGCGGCGTTGCTCGGCATGGCGAATCCGAACGAGCTCAGCCAGCGCCAGCTCACCTTCGTCGCCTTCCTGCTCGAGCGCTGGGCGGAAAAGGTGGAGGTGACGACGGAACCGCCCGAGGAGGATGTCGCCGCGCTGGTGGTCGACCTGGCGGGCGACATCTGCCCGGAGCGCGACGGCGAGGAGGCGGCCGAGCCCCGGTACCTGGACGTCAAGCGCCTGTCGAAGAGCCTGCGCAACCGCATCGGCCTGCTGCGCAAGGGCGAGTCGCCGGCGAAACTTGCGCTGGGCGAAGACTGCGTGCAGCCCTCCTGCGAGCACCTGCTGGTGTTCCTTTATCGCCAGTGGTGCCAGGTCAAGCTGCCGCGCGCTGCGGAGAGAAAACGCACCGCCAACCCGGCCCAGACCTGCCAGGGGATGGAGTCGATCCACTACTACGTCTCCGGGCGCGTGTTCAAGCAGCCCGGCGAGGCCAAGGAACTCACCAGCGCGGAGCGCGACCAGATCGCGGCATTCGGCCGCGTCAGCACGCGCGACGAGGACGACTACAGCGTGGTGCACGGCTACCTGCTCGAGCCCTGGGAAATCGAGGACGAAAGCACGCAGGGGCTGAAGATGGTTCGCCGCGCCGCCAGGGGCGGCAAGCGCTACACCCACGGCATGCTGGTGGCCGTGAAGCCGGCGAACTCCACCAACTTCATCCTCGGCCAGGTGCGCTGGCTGGTGCAGAACGACGCCGGCGATCTCTTCGCCGGCATCCGGCTGCTGCCTGGCCTGCCGGCGGCGACCGCGGCGCGTCCCACCGGCCTGAACGTGGTGGGCGCGAAGTACGTGCAGGCGCTCTCGCTCACCTCGGTTGCGGCGATCAACGCGCCGCCGTCGCTGGTGCTGCCTTCGGGCTGGTTCAAGCCCAGGCGCGTCATCGAGGTCTACGTCGACGGACATGTCAGGGTGCGCCTCACGGAGCTGCTCGATCGCGGCGTCGACTACGAGCGCGTCGCCTACGAAATGGTGCCCTGATGGCCGAGGCGCACGGGGCTCACGCTGCCGGCACCGGGCCTGCGCCGACGGAAATCAAGCTGCACCAGAAGTCGCGCCTGATGGAAATCGCGTTCGCCGACGGCAAGACCTACAAGCTGCCCTACGAGTTCCTGCGCGTGTACTCGCCCTCGGCCGAGGTGCGGGGACACGGCCCCGGGCAGGAAGTGCTCCAGGTCGGCAAGCGCGAAGTGGAGATCCGCTCGCTCGAGCCGGTCGGCTCGTATGCGGTGCAGCCGGCGTTCTCCGACAGCCACGCTACCGGCATCTACTCCTGGGAATACCTCCATCACCTCGGCGAGAACCAGGAACGCATGTGGGCCGAGTACCTCGCCAGGCTCGAGCAAGCCGGCGCCAGCCGGGATGGACATGGCTGATACGGATTTCGGTTTCGAGCGCGTCGCCGAGGAGAAAAAAGCCAAACGGGTGGAAGAGGTGTTCGATCGCGTCGCCACGCGCTACGACCTCATGAACGACATGATGTCGTTCGGCCTGCACCGGCTGTGGAAGGCCTTCGCCGTGTCGATCGCGCGCATCCGCCCCGGCGAACGGGTGCTGGATGTCGCTTCCGGCAGCGGCGACCTGGCGCGCGCCTTTGCCGCGCGCGGTGCGCAGGTCTGGATGAGCGACATCAACGGGGCGATGCTCGTGCGCGGACGCGACCGGCTGCTCGATGCGGGGCGCGCGACGCCGGCCGTGCAATGCGACGCCGAGCAGCTGCCCTTCGGCAACGCAAGCTTCGACTGCGTGAGCGTCGGTTTCGGCCTGCGCAACATGACGCGCAAGGAAGCGGCGCTCGCCGAGATGGCAAGGGTGCTGAAGCCGGGCGGGCGGCTGCTGGTGCTGGAATTCTCGAAAGTCTGGAAGCCGCTGCAGAAACCCTACGACCTGTATTCCTTCCACGTGCTGCCCTGGCTGGGCGAGAAGGTGGCGGGGGACGCCGCCGCCTACCGCTACCTGGCCGAATCCATCCGCATGCACCCCGACCAGCTGGCGCTCGCGGCAATGCTGGAACGGGCAGGCCTGGAACGGGTCGAATACTTCAATCTCGCTGCTGGAGCGGTCGCCGTGCACCGCGGCTACAAACTGCTGTAGTATGGAAAAACTGACAAATTGCTGACAAGGTCAGCCAGAGGATCGACATGACAAAGCTCGTGCTCGGATTCGTCGCCGCTCTCGTGTGCACGGTGTTCGTGGCGACCGAGGTAGACGCAAAGCGCCTCGGCGGCGCCCGTTCGGCCGGCACTCAGCGCAGCGTCACCAACGCGCCTCCGGCCGCTACGCCGGCCAAACCGGCACAGGCGCAGCAGATGCAGCAATCTGCCGCTCCCGCCGCGGCGCAGCCTGCCGCTTCCGGCATGAGCAGGTGGATGCCGCTGCTGGGCGGCCTCGCGCTGGGCGGCGCGCTCGGCTGGCTGATGGGCGCCAACGGCATGGGCGGTCTGATGGTCGGCTTGCTGCTTGCCGGGCTGCTCGCGTTCGCCGCGGTTTTCGTGGTGCGCATGCTGATGCAGAAACGCGGCGCCGAGCCGCAGCGCATGCAGTACGCCTCGTCAGGATCGCAGGGCCCCTTCCCCGCGATGATGGGCAATGAAACGGTGGCTGCGCCGCCGCCTTCGCAGGCTGCCGGATTCGAGGCGCCCGCAGCCGCAAGCGGCGTTGCCGCCAACGTTCCGGCCGGCTTCGATGTCGCAGGCTTCCTGCGCGGCGCCAAGCTCAACTACATGCGGCTGCAGATCGCCAACGACCAGGGCAACCTGGAAGAACTGCGTGAGTTCACGAGCGACGAGTTGTTCGAGGAGTTGAAGAAGGACTTGCAGGCGCGCGGCAGCGAGAAACAGCAGACGGACGTGCTGAACCTGAATGCGGACCTGCTCGAAGTCGTGACCGAGGGCGACAACCACTGGGCGAGCGTGCGCTTCTCGGGCATGGTGCGCGAGTCGCCGGGCGAGGCTCCCATCGGTTTTGAAGAGGTCTGGAACCTCGCCAAGCCGGTCAGCGGCTCGCACGGCTGGCAACTCGCGGGCATCCAGCAGATGCATTAATCTCCGAGTCCCGCTCGGAGGAAGAAAGGCCACCGCGCGGTGGCCTTTTGTTTTTGCGCATGCCCACTGTCGAATCTCCCTTCGCCGCCGCGTTGAACCGCCTGCTCGCTGCCGAGCCCTGGGCGCGCGCGCGGCTGTTGCCCTTCGCCGCCGAGACCCTGGAAATGCGCGCGCCGCCGCTGCCGCGGTTGCGCTTCACGATCAGCGCCGATGGGCGCCTCGATGCCGCGCCGCCGGCGGCGGAACCCTCGCTGGTGATCACGCTGGGGCCCGCTGTGCTCGCCGCGGCGGTACAGGGCGAAGAGCAGCTGCTGCGCTCGATCGATGTCGCGGGCAACGCCGGGCTGGCGGCCGAAGTGCTGTTCCTCGCGCGCCACCTGCGCTGGGATGCAGAGGAAGACCTGTCGCGGGTCGTCGGCGATGCGGCCGCGCATCGCCTGGTCGCACTGGCCAAAGGCGCCGCCGCCTGGCATGCCGATACGGTGCAGCGCATCGCGGGAAGCCTGGTCGAATACGCCACCGAGGAAGCACCGCTGCTCGTCAAGCGCGGCGCGCTGGCGGAAATCGCCGCGGCGCAGGCGCGCCTGCGCGACGGCCTCGAGCGGCTCGAAAAGCGCATCGAGCGCCTCGCGGAGAGGCGCTGAATGTCGGTGCTGCGCCTGCTGCGCATTCTGTGGGTCGGGCTGCGCTTTCGCCTCTACCGCCTGCTGCCGCGGTTCTCATCCGCTCCTGACGCAACGCGAGCAGTAGAGGACAGCACGCGTGCTGTGCGCCTGCGCGAAGCGCTCGAAGCGCTCGGACCGATCTTCGTCAAGTTCGGCCAGATCCTCTCCACGCGTCGCGACCTGCTGCCGCTCGACATCGCCGACGAACTGGCGAAGCTGCAGGACCGGGTGCCGCCTTTCTCCTTCGCGCTCGCTGCCGTCGGAATCGAAGCTTCCCTCGGCCGCACGCTGAAGGAGCTTTTCCGGACATTCGAGGAAAAACCGGTTGCCAGCGCCTCGGTGGCGCAGGTTCACTTCGCCGTGCTGCATGATGGCACCGAGGTCGCGGTCAAGGTGCTGCGGCCTGGCGTCGAGGAAGCGGTGGCGAAGGACGTGCAGTTGCTCGAAAGTGCCGCCGAGCTGGTGGAACTGCTGTGGACCGATGGGCGGCGCTTGAAGCCGCGCGAAGTGGTGGCCGAGTTCGCGCGTCACCTCGACGACGAACTCGACCTGGTGCGCGAAGCGGCGAACGCGTCGCTGCTGCGGCGCAATTTCGCCGACTCGCCTTTGCTCGCGGTGCCGGCGGTGCACTGGGATTTCTGCTCGCGCCGCGTGATGGTGATGCAGCGCATGCATGGCACGCCGATCTCCCAGGTCAACGTGCTGAGGCAGAAGGGCGTCGACATCCCGACGCTGGCGCGCGCGGGCGTGGAGATCTTCTTCACCCAGGTGTTCCGCGACGGCTATTTCCATGCCGACATGCACCCGGGAAACATCCTGGTATCGGATGATGGCAAGTACGTCGCGCTCGATTTCGGCATCATGGGTACCCTGTCGGAGGGCGACAAGAGCTACCTGGCGCAGAATTTCCTCGCCTTCTTCGAGCGCGACTACCGGCGCGTGGCGCAGGCGCACCTCAATGCGGGCTGGGTGCCGGCCGGCACGCGGCTCGACGACTTCGAGGCCGCGATCCGCGCCGTGTGCGAACCGATATTCGCACGGCCGCTGAAGGAGATCTATTTCGGCAAGCTGCTGCTGCGCCTGTTCCAGACCTCGCGCCGCTTCAATGTCGAGATCCAGCCGCAACTGGTGATGCTGCAGAAAACCCTGCTCAACATCGAAGGCCTGGGCCGCGACCTCAATCCCGAGCTGGACCTGTGGCAGACGGCGAAGCCGTACCTCGAGCGCTGGATGAGCGAGCAGGTCGGCTGGCGCGGCCTTGCGCGAACCTTGAGGCGCGAGGCGCCGCACTGGGCGCTCACGCTGCCCGCCATTCCGCGCCTGCTGCACCAGCTGCTCGCGGAGGACCGCGCCGGCGGTTTGCAGGCCGCACTCGAGCGCCTGTCGGCGCAGAACCGCCGCCGCAACCGCTTGCTTGCGGGCCTGCTGGCGGTGGCAGGCGCGCTGCTGCTAGTGCAGTTGCTCGCGTTTTTTCCGTTCTAGTATTATCCCGGCGTCATGCTGATCGGCTCCGTCGCCCTGTATTTCATCGTCACCATCGCGATCGGCCTGTGGGCAGCGCGCCGGGTGCACAACTCCAGGGACTATCTTGTCGCCGGCCGCAGCCTGCCGCTGTACATGAGCGCGGCTTGCGTATTCGCCACCTGGTTCGGCGCCGAGACCGTGCTCTCGGTCTCCGCCACCTTCGCCAAGGACGGCCTGGGCGGCATCGTCGCCGACCCTTTCGGCTCGTCGTTCTGCCTGCTGTTCGTGGCGCTGTTTTTCGCGCGCGCGTTCTACCGCATGGACCTGCTCACGATCGGCGATTTCTACCGCAAGCGCTTCAACAAGCCGGTCGAAGTCATTACCAGCCTCGCGATCACTGCGTCCTACCTCGGCTGGACCTCGGCACAGCTCACGGCGCTGGGGCTTGTGATCTCCGTGCTCTCGGGCGGCAGTATCGATCTGAACACTGGCATCGTCATCGGCGCCGCGATCGTGGTCGGCTACACCATCTGGGGCGGCATGTGGTCGGTGGCGATGACGGATCTGTTCCAGTCGGTGGTGATCCTGGTGGGCCTCGTCGCGGTGGCCTGGCTGGTTGGCGACATGGCCGGCGGAGCCGGCAGGGTGATCGCCGCGGCCTCCGATGCTGGCAAGTTCGAATTCTGGCCAAAGGGCGGCACCAAGGAGTGGCTCTGGTTCGCGGCGGCCTGGATGACGCTGGCGATAGGCTCCATCCCGCAGCAGGACGTGTTCCAGCGCGTTACCTCGGCCAAGGACGAGAAGACCGCGGTGCGCGGCTGCCTGCTGGGCGGCGCGGTCTACTTCTGTTTCGCCTTCGTGCCGATTTTCATCGCCTATGCCGCGCTGGTGATCGACCCGGGCTACGCGAAGCTGTTCGCCAACGAGGATGCGCGCGAGATCCAGCGCATCCTGCCCAACCTGATCCTGGATCGCACGCCGCTGTGGGCGCAGGTGCTGTTCTTCGGCGCGCTGCTATCGGCGATTCTGTCCACTGCCTCCGGTGCGCTGCTCGCGCCGACGGCATTGTTCACCGAGAACGTGGTCCGGCCGTTCGCGCCGCGCATGGGCGACAAGCAGTTCCTGCTGCTGTTGCGCGTGGTGCTGGTGGCATTCACCCTCGCCGCACTGCTCTTCGCGCTCAACTCCAAGAGCACCATGTACGAAATGGTGCAGAACGCCTACAAGGTGACGCTGGTGTCGTGCATCGTGCCGCTCGCCGCCGGCATCTACTGGAGGCGGGCCAACGGCGTCGGTGCGCTGCTCTCCGTCGTCTTCGGCCTCTGCGCCTGGGGCGTGGCGGAGGCGATTGCCGGGGACGCTACCGTGCCGCCGGCGCTGATCGGCCTGGCGGCCTCGGTCGTCGGTATGGTGCTGGGTTCGCTCGTACCACGCGCGCAGGCGAGGCAACACTGAGGCGGTTTTTTCTTGCCGTCTACGCCCTGCTGGTCGTCTATGCGACGCTGTATCCGCTGAGTGGCTGGCGGGAACCGGCAGGCCCGGCGCTCGCGTTTCTCACCGGGTCCTGGCCGCGCTATCTCACCGCTTTCGATCTCGCCGCGAACTTCTTCGGTTACGTCCCCTACGGTCTGCTGTGCGGGCTTGCGCTGCATCCGCGCTTTGCGCGCGGCGTGGCGCTGTTGCTGGCCGCGCTCAGTGCGGTCGCGTTGTCGCTGGCGCTCGAATCGGCGCAGAGTTTCCTGCCAGCGCGCGTTCCTTCGAACGCGGATGTGCTCGCCAATGTCGCCGGCGCCGCGGCGGGCGCGCTTGCCGCGGCGCTGCTCGGACGCTGGCTGCTTGGCGGCGGTCCCTTGCAGCGCTTGCGTGCGCACCTGCTGATTTCCGGCGCCGAGGCCGACCTCGGCCTGGCCTTGCTCGGCTTGTGGCTGTTCGCCCAACTCAACCCGGCGACGCTGCTCTTCGGCAGCGGCGACCTGCGGGACCTGTTTGCTGGCGCGGTGGGAGAGCGGCATGCGGCGGAGCTGTTCGTTTCCATCGAAGCGACCATCACGGCAGCGAACCTCGCCGCGGTGGCGCTGCTCGCCTCGGCGGGGGCGCGGCCAGGCGCGCCGGTGTTTCCCGTGGTTGCGTCCCTCATCGGCCTGGCGTTGGTGGTGAAGACGTTCGCCGTCGCGATCGTGATGCGCGCCGAGCATGTCTTCGCCTGGCTCACGCCGGGGGCGCTGCTGGGCCTCGCCGCGGGCGCTGCCTTCGTGATGCTCGCGATCTGGCTGCCGCGCACGGCACGGCTCGCACTGGCAGCGATCCTGCTCATGGCGGCCACGGTGCTGGTCAATCTGGCGCCGCCGAATCCGTACTTCGCGGCCATGCTCAAGGTCTGGGAGCAGGGGCACTTCCTCAACTTCAACGGACTCACCCGCCTCGCGTCCGCGATGTGGCCGTTCGCGGCGCTGGGCTACCTGGTCTACCTGGCCGCGGGGCAGCGGCGCAAGCCGCTCCGGTAAAATTGTGCGCTATGGCTTACTACGAACGGCACATTTTCTTCTGCTGCAACCAGCGCGACGGCGGGCGCACCTGCTGCAACGACAAGGGCGCAAGCGATATTCGGGATTATGCCAAGGGCCGCATCAAGGAGTTCGGGCTTGCAGGTCCCGGCAAGGTCAGGGTCAACCAGGCGGGCTGCCTGGATCGCTGCGAGGAAGGGCCCTGCATCGTTGTATATCCGGACGCCGTCTGGTACAGCTACGTCGATCGCGCCGATGTGGACGAGATCATCGATGAGCACCTGCGGCACGGCCGCGTCGTCGAGCGGCTGCGCATCTGATGTTCGTCGCCTGATGCGCGCCGGCACGCGCACGGAAATGGTTGCGGGCCCTGCGGGAAAGATCGAATGTGCGGTCGACTCGCCCGCCGCGGCGCCGCGCGGCGTGGCGCTCGTCGCGCACCCGCATCCCCTCTACGGCGGCACGCTCGACAACAAGGTGGTGCAGACCCTCGCGCGGGCGTTCGTGGACCTGGGCTACGCCGCGTGGCGGCCCAACTTCCGCGGCGTGGGCGCGACCGAAGGCGTCCATGACGAGGGGCGCGGCGAAGTCGACGACCTCGAGGCCGTGATCGCGCACCTGAAGGCGTCGAATCCGGTGCTGGCCGGTTTCTCCTTCGGCGCCTCGGTGCAGACCAGGCTCGCGCAGCGCGTCCGCCCAGAGCGCATGGTGCTCGTCGGCACGGCGGTGAAGCACCTCGAGGCGATGCCGGTGCCGGCCGACACCATCCTGATTCACGGTGAGGAAGACCGCACGGTGCCGCTTGCCGACGTGCTCGCCTGGGCGCGGCCGCAGGACCTGCCTGTGGTGGTGGTGCCGGGGGCCGACCATTTCTTCCACCGGCGGCTGAACATCCTGCGCGCCATCATCGGCAACCACTGGAAGTCGGCATAGCAATGCTGCTGGTCAAATCGCTGCACCTCATTTTCATGGTGACCTGGTTCGCGGGCCTTTTTTACCTGCCGCGCCTTTTCGTCTACCACGCGCAGGCGAGCGACCCGACTTCGCTCGAGCGCTTCAAACTGATGGAGCGCAAACTCTTCTGGGGTATCGCCACGCCGGGCGGCGTGCTCACCCTGGTGTTCGGAATGTGGCTGTGGCTGGGCTGGTTTCCGGGCGCGGGCGGCTGGCTGCATGCCAAGCTGGCGCTGGTGGCGTTGCTCGCCGGGTATCACGTCTGGTGCGGCAAGCTGATGATGGATTTCCGCAGGGAACGAAATACCTGCAGCCACGTCTGGCTGCGCTGGTTCAACGAGTTTCCGGTCGTGGTCCTGATCTCGATCATCCTGCTGGCCGTCTTCAAGCCGCTGTAGTGGAGCACTTCTTCGCTTCTTCGCCGCGTGGCCTGGAGGCGCTGCTTGCTGCCGAATTGGGCCCCTTGGGCGCGCAAAACATGCAGCAGGTGCCCGGTGGCGTCGCGTTCTCGGGTGACTGGCGGCTGTGCTACGCGGCGAATCTCTGGTCGCGGCTCGCTTCCCGCGTCCTCTGGCGCGTGGCGGAATTCGACTATGCCAGCGAGGAAGACCTCTACGCGGCGGCGCGCAAAGTGGACTGGCCGGGCCTCTTTGCGCTCGAGCGCACGCTGCGGGTCAACGTCTCGGCGCAGAAGAGCCCGTTGAAGAGCCTGGATTTCGCCACCTTGCGCATCAAGGACGCGGTCTGCGACCGCTTTCGCGACACCGTCGGCAGCCGGCCGGATGTGGACCGCGCCAATCCGCAGGTGCGCGTGCATGCTTTCCTCGACGCCACCCGCTGCGTCCTCTACCTGGATACCTCGGGCGAGCCTTTGTTCAAGCGTGGCTGGCGCGCGGGGGCGGGCGAGGCGCCGCTGCGCGAGAACCTCGCTGCGGGCATCGTGCTGCTCTCGGGCTGGAAGCCGGAGGAGCCGCTGCTCGATCCGATGTGCGGCGGCGGCACCCTGCTGGTGGAAGCGGCAGCGATGGCGCGTGGCCGGGCGCCGGGGGCGCGAAGGGGATTCGGTTTCGAGAATCTGAAGATTTTCGATTCAATACTGTGGAACAAAATCAAACATGAAGAGCGAACTGCAAAGACAGTCAAACTCGAGATATTCGGCAGCGACAACGATCCGCGCGTGCTTGGGGATGCGCGGCGCAATATCTCCGCTGCGGGTGTCGATCGCTGGGTGAAGCTGGAGCAGACAGATATCCTGAATCGCGTCGCGCCCGCCGCCGCCGGCGTGATGATTGCCAATCCGCCCTACGGCGAGCGCATCGGCTCAAAGGAAGAGCTGGAGATTTTCTACCCCAAGCTGGGCAGCGCGCTGAAGAACAACTTCCCCGGCTGGCGCTGCCATTTCTTCACCGCCGACCTGCGGCTGCCGAAGCTGGTGCGCCTGCAGCCGTCGCGCCGCGTGCCGCTCTACAACGGCGCGCTCGAATGCCGGCTGTTCGAAATCCGCATCGTCGCCGGCAGCAACCGGCGCGCCTGAAAAGAAAAGGGGCGCTCGCGCGCCCCTTTTTGCGTGGGTCCCCGCCTGCGCGGGGACGACGGGCGGGTGCTAGACGATGTCGAGGTGTTCGAGGCCCTTGGTAAGGTCCTTCTCCTTCGATTCCTTGCCGTGCAGCTTGATGTTGAGCCGCACTTCGTTGGTCGAGTCGGCGAAGCGCAGCGCATCCTCGAAGCTGATGCGGCCGAGCTCGTAGAGGTCGAACAGGGCCTGGTCGAAGGTCTGCATGCCCAGTTCGCGCGACTTCTTCATGATTTCCTTGATGCCGTGGATCTCGCCCTTGAAGATGAGGTCCGAAATGAGCGGGGAATTGAGCAGAACCTCGACCGCGGCGGCGCGCCCCTTGCCTTCCTTCAATGGGATCAGGCGCTGCGAGATCACCGCCTTCAGGTTCAACGACAGGTCCATCAGCAGCTGGTGGCGCCGCGCCTCGGGAAAGAAGTTGATGATCCGGTCCATCGCCTGGTTGGAATTGTTGGCGTGCAGCGTGCCGAGGGCCAGGTGGCCGGTTTCGGCAAAGGCGACCGCGTGTTCCATGACCTCCATGTCGCGGATCTCGCCGATCAGGATCACGTCGGGGGCCTGGCGCAGGGTGTTCTTGAGCGCGTTCTCCCAGGAATCGGTGTCGACGCCGACTTCGCGCTGCGTGATAAGGCAGTTCTTGTGCGGGTGCACGTACTCGACCGGGTCTTCAATGGTGATGATGTGGCCGTGCGAGTTCTCGTTGCGATAACCGATCATCGCCGCAAGCGAGGTTGACTTGCCCGAGCCAGTGCCGCCGACGAACAGCACCAGCCCGCGCTTGGTCATCCCCACGTCCTTCAGCACCGGCGGCAGCTTGAGGTCGTCGAAATTGGGTATCTCGGTGGTGATCACGCGCATCACCATGCCGACCTGCCCCATCTGCACGAAGCAGTTGACGCGGAAACGGCCGATGCTGGCGGGGGCGATGGCGAAGTTGCACTCCTTCTTCGCCTCGAACTCGGCCGCCTGCTTGTCGTTCATCACGGCGCGCACCAGCATCGAGGTGTGCTGGCCGGTGAGCGCGGTCTGCGACACCGGGGTCATCTTGCTGTCGATTTTCATCGCCGGCGGGAAGCCCGCGGTAATGAACAGGTCCGAGCCCTTCTTCGCCAGCAGGGCGCGCAGAAGGTCGTAGATGAATTTGACTGCCTGTTCGCGTTCCATGGTCTAGCCTCCGGCGAAATTGTCCTTGTTCGCGGCCTTGCTGCGTGCCTCGGCCATCGAGACGATGTTCCGCTTGACCAGGTCCTGCAGGTTCTGGTCGAGCGTCTGCATGCCCAGCTGCGCGCCGGTCTGGATCGACGAGTACATCTGCGCGATCTTGTTCTCGCGGATCAGGTTGCGGATCGCCGGCGTGCCGACCATGATTTCATGCGCGGCGACGCGGCCGTGGCCGTCCTTGGTCTTGAGCAGGGTCTGCGAAATGATGGCGCGGATCGACTCCGAGATCATGGCGCGGATCATTTCCTTTTCCGCCGCGGGGAACACGTCGACGATGCGGTCGATGGTCTTCGCCGCCGAGGAGGTGTGCAGCGTGCCGAACACGAGGTGCCCCGTTTCCGCGCCGGACAAGGCGAGGCGGATGGTTTCCAGGTCGCGCATCTCGCCCACCAGGATCACGTCCGGGTCTTCGCGCAGCGCGCTTCTGAGGGCGTTGGAAAAGGACAGCGTGTGCGGTCCGACCTCGCGCTGGTTGATCAGGCACTTCTTCGATTCGTGCACGAACTCGATCGGGTCCTCGATGGTGAGGATGTGGCCTTCCTCGGTCTCGTTCTTGTGGTTCACCATCGCGGCGAGCGTGGTGGACTTGCCCGAGCCGGTAGGCCCGGTGACCAGCACCACGCCGCGCGGCTGGTCGGCGATCTGCTCGAAGGACTTCGGGCACTTCAGCTGCTCCAGCGAGAGGATCTTCGACGGGATGGTCCGCAGCACCGCGCCGGCGCCGCGGTTCTGCACGAAGGCGTTGACGCGGAAGCGGGCGAGGTTGGGGATCGCGAACGAGAAGTCGCACTCGAGGTTTTCCTCGTAGAACTTGCGCTGCCCGTCGTTCATGATGTCGTAGAGCATGCTGTGCACGTCTTTGTGCTCCATCGACGGCAGGTTGATGCGCTTGATGTCGCCGTGCACGCGGATCATGGGCGGCAGGCCCGAGGACAGGTGCAGGTCGGAGGCCTTGTTCTTGACCACAAACGCAAGCAATTCAGTGAGATCCATTACAATTCCCCCGGGGACCGATGGGCCAAAGTATGCGGGCAATCCACGACAACTTGCAAGCCGTCCGGGGGCGTATCGCGCGCGCCGCGGCGGCGGCCGGCCGAGACCCCCTCGATGTGACGCTTTTGGCAGTATCGAAGACCCATCCGGCAGCGCTGGTGGAGCAGGCCCTGGCCGCGGGCATGCGCGCCTTCGGCGAGAACTACGTGCAGGAGGCCATCGAGAAAATGGATGCGCTCGCCGGCAGAGGCGCCGAATGGCACCTCATAGGTCCACTGCAGAGCAACAAGACGAAGCGCGTTGCCGCGCGCTTTGACTGGGTGCACTCCGTGGAGAGCGCAAAGGTTGCGCGCCGCCTCTCCGACCAGCGGCCCGCCGGCATGGCGGCGCTGAACGTTCTGATCCAGGTGAACGTTTCGGGTGAGGCATCGAAAAACGGTGTCGCGTCCGGGGAAGTTCCATTGCTTGCAAAAGAGATCAATACTTTGCCACGCCTGAAACTGCGTGGCCTGATGGCGATCCCGAAGCCCGGGGCCGACGCGGCCCGTTATCGGGAATTGAAGAGCCTGTTCGACAAACTGAAAGGCGCATACCGTTTCGACACCCTCTCGGTCGGGATGTCCGACGACATGGAAACCGCCATCGCCGAAGGCTCGACGATGGTGCGCATCGGTACCGCGATCTTTGGCCTCCGGCAGAAAATCAGGCCCGCCGCGTGAACGTCGCCATGAACGTGCTGTTCATCGGCGGCGGCAACATGGCCGACGCGCTGATCGGCGGCATGCTCAAGGCCGGCTTCGACGCCGACCAGATCCGTGCCGTGGAAATCGACGGGGCCGCGCGGCGCAGGCTTTCGGACAAGTACCGCATCGAGTGCGCCGCCGAATCGCGCGGCACGATACGCGGCGGGGAAGTGATCGTCTTTGCCGTCAAGCCGCAACAGATGAAGGAAGCGGCGCGCTTCGCCGGCATCAAGGACAACGCCAACCTGGTCATCACCATCGCCGCCGGCGTCACGCTTGCGAGTCTCGCGAACTGGCTCGGCGGACATGCCAAGCTGGTGCGGGCGATGCCGAATACGCCGGCGCTGATCGGCGCCGGCGTCACCGGCCTGTATGCGCTCCCGGGCGTGAGTGGAGCGGAGAAAAAACAGGCCGAAACGATTCTCGGCGCGGTAAGCGCCACCGTGTGGATTCCGGACGAAGCGCTGATGGACGCCGTTACCGCGGTCTCGGGCAGCGGCCCGGCGTACGTCTTCTGGTTCATCGAGCAGCTGGCCGCCTCCGCTGAGTCCTTGGGTTTGAGCCCGGAAACTTCCAAGAAACTCGCCATCGAAACCGTGCTCGGCTCGGCCAAGCTCGCGGCGCAAAGCCCCGACTCGCCCGCGACGCTGCGCGAGCGCGTAACTTCGAAAGGCGGCACCACCGAGGCCGCGCTCAGGTCCTTCGAGGAGCAAAAACTCGCCGAGCGCTTCCTGCGCGCGGTCGAGGCGGCGCGCGACCGCGGCGCCGAGCTTGGCAGGCTGATGGGGAAGGAGTAAGTGCTTAACCAGATCGCCGGTTTCCTGGTCGACGTTGTCGTCGGCTTCTTCGTCTACCTGCTGCTGGCGCGCTTCCTCTTCCAGTGGCTGCGCGTGCCGTTCCGCAACGCCGTGGGTGAAATGCTCATTGCCCTGACCAACTGGATCGTGCTTCCGGCGCGGCGCGTGATTCCGTCGCTGGCCGGGCTGGACCTCGCCTCGCTGCTGCTCGCCTGGTTGTTGCAGGCACTGCTCATCTTCGTGCTTTACCTGATCGCCGGCCTCAATATCACTGCCGTGCCCGAGGCGGCGGTGGGCACCATCGCTTGCCTCGCGCTCGTCGACCTGGTGCGCTTCGCCGTCTACATCCTGGTCTTCGCGCTGATCGTGCAGGCAGTGCTGTCCTGGGTGAACCCGCACTCCCCGATCGGGCCGCTGTTCGATGCGCTGACGCGGCCCTTCCTGCGGCCGATCCGGCGCTTCGTGCCCCCGCTCGGCAACGTCGACCTGTCGCTCCTGGTGCTGATCGTGCTGCTGCAGGTGCTGCTGATCCCGCTAGCGCACCTGCGCACGATGGTTGGGGGTCTCTTCTAGCTCAGGCGACCTTCTTCACCTTCTCTTTCGTGTCGCCAACGCGCTTTGCGCGTTCGTCAAAAAACTGCTCGTCCTCGGTCGAGCCGTGCAACGCCTGCGTCGAGGCCTTGCCGCCGGTGCACACCGTGGTGATCTGGTCGAAATAGCCGGTGCCGACCTCGCGCTGGTGCTTGACGGCGGTGAAGCCTTTTTCCGCCGCGGCGAATTCCTTTTCCTGCAGCGCGACGAAAGCGCTCATGTTGTCGCGCGCATAATCGTAGGCGAGGTCGAACATCGAGTAGTTGAGCGCATGGAAGCCCGCCAGCGTGATGAACTGGAACTTGTAGCCCATCGCGCCCAGCTCGTGCTGGAACTTGGCGATGGTGGCGTCATCCAGGTTGCGCTTCCAGTTGAACGAGGGCGAGCAGTTGTAGGCAAGCATCTTGCCGGGGAACTTCTTGCGGATGCCTTCGGCGAATTTCTTCGCGAAGGCGAGATCCGGCGTGCCGGTCTCGCACCACACCATATCCGCGTATTCGGCGTAGGCGAGGCCGCGCGAGAGCGCCTGGTCGAAGCCCTTCTTCGTCTTGTAGAAACCTTCCGATGTCCGCTCGCCGGTGAGGAAGGGCTTGTCGTTCTCGTCCACGTCCGTGGTGACGATGTCGGCCGCTTCCGCATCGGTGCGTGCGAGCAGGACGGTCGGCACGCCCATCACGTCCGCGGCGAAGCGCGCGGCGATGAGCTTTTGCACCGCTTCCTGCGTCGGTACCAGCACCTTGCCGCCCATGTGGCCGCATTTCTTCACGCTCGCGAGCTGGTCTTCGAAGTGCACGCCGGCAGCGCCGGCATCGATCATCGCCTTCATGAGTTCGAACGCGTTCAGCACGCCGCCGAAGCCGGACTCCGCGTCCGCGACGATCGGGGCATACCAGTCGATTTCTCCCTTGCCTTCCATGGTCTGGATCTGGTCCTGGCGCGCGAGCGCGTTGTTGATGCGCTTCACCACCGTGGGCACCGAGGTGGTCGCGTAGAGCGACTGGTCCGGATACATGGACAGGGAATCGTTGGCGTCGGCTGCCACCTGCCAGCCCGAAAGGTAGATCGCCGGCACGCCCGCCCTCACCTGTTGCATCGCCTGATTGCCGGTGAGCGCGCCGAGCGAATTGACGAAGGGTTTTTCGTTGCACAGGCGCCAGAGTTTCTCCGCGCCGAGTTTGGCCAGGGTGTGCTCGATCTTCACGCTGCCGCGCAGGCGCACGACGTCTTGCGCTGTGTAGCCGCGCTTGACGCCGTTCCAGCGCGGGTTCTCCGACCAGTCTTTTTCGAGTTGTGCGACTTCCTGCTCTTTTCGGTTCATCCGTTCTCCGTGGGCAAGTTATGGAACTGCATGGGAGATTACGGCCTCGGATGACGCACAGCAACATCGCCATTCCGCATCATGAAATGTCAGTAAAACAGGTATTTACAGCGACTTAAGGGGGGCTATATTTCACACTGCGAAAGACTATTTCAAAATCATGCTGCCCCGCGGAATCGCCTACGTCTGCACCAACCGGCGATGGTTGTGCACGCTCATGAGGATGCCGATGCCGATAAAGAGCGTGAGTAGCGCGGTGCCGCCGTAGGAGATGAAAGGCAGCGGCACGCCGACCACGGGCAGGATGCCCGCGACCATGCCCATGTTGACGAACGCATAAGTGAAGAACATCAGCGTGATGCTGGCCGCGATGAGGCGCGAGAAGAACGTGGCGGCGCTGGCCGCGATCATGAGGCCGCGCGCGATGAGCAGCGTATAGAGCGCGAGCAGGACAAGGTTGCCGATGAGGCCGAACTCTTCCGAGAACACGGCGAAGATGAAATCGGTATGGCGCTCGGGGATGAACTCCAGGTGCGTCTGCGTGCCGCGCAGCCAGCCTTTGCCGGTGATGCCGCCCGAGCCCACCGCGATGGTCGACTGGATGGTGTGGTAGCCGGCGCCGAGCGGGTCCTGCGCCGGATCGAGCAGCGTGAGGATCCTGCGCCGCTGGTAGTCGTGCAGCATGCCCCAGAGCGGAAACAGGCTTGCCAGGCCCAGCACGCCCAGCGCGGCGATGACTTTCCAGCCGATGCCGGCGAAGAAGATCACATAGCAGCCGGCGGCCGCCACCAGCACCGCGGTGCCCAGGTCGGGCTGGCGCGCGATGAGCAGCACCGGCAGCGCGAGCAGCAGCGCGGCGACGCCGAAGTCGCGCAACCTGAGCGTCGCCTCGTTCTTGTGGAAGTACCAGGCGAGCATCAGCGGCAGCGCGAGCTTCATCATTTCCGAGGGCTGAAAGCGCGTCACGCCGACGTGCAGCCAGCGGCGCGCGCCGTTGACGATGTCGCCCGCGAGCGCGACCGCGATGAGCAGCGCGATGCCGAACAGGTAGGCCGGCACCGCGAAGCGCATGAGGGTCTGCGGCGGAATGCGCGCCATCACCCACATCCCCGCCAGCGCCACCGTGAGGTTCGCCGCCTGCGAGGCGACGCGCCCGGGCTGCTCGTAGCTCGCCGAAAACAGCGTCGCCAGGCCGAGCGCCGCCAACATGAGGCTGAGCGTCAGCAGCGGGCCGTCGATGCCTTCGACGAAGCGCTGGTAAAGGCGGCGCGCGGAGGGCGCGGCAAGCTCCATCAGTCGCTCTCCGCTTCTTCCTCAGCCGCGGTCGCGCCGCTGCCGCGCTTTGCAGCTGCCGCGGGTTCCACCACCGCCTCGGGATCCTTGCCAAGCAGGTAGTAGTCGAGCACCGTGCGCGCGATGGGCGCGGCCGCGCGCGCGCCGAAGCCGCCGTTCTCCACGATCGCGAAGAGCGCGATTTTCGGGCTTTCGAGCGGCGCGAAGACGATGTAGAGCGAATGGTCGCGGTGGCGTTCCGAGACTCTCTTCTCGTCGTATTTTTCGCCCTGCTTCATGCCGATCACCTGCGCCGTGCCGGTCTTGCCGCCGCTGCTGTACGGCGCGGTGCCGAAGGAGCGCGCGCCGGTGCCTTCCTTGTTCACGCCTGCCATGGCACGCTTGACGAATTCGAGGTTCTCCGGCTTGAGCGGGATGCGCGTGAGCAGCTCCGGTTCGATATGGCGGCGCTCGCCGCTGCGCAGGTTGTCGATGTACGAAACCAGGCGTGGCCGGTACATGGCGCCATCGGCCGCCAGCGTCGCGAGCGCCACCGCGAGCTGGATCGGCGTGTAGGCGTTGTAGCCCTGGCCGATGCCGATCGAGACCGTTTCGCCTGCGTACCATTTCTGCTGCTCAGGTCTACGGAAGCGCTTGAGTTTCCACTCCGGCGAGGGCAGCACGCCGATGGCTTCCCCTTCGAGGTCGATGCCGCTCTTCGCGCCGAAACCGAACTTGCCCATGAACCCGGCGATGGCGTCGATGCCCATGTCGTTGGCGAGCTGGTAGTAGAACGTGTCGGAGGACACCACGATCGACTTGTAAAGGTCGACGTAGCCGTGGCCGCCGGCCTTGGAGTCGCGAAAGCGCCGGCCGCCGAATTCGAAGTAGCCCGGATCGTGGATCGCGCTTTTCTGCGTGCGCTTGCCCAGCTCGAGCGCCGCCATGGCCATGTACGGCTTGAAGGTCGAGCCCGGCGGGTAGATGCCGGCGATGGCGCGGTTGGTGAGCGGGCGGTCGGGCGAGTTGTTTAGCTCGGCCCAGCTCGCCGGATCGATGCCGTCGACGAAGAGGTTCGGGTCGAACCCGGGCATGGAAACGAAGGCGAGCACCCCGCCCGTAGACGGTTCGATCGCCACCAGCGCGCCGCGGCGACCGGCGAAGACCTTCTCGGCGACCTCCTGCAGCTTGATGTCGAGTGTCAGGGTCACGTTGTTGCCGGCCTGGGCCGGCGTGCGGGCGAGCGTGCGGATGCCGCGCCCGGCGGCGTCGATCTCCACCTGCTCGAAGCCGGTGGTGCCGTGCAGCTCCTGCTGGTAGCTCGCTTCAAGCCCCGATTTGCCGATGTAGTCAGTGCCGCGGTAGTTCGCCTCGACCTCGAGCTCGGCGAGCTTTTCCTGGTCCTTAGCGTTGATGCGGCCAATGTAGCCGATGACGTGCGCGGCGAGATCGCCGTACGGGTACTGGCGAAAGAGGCGCGCCTTGATCTCCACGCCCGGGAAGCGGTAGCGGTTGGCGGCGAAGCGGGCCACTTCCTCGTCGGTGAGCCGGGTGCGGATCGGCAGACTCTCGGCGTTGCGTATTTCGGCGTGCAGCTTGCGGAAGCGGCTGCGGTCCTTCGCCTGCACCTCGACCACTTCGCTCAGGTCCTGGATGGTGCGCTCGAGGTCGCGCACCTTGGCGGGAAAAATCTCCAGCGTGTAGGCCGAATAGTTGCGCGCCAGCACCACGCCGTTGCGGTCGAGGATCAGGCCGCGGTTAGGCGCGATCGGCACGATCGAGATGCGGTTGTCCTCCGCCTTGGAAGCATAAGTGTCGTGCTGCACGACCTGCAGGTGGAAAAAGCGCGCGAACAGGAGCACGAATGCCGCGAGCACCGCGAATCCGGCGAAGCCGATGCGCAGCTGGAAGAAGTACAGCTCGCGCTCGTGGTTCTTGAACTCGCCCAGTTTCATGAAGCCGGTGTCATATCGCCCTTGTCTCGTCGACATCCGTCGGCATGCGCTGCGGCAGCAGCAGCAGCAGGCTCACCACCGGCCAGAGCACGGCGCCAAAGAGCGGCCCCACGGCGATGCTCCAGCCCGGAACTTCGGCCCCGGCCGCGAGGCGTACCAGTGCCGAGATGCCTTGCGCGAAAAGCAGCAGCGCGGCGACATGCAGCGCCTGGCCCCAGAGCGGAAACCAGAGGATGCGGCGCGAGAGCGTGATCGCGGCGAAGGCGAGCAGGGAGTAGGCGAGCGCGTGCTGGCCGAGCAGCACGCCGTTGCCGACATCGGTCAGGAGGCCCAGCAGCCAGCCGGCGCCCAGTCCCACCAGGCGGGGCTGGCGCACGCACCAGAAGGCGAGCACCAGGGCGACGAAATCGGGCGCAAGCGCAATGCTGCTCCAGGGCAGGAAGTTGAGCAGCAGCGCGACCGCGAGCGAACCGAAGATGGTGCCGGCGCTTACCGGCAGCAGGATCGACTGCGATGCAGGCGCGTTACTGAGCAGCATCACCATCCTTGCGGCGCGGCTTGCGCGTCCTGCCGGGACGCTTTTCGCGCTCGACGCCGGCCTCGGCCGGCTGCGCGAGGCGTCCGGACTGCGCGCCGAGGACGAGGACGTAGCCGCCGCTTTCGACCCCTGCGGCGGGCTGGCAGAAGATGCGCGCGAACGCGTACGCTGCGTCGCGCTCGACGCGTGCCACGGTCGCCACCGGCAGGCCGGGCGGATAGGTGCCGTCGATGCCCGAGGTGACGAGCTTGTCGCCATTCTGGATTTCCGCGTTCGCGGCCATGAAGCGCAGCTCCAGCATGCCGCTCGTGCCGCCGCCGAAGGCCACCGCGCGCAGGCCGCTGCGCACAACCTGCACCGGGATGGCCTGCTCCTTGTCCGTGAGCAGCGTGACTTCGGCCAGCAGCGCGTGCGCGCGCGTCACCTGGCCAATGACGCCATGCTGGTCCACCACCGGCGAGCCCGCGGCGACGCCCTGCTGGCTGCCCTTGTCGATCACCACCTTGCGCGAGTAGGGATCGCGGCCGTTGTAGAGGATTTCCGCCGGCGTCGCCTTGAGCGGTGCACGCTCGGCGGCGCCGATCAGGCGCCGCAGCTGCGCGGTCTCGGCCTGCGCCGCCTCGAAACGCAGCGCCCCCTGCGCAGCGTCGAGCAGCTTCGCGCGCAGCACGCCGTTCTCGTCGCGCAGTTGCGACTGGCTGGCGAAATAGCCCGCGACGCGCTCGCCCAGCGCCGCCGGCAGGGTGGCGAGGGACTGCAGCGGGTAGACGGCGAGGGCAAGCACGCTGCGCAGTCCTTCGGTATAGCGAAAGCGCGCGTCAAGCACGAGCAGCGCGAGCGACAGCGAGGCGAAAAAAGCCAGGCGAACGAGCGGCGCCGGACCGCGGTTGAAGAAGGGAGGGGGGGTATGGTCCATCCCGGCAGCAGGGAAAAGCGGGGTTACCCGCCCCCTACTTATTCATTCGTGAAGATCGCCCCGAAGTGCTCCATCTGCTCGAGCGCCTTGCCCGAGCCGCGCACCACGCAGGTGAGCGGGTCGTCGGCGACGATCACCGGCAGCCCGGTTTCCTCCATGAGGAGGCGGTCGAGGTCGCGCAGCAGCGCGCCGCCGCCGGTCAGCACCATGCCCTTCTCGGCGATGTCGGCGCCCAGTTCGGGCGGGGTCTGCTCGAGCGCACTTTTCACCGCGCTGACGATCTGGTTGAGCGGCTCGGTGAGCGCTTCGAGAATTTCGTTCGAGGAAATCGTAAAGCTGCGCGGGATGCCTTCGGCGAGATTGCGGCCCTTGACTTCCATCTCGCGCACTTCCGAGCCCGGGAACGCGGAGCCGATGGTCTTCTTCAGGTTCTCCGCTGTGGTCTCGCCGATCAGCATGCCGTAGTTGCGGCGGATGTAGTTGATGATCGCCTCGTCGAACTTGTCGCCGCCGACGCGCACCGATCCCTTGTGCACCGCGCCGCCGAGCGAAATCACGCCCACTTCGGTGGTGCCGCCGCCGACGTCCACCACCATCGAGGCGGTCGCTTCGGCCACCGGCATGTCCGCGCCGATCGCCGCGGCCATCGGTTCTTCGATGAGGAACACCTGCCCGGCGCCCGCGCCGATCGCGGATTCGCGGATCGCGCGCCGCTCGACCTGGGTCGAGCCGCAGGGCACGCAGATGATGATGCGCGGGCTGGGCGAGAAAAGCCTGTTGTCGTGCACTTTCTTGATGAAGTACTTCAGCATCTGCTCAGTGACGGTGAAGTTGGCGATGACGCCGTCCTTCATCGGCCGGATCGCGACGATATTGCCCGGCGTCTTGCCGAGCATCATTTTCGCGTCCTTGCCGACCGCCTGGATCGACTTCTTGCCGTTCGGCCCGCTGTCTTCGCGGATCGCGACCACCGAGGGCTCATCCAGCACGATGCCTTTGCCGCGCACGTAGATCAGCGTGTTGGCGGTGCCCAGATCGATCGCCAGATCGTTGGAGAAATAACTGCGCAGAAATCCAAACATGTTCGTGGCCTGTCCCTCGTCGCAATGCCCTAGGTGTTGCCTTAAGTTCCGCCGCTAAAGCTGCGATCCGGAACCGTTTATCCCTGAGGCGGCTATGATACTCTTACCGCGACCTCCGGCAAGCTCGCATGTCCCTGACCCCAGACCAGCTTCGGCGCATCGCGCTCCTTGCCCGCATCGAAGTCAGCGATGCGGAGCAGCGCGGCGTGACCGAACGGCTCAACGCGGTGCTCGGGCTGATCGACCAGCTGCAGGCGGTCGATACCCGGGGCATCGAACCCATGTCCCACCCTCTGGATGGCCGCCTGCCGGTGCGCCAGCGCCTGCGCGCCGACGAGGTCACGGAAGCCGACCGTCGCGAGGCCTACCAGAAGGGCGCGCCGGCGGCGGAAAAGGGGCTCTACCTGGTCCCCAAGGTCATTGAATAAGTGCTGAATTCGACTCTTTCGGCACTCGGCGCGGCGCTCGCCGCGAAGCAGGTCTCCGCGGTCGAGCTGACCGGGCTGTTTCTCGCCCGCATTCGCGCCCTGGACGGCAAGCTGAATGCGTTCATCACGGTGGATGAAGAGCACAGTCTCGCCCAGGCACGCGTCGCCGATGAGCGACGGTCGCACGGCGCCGCCGGGCCGCTCACCGGCATTCCGGTCGCGCACAAGGACATCTACTGCACGCGCGGACTGCGCACCACCTGCGGCTCGAGGATGCTCGCGGCGTACACCAGCCCCTATGATGCGCACGTCATCGAGCGCTTCGATGCCGCCGGCGCGATCCAGCTGGGCAAGACCAACATGGACGAATTCGCCATGGGCTCCTCGAACGAGACCTCGCACTTCGGGCCGGTGCGCAATCCCTGGGACACGGCGCGGGTACCCGGGGGTTCGTCAGGAGGGTCGGCGGCCGCGGTGGCTGCGCGCATGGCTCCGGCGGCCACCGGCACCGACACCGGCGGCTCGATCCGGCAGCCCGCCGCGTTGAGTGGCGTATCCGGACTCAAGCCCACCTACGGCGTGGTGTCGCGCTACGGCATGATCGCGTTCGCCTCCTCGCTCGACCAGGGCGGGCCGCTGGCGAAGAGCGCGGCCGATCTCGCGCTGCTCATGAACACCATGGCCGGGTTCGATGCGCGCGACTCGACCAGCCTGGAGCGTCCCGCGGAGGACTACGGGCGCGAACTGAACCTGAACCTCGCGGGGCTGCGCATCGGCCTGCCGAAGGAATATTTCGGCGATGGGCTCGAGCCCGACGTGCGCGCCTGTGTGCGTGAGGCGACGCGCTGGTTCGAAGGGCAGGGCGCGAAGATGATCGAGATCACGCTGCCCAACACGGCCCTCGCAGTGCCGGTGTACTACGTCATCGCACCCGCCGAAGCTTCCTCCAACCTGTCGCGCTTCGATGGCGTGCGCTACGGCCATCGCGCGGGCGAGTACGCGGACCTCGCCGAAATGTACCGGCGCACGCGCGCCGAGGGCTTCGGCACCGAGGTGAAGCGGCGCATCCTGATCGGCACCTACGTGCTCTCGCATGGCTATTACGACGCCTATTACCTGCAGGCGCAGCGCGCGCGGCGCCTGATCGCGAAGGATTTTGCCGAGGCCTTCGCGCGCTGCGACCTGATCATGGGACCGACGTCGCCCACGACCGCGTTCGCGCTCGGCGCCAAGGCCGACGACCCGGTGCAAATGTACCTCAACGACATCTTCACCATTCCGGCGCCGCTGGCCGGGCTGCCGGGGCTGTCGATCCCCTGCGGCTTCGATGCCACGGGCCTGCCGGTGGGCCTGCAGATCATGGGCGATTATTTTGCGGAAGCGAAAATGCTCGGCGCCGCGCACCGCTACCAGCAGGCCACCGACTGGCACCTGCGCGCAGCCAGGGAGGCGCCGCTATGAAGCGGCTGGCGATGTGCCTGTGTTTTCTCGCGGCGCAGGCGTTTGCGCAGGAGAAAAGCGAAAGCCACGAACTGCTCGGCCAGTTCGGCGGGCGCACGGCGTTGATTTATCTCTATACCACCGACCGGCCCGACGGCTCGGCGCGCGTCACCGGCGAGTACATCGTGCTGCCGACGCTGCAGCAGCGCTTCCTCGAAGGCGAGCGCAGCAAGCAGCTCGGCGTCACATTCCTGCGCGAAGGCAACTCGCCGATTTTCTACGGCCGGCCGGAAACCGCCACGCTGCAGGGCACCTGGTCGGGCGGAGCGTTCAGGGGCGGCCGCTACGCTCCCGGCGGGCAGCCGCGCGAGCGCTTCGAGTTCAGCGGAATCTTTCCTTCGATGGAAGGCTACGGCGCGGCGGTGCGCTGCGAGACCGCCGAGGGGCGCTATTCAGCGACGCTCGCTTACGCGGTCGAAGGCGGCAAGCTCAGGAGCTTCGAGTGGCGCTCGAAGGTTTCGCCCGCCGAGCATAGCTGCAACGTCGCTGGGCTCGAGCAGCGCAGCAGCGAAGGCGGCCTGCGCTTCGCCTCGGGGGGCTGCAGCGTCTCGCTGCGCAACCTGGGGGAGTTCGTGCGGGTGACGGCCGGGGGCTGCGCCGCGCTGTGCGGCTCGCAGGGCTACCTCGAACCGGTGCTCGTCGATCGCAGGGGCAGCTGCCAGCTGTTGCGGCCGCAGGCGAGGTAGCGCGGGTGGCCTGGGAAATCGTCGTCGGCATCGAGTCCCACACGCAGCTCCTGACGCGCAGCAAGATGTTTTCGGGCGCGGCAAATGCGTTTGGCGCCGCGCCGAACACGCAGGCCTCCGCGGTCGATATCGCGCTGCCCGGTACGCTGCCGGTGGCCAACCTCGCTGCGATCGAGCACGCCATCCGCTTCGGCCTGGCGGTGCAGGGGAGGATCAGCGCGCGGTCGGTATTCGCGCGCAAGAACTACTTCTACCCGGACCTGCCCAAGGGCTACCAGATCAGCCAGTACGAAATTCCGATCGTGCAGGGCGGCACGGTACGTTTTTTCGTCGACAAGGCGGAGAAATCCATCCGCCTCACGCGCGCCCACCTCGAGGAAGACGCGGGCAAGTCCCTGCACGAGAACTTCACCGACCTGAGCGGCATCGACCTCAATCGTGCCGGCACGCCGCTATTGGAGATTGTCACCGAGCCGGAGCTACGCGGCGCGAAGGAGGCGGTGGCCTATGCACGCGCACTGCACGCCTTGGTGGTCTGGATCGGCATCTGCGACGGCAACATGCAGGAAGGCTCGTTCCGCTGCGATGCCAATGTCTCGGTGCGGAAAATAGGCGACGAAGAGCTCGGCACACGCTGCGAAATCAAGAACCTCAACTCGTTCCGCTTCATGGAGCAGGCGATCGAATTCGAAGCGCGTCGCCAGATCGAGATTCTCCAGGACGGCGGCTCGATCGAGCAGCAAACCCGCTTGTACGATGCGGACAGGAATGAAACTCGCCCCATGCGCTCGAAGGAAGACGCGCAGGACTACCGCTACTTTCCTGATCCGGACCTGCTGCCTTTAGTCATTACCGAGGCGGACATCGAACGGATCGGGGCAAGCATGCCCGAACTTCCGGAGCAGAAGCGAAAGCGGTACGCAGAGAAATTCGATCTTCCGGCCTACGACGTAAGTCTTCTGACGGAGTCGCGCGAGAAGGCGAACTATTTCGAGCAATCCCTAGCGGCGGGATTCGCAGCGGTGACGCCGAAGTTGGCCGCGAACTGGCTCAATGGGGAAATTGCATCGAAAATGAATGACGAGAATCTGGCTTTTGCTGCGCTGCCGGTTTCGCCGGAAGGCTTCGCCAAGCTTTTGTCGCGCGTCCAGGATGGAACGATTTCGCAGAAGGCCGCAAAGGACGTTCTGACGGAAATGTGGGCGGGCCAACGCGATCCGGACAGCGTCATTGCCGCCAAGGGGCTGAAGCAGATCAGCGACTCAGGCGCGATCGAGAAAATTGTCGATGAAGTGCTGGCGGCGAACGCGAAGCAGGTGGAGGACTATCGCGCCGGCAAGGAGAAGGCCTTCAACTCGCTCGTCGGCCAGGTCATGAAGCGCAGCCAGGGCAAGGCGAACCCGGCGCAGGTGAACGAGACAATGCGCCGCAAGCTCGCGGGCTAGGCTACTTGCGGCCGCCCTTGGTCAGCTCGGCGTAGCGCTTCTTGTCGTCGTTGTAGCGCGCGTTGATCAGGTCCACTTCCTTTTTCTTGGTCGCCAGCAGGCCTTCCTGGGTCTTGATGTCGAATTCCACGGTACTGATGTCGCTGGCGAGCTTGCCCGGGGGCGGGCTCTTGCCGGATTTGGCATCGCCTTCCTTCTTCAGTTCATCCTGGCGCTTCTTCAGCCCCGCGATGCGCTGTTCGATGTCCTTCACCGCCGTCTCGTTGTCCTTCAATGCGCGGGCGCGCGCCTGCTCGATGTCGTTGTCGCTGGTGTAGGTGGCGAGCAGCGCGCGGCTGCGCCGGCCTTCCTCCTTCGAGGCCGCCTCGCGCTTCTTGCGCTCTTCGTCGTCGGCGGCCTTCTTTTCGCGTTCGGCGGCGGAGGCTGCGGCATCGAAGCGCTTGGTCACCAGGCCCTGCGCGTTCAGCTGTTCCACCGGCTGGCCCAGGCACTGCGGCGGCACGGTGGCGCCGTAATATTTCTTGCCGTCCTTGCCGGCGCAGCGATAGGTCTGGGCTTCGGCCGCGGCGGGCAAGGCGGCGATGGCGACGAGCAGAGCGATGCGCAGCATGAATACCCCCGAAAGCAGTGTTGATGCGGATTTTAACGCGCCGCAGGCCGGCGAAGTTGACCTGCTAGAATCGGCCGCGCCACGACCGCCCACGCCATGCATTCCGCAGACCAGGCCTTCATCGCCGACACCACCGCCAGAATGCTGCTGGAGGTGAAAGCGGTGCTGTTTTCCGACGACAAGCCGTTTGTCTTTACCTCCGGCTGGGCGAGCCCGGTGTACATCGATTGCCGCAAGCTCATTTTCTACCCGCGCATCCGCACCCAGCTGGTCGATTTCGCCGCCGCGACGCTGTCGCGCGACGCCGGCTTCGAGCAGTTCGACGTCATCGCGGGCGGCGAAACCGCCGGCATTCCCTATGCCGCCTGGATCGCCGAGCGCTTCGGGCTGCCGATGCAATATATCCGTAAGAAACCCAAGGGATTCGGCCGCAACGCCCAGATCGAGGGCGACATCCGCGCAGGCGCGCGCACGCTGCTGGTGGAAGACCTCACCACCGACGGGCGCTCGAAGATCAATTTCTGCAAGGCGCTGCGCGAAGCCGGCGCCGTCGTCGATCACGTCTTCGTCAATTTCTACTACGACATCTTCCCCGAATCGAAGAAGACCATGAGCGATCTGGGCGTGCGCCTGCACCACCTCGCCACCTGGTGGGACGTGCTGCGCGTGGTGAAGCAGGGCAACTACCTGGCCAAGGCGCAGATCGGAGAGGTCGAGAACTTCCTCAATTCGCCCGCCGCATGGTCGGCGGCGCACGGCGGCGTCTCCAGCTTTCCGTCGTCTTGAAGGTCGTTACCCTTAACGTCAACGGCATCCGCTCGGCTGCTAAGAAAGGGCTGTTCCCCTGGCTCGCGGCGCAGAAGGCGGACCTGATCTGCCTGCAGGAAGTCAAAGCCCAGGAGGCCGACCTGGCAGGCGGGCCGTTCGAACTGAAGGGCTACTCGCGGCACCTGCATTGCGCCGAAAAGAAAGGCTACGCCGGCGTGGCCCTCTACAGCCGGCGCCCGCCGCGCAGCGTCGTCATGGGCTTCGGTGTCAAGGAATTCGACGCCGAGGGGCGTTTCCTCGAGGCCAATTACGGCAAGCTCTCGGTGATCTCGCTCTACCTGCCCTCGGGCTCCGCGGGGCCGCACCGGCAGGCTTCGAAGTTCCGTTTTCTTGCGGCGTTTCTTGTCCATTTGAAGAAATTGAAGGCAAGAAAACAGGAAATCATCCTCTGCGGCGACTGGAACATCGCGCACCAGAGAATCGACCTGAAGAACTGGCGCTCCAACCAGAAGAACTCCGGCTTCCTGCCCGAGGAACGCGACTGGCTGACACAGGTGTTCGACAAGGTCGGTTTCGTCGATGTGTTCCGCCGCCTCAACCAGAAGCCCGAGCAGTACACCTGGTGGTCGAACCGCGGCCAGGCCTGGGCGAAGAACGTCGGTTGGCGCATCGATTACCACATCGCCACGCCGGGCGTGGCGGCGAGCGCGCGGCGCGAGTCGATTTACCTGAAGCAGCGCTTCAGCGACCACGCGCCGCTGATCATCGACTACAGCCTCAAGCTTTAGCCTACCCCGGCGCCATGCCGCGGCGCAGGCGGCGGCGGTCGAGGCACCAGGCGAGCACCGGCAGCACCGCGAAACCGCCCGGCATCACGATTACCACGAGGTAAGGCGAGAGCTTGGCGATGCGCCGCAGGTGCGCGCGGATCTCGGCCAGTTCCGCGCTCGTCCAATGCTGCTTGTTGCGCCGCCTCATCAGGATCGGCATCAGGCCTGACACCTGGGACATCTCGGCGCGCAGGAACTTGCGTTCGCGCTCGGCGAGCTCGAACGCGCAGCGAACCGGTGCAGATGCGCGCACGATCGCTACTTTGGCGCGCCCACGGACGGGGCTGCGGCGGCGAAGCGCTGCCACCAGCCGCGCGCGCCGTGGTACAGGCGCCAGAGCGACCAGCCGCGCGCAAGCCAGCCGAGCGCGCGCTTCGGGCGCAGAACGGCGAACAGCAGTACGCCGGCGACGGCGATCAACGGCTGTCGCTGCGCCGCTTCCATGGCGCGGCGCACGGTGCGCAGCAGCGTCGTGGCGAGGGCGCTTGCGCCGTCGGCGGGGGCGAGCAGCGCGGCCATTGTCTCCCGCTCGGCCTGCGCGCGCGCGCTCAAGCGCATGCGGTGCTCGGCAAGGGCAAGGAGGCGCGAGCGCATCATGGCTGGCCCAGCGTTTCGCGGTCGCGCTCGAGTTCGGCGAGCGTCGCGGCGAGCAGCTTCGGCCGCTCGCGCAGGCGCATGCGGGCCATCAGCGCGGCGCCGGTGCCGACGGCAACGAACAGGCCCGCGAGGAGGCCGGCCGCGAGCAGGCGGTTCGAGTCCCAGAAAACGAGCACCACCAGCACGGCGAGGAACACGATCGCGACGCCGAGGAAGAAGAGCGCCGTCGTGAGCCAGATCAGGATCTCGATCAGGCGCAGCGCCTGCTCTTCCAGCTCGGTCGCGGCCAGGCGCGTGCGCGTCAGGGCGAATGACAGCAGCGTGCGTGCGAATTCCCTGACCGGGCCGAGCATGGATTGTCTTTGGTCGAGGTGGCGGCGACGGGTTTCGGCCCGTCCCGCCAGGGCACGGGATCAGCGGCGGCTGATGAGGATGCCGAGCACCAGGCCGGCCATGGCGGCGATGCCGACTGCCTGCCACGGGTTTTCGTGCACGTACTCGTCGGTCACTTTGGCGGCCTGCTTGGTTTTTTCGAGCAGCACGCGCTCGGCCTCGGTCAGCTTCACCTTGGCGCTGGCGAGGGAGGCCTGGATGCGCTCGCGCGCTGCGGCGACTTTCTCGCCCGCCTGCGAGGCGGTGGCGCGCAGCAGTTCCTCGGCGTCGGCGACCACCACTTTCAGGTCGGCGACCAGTTTTTCCTTGCTCACGTCGTTGCTTGCGGATTCGGTGTTCATTTGCATGCTTCCTGACCGTACTTGGGGGAGGGGGAGGCTACCGGTTTTTGTATCCTCTGGCAACGATAAACGGCGCCCTGTGCGAGTGCGCGCGCGGGGTGCGGGTAAGATGGCGCCCCGATGGCGCTCGCCGACTACGCCGCAGCGTTCCGCAGCCGCAAAATCGGCCTGCTGTTGC
The DNA here is from genome assembly GCA_005240145.1 of Nitrosomonadales bacterium. Lineage (GTDB taxonomy): Bacteria > Pseudomonadota > Gammaproteobacteria > Burkholderiales > SG8-39 > RBG-16-66-20. The sequence continues at coordinate 3,078 of SBAS01000070.1, read as the reverse complement.
TGCTGGGTTTCGCCTCCGGCCTGCCGCTTGCGCTTACCGCGGGCACCCTGCAGGCCTGGCTTGCCGCAGAAAACGTAGACATCGTCGCCATCGGTTGGTTCGCTCTCGTCGGCCAGCCCTACACCTACAAATTCTTCTGGGCGCCCTTCATGGACCGCTACGTGCCGCCGTTTCTCGGCCGGCGCCGGGGCTGGCTGCTCGTGACCCAGCTCGGCCTCGCGGCGGCGATCGCCTTCATGGGCACGCTCTCGCCGCGCGACTCGGCCTGGCTGCTGGGCGGCACTGCGCTGGTAGTGGCGTTCCTTTCCGCCTCGCAGGACATCGTCTTCGATGCCTTGCGCACCGACTGGCTCGAGCGCGACGAGCGCGGCGCCGGCGCGGCGGTGTCGGTGCTGGGTTACCGCCTCGCGATGCTGGTCTCGGGCGCGGGCGCGCTGATCCTCGCCGACCAGTGGCTCGGTTGGCAGGCGACCTTCTGGCTGATGGCTGCGCTCATGGGTGTGGGCATGGTCGCGACCTGGTTCGTGCTCGAACCCGAAGTGACGGGCGGCGCGCCGAAAACGCTCGATGCCGCTGTCGTCAAGCCCTTCAGCGAGTTCTTCACGCGCGAGGGCGCCATCGCGCTGCTCGCGCTGGTGGTGCTCTACAAACTCGGCGACGCCTTCGCCGGCAACCTCACCACCACCTTCCTCCTGCGCGGCCCGGGTTTTTCGCTCACGGAAGTGGGCGCCATCAACAAGGGCTTCGGCCTTGCCGCCACCATCTTCGGCGCGCTCGCCGGCGGCGCGCTGATGGCGAAGATGCACCTGTACCGCGCGCTGCTCGTCTTCGGCGTGCTGCAGGCGATCACCAACCTGGGCTTCATGCTCCTGGCGGCGAGCGGCAAAAGCTACGCCCTCATGCTCATCGTCATCGGCCTGGAGAACCTCTGCGGCGGCATGGGCACCGCCGCCTACGTCGCGCTCCTCATGGCGCTCTGCGACCGGCGCTTCTCCGCCACGCAGTACGCGCTCCTCTCCGCGCTCTCTGCTGTTGGCCGCGTCTACGTCGGGCCGGCTGCCGGCTACCTCGTCGCGGGCTTCGGCTGGATCCAGTTCTTCTTCTTCACCTTCCTCATCGCCCTGCCGGGCCTCGCGCTCCTGGTCTGGATGCGGGCGCGCATCGACGCGCTGGACGCCGCGTCCCGCTAGTGTTCGTGATGCCGTTCCCACGAACGCGGGAAGCCAGGTTTAATTCTTTGGAGGGAGACGTTTCGTAGCTCGCGCTGCCTGCGCCAGTTCCGCCATGGTTTCGATCCGCACCAGCCGCCGGTCGATGTCTCGCACTTCGGTACCGAGTTCGCGCACGGCGTCGGCGAGCCGCTTGATTTCTCCACTCATTCGCAGCACTTCCTTGACGCCTTCGACGATCTGATCGAACGCGGCCATCAGGCGGCCCTCCGCTCCTTACGGCCTTTGCCGAGCTGGGCCAGGGTCGCTTGTGTTTCGGCCAGCGCCGCGCGCAGCGCGGCCCGGCTTTCTTTAACCGAGCGTTGCAGTTCATCCGCGAGGGACGAGAGGACTTGTTCGTCAGCGCCAGGCCTGAAACCCTCCGCCGAGCGCCGCACCAGTTCCGCAACCGAGAGGTCGAGCGCCTTCGCGCGATGCGCAAGCGCGCGCTTCTGCTCGGGTGTGACCAGGATGACGAGGCGTTCAGTCTTCATGTCAGGCTGCCTTCCGTTCAAACATGCACATGCACATGGTAATGCTTGGGGAAGCTCTTGCCAAGTGCTTGCCGCATTGCGGCTGCATCATTTAACGACGATCCACTGGCCTGGGTTGACAGCCGGGCGGGCAGGCCCGTCAGTCAGCCCAACTTCGCGCCGCGCTCCTTCAGCAGCCGGCGCAGCACCGAACGGTGGCAGCGCGCATCGTCCTCGCAATAGCAGCCGACTGAAAAGTCCGTTTCATGCGAGAGCGCGGCAAGCAGATCTAGCGTCCGGCTCGCTTCCGGGCTGGACATTTCTTTCTGATAGCGTTTTTCGAACACGCTCCATTCGCGATCAGTGTCCGCCTTGCGGCCGAGATTCACGGTAAATTTGCTCGGCGCGAGGTTCGGAAACCAGACGTCGTACCAGTTCCCGGACGCAAATTTCTCCTTCGGCACGCCGCGTGGAGGATGCCGCACCGTGCCGATGCGCAAGCCCTCGCCGCGCAGTCTTGGCGTGCCGAGGCGGACGATTCTCGCTGCCATCAACGCGGAGCCCGGCTGCGGCGCAAAGTTGGGCAGCGGTCCATCAGTCAATGACGTGGTCGGCTCGCAGCAGCAGGGACTGCGGGACCCTGAGTCCGAGCGCCCTGGCCGTTTTCATGTTGACGACGAACTCGAAACGTGTCGGTTGCTCGACGGGAAGGTCGGCAGGCTTTGCCCCTTTGAGGATTTTGTCCACGTAGGTTGCCGCCTTTCGATAGGACTCTTCGATGTTCGCGCCGTCATTGCTGCGTATCGCGCGTACCGGCTGCCTGCTTCTTGGTCGACCGCACGTCGCGGGCGGGGAAAGCATATACCTGTATTGGAGCTACGCGCTGACGCGATAGACGGCGAGGCTGCCGAGGAGATTGGGTAGCAGCGAGACGAGCTTGCCGTTGGTAAGGACGACGCGCTCGAGGATGCGCAGGCCGAGCTTGGCGCAGAGGGCTTCGAAATCCACCAGGGTGCAGTGGTGCACGTTGGGGGTGTCGTACCACTGGTAGGGGAGTTCCTTCGACACGGGCATGTGGCCGCCCAGCGCGATCTGGATGCGCGCGCGCCAGTAGCCGAAGTTGGGAAAGGAGACGATGGCTTCGCGGCCGACGCGAAGCATTTCCTGCATGAGCGGTTCCTGGCGGTGAATGGTCTGCAGGGTTTCAGAAAGGATGACGTAGTCGAAGGAATGGTCGGCGAAGGCGGCGAGGCCGTCTTCGAGGTCCATCTGCAGGACGTTGACGTCGTTGCGGATGCATGCGACCACCTTGGCGTCGTCGATCTCGACGCCGTAGCCGGGCGCCTGGCGCGTCTGCCACAGGTGCTTGAGCAGGACGCCGTCGCCGCAACCCAGGT